>JANMCE010000442.1:0-4826 GCA_031360915.1 Actinomycetes bacterium | reverse complement strand
GTCGCCAACGACCTCACGCCGACCGTCTACACGGTGGCTGCGGTGCGAGCGCTTGCCGATGCGGTCGGAACCTCAACGGCGGCGAGCCCCTACCCAGTGCACGTGAAGGTCGACACCGGCATGCACCGCGTCGGCGTCGCCCCTGCCGAACTTGACGCACTCCTTCACCAGCTCGATCAGGTCTCCCACGTGCTTCGGGTGGACGGCATTTTCACCCACCTCGCTGTTGCTGACGATCCGGGCAACGCCTACAACGTGCGACAGCTTGAGCGTTTCTCCTCGTTGATTACACCGGTGGTGCGCACCCACGCTGCGAATTCGGCGGGGCTCATGGCGCACCCTGCAGCGCGCAGAGACATGGTCCGCGGCGGCATTGCGATCTACGGCATCTCTCCCGGACCGGGAGTGGACGATCTCGCGTCGGATCTCCGACCCGCTTTGTCATTGAAAGCGAAAGTGAGTTTCGTGAAGCGTCTCGCCGCCGGAGACGCACTCTCCTACGGCCTTCTCCACACGTTTTCATCGGCCGCCAATGTCGCTACCGTGCCGATCGGCTACGCCGATGGCGTCCCGCGTCGGCTCTTCGCAGTTGGAGGGGCAGTGCTGATCGGCGGCAAGCGACGCAACATTGTCGGGGCTATCACAATGGATCAACTTATGGTCGACTGCGGCGACGACAAGGTCGACGTGGGTGACGAGGTGGTGTTGATCGGTCGACAGCGGGACGAGCAGATCACCGCCGCCGAATGGGCCACGCGGTTGGACACCATCGCGTATGAGATCGTCTGCGGCATCAGCAAACGCGTGTCCCGCGTCTACGTGAACGGCTAAACCGCGAAGCCTCGCAGCAGGGTGGCGACGGTCAGGTCGAAGTGTTTGCCAGTGAGGCCGACATGTTCGGCGACGCCAGCCAACTCCAGCGTGACGTGTCCGTGGGTGGAGGCCCACAGCGACCCGGCCACATCGCGGGGAACGTCCTTGCGGAGCGCCCCTGCTTCCATGGCGATGCGCACGCCCTCGATCAGGATCTCGAAGGTGTGTGCCGCAGTGATGTGGGCTAGATCGGAGGGCTCGTAGTCGGCGAAAGCTTTGCTGAACATCACCGTGCACTGGGTGCGGTTGGCCAAAGCCCATTTTCGGTACGTCCTGAGGCCGGCGGCCAGACTCTCAAGGGGGCTCTCGACCTTCTGCGTGGCTCGTGTGATCGACTTCGACAGTTCCTCGAAACCGCCTATGAACAACTCATCGAGGACACCGTTCTTGTCGCCGAAGCGGTCGTACAGGCTCATAGTGGACACGCCAGCGGCGGCGCTGATGCGGCGCACGGTGAGCGCGGTCGGACCCTCATCGGCCAGAAGTTTGCTGGCGGCCTGAACTAGCAGCTTGCCGGTGTCGTCGAGTTTTCGGCGTCGCGTGTCGATTGTCACTTGACCTTCTTGGATAACGGAGTTATCTTGACGACATGGATAACAATGATATTCACCCCGAAGCGAATCCTCGCCGCTGGGCTATTCTGGGCGTGCTGTGTTTGTCGTTGCTGCTCATTGTGGTCGATAACACCATCGTGAACGTGGCGTTGCCCACGTTCGTGCGCGACCTCCATGCTACGACCAGTCAGCTGCAGTGGATTGTCGATGCGTACACGTTGTTCTTTGCCTGCCTTCTTCTGACCGCAGGAGCGCTGGGCGACCGTCGGGGGCGAAAGGGTATTTTGACCCTCGGCCTCATCGTGTTCGGCGTCGCATCGCTGGCCGCTGCGCTCGGTTCCAGCACCGGTCAGTTGATCGCTGCTCGCGCCGTGATGGGCGTTGGTGCCGCCATGATCATGCCCGCCACCCTGTCGATCCTTACCAACGTGTTCACCAACCCGAAAGAACGCGCTGCCGCCATTGGCATCTGGTCCGCAGTGTCTGGTCTAGCTATTGCGCTGGGGCCGGTGGCCGGTGGATTTCTGCTGGCCCACTTCTGGTGGGGTTCGATCTTCCTGGTCAACGTGCCGATTATTGCAATTGCAATCATTGTCGGAGGCGTGATGATTCCTACGTCGAAGGACGGCAGCACCGCCAAGCTCGACCTCAAGGGCGCTGCACTTTCCATCATCGGACTCGGTGCACTCGTGTGGGCTGTCATTGAGGCACCGTCGAAGGGTTGGACGAGCACGCCGATTGTGGCTGCGTTCGCCGTTAGCGCTTTGGTGCTGGTGGGCTTTGCCTTGTTGGAATCGCGTCTAACCGACCCGATGCTGAACGTTCGGTTCTTCAAGAACATGCGCTTCACGGCAGCCAGCCTGTCGATCACGCTGTTGTTCTTCGCCCTCACCGGTTTCATCTTTGGCGTGGCTCAGTATCTGCAGGGTGTACTCGGATACAGCGCACTTGGTGCTGGTGTTCGCACGCTGCCGTTCGCAGCCGCCGTCATGGTGTTCGCCCCCCTGTCACCGAAGCTCGTTGACAGGGTTGGCACCAAGGCACTGGTTGCCGGTGGACTCGGCACGTTCGCCATCGGCCTGCTGATCGCGTCCTCGATGAAAGTCGACTCGTCCTACACGCTCGCAATGGTCGCCATGCTGGTGATGGGATCGGGAATGGGTTTGGCGATGGCTCCCGCAACCGAGAGCGTCATGGGTTCGCTACCTCGGGAAGCGGCCGGCGTTGGCTCTGCCGTCAACGACACGACCCGGGAACTCGGAAGTACCCTGGGCGTCGCAGTTGGCGGCAGCGCCATCGCCTCGGTGTACGCCGGTAGGATCGGTGATGCCCTCGCCGGCCAGCCCATCCCGCCCGCTGCGCTGAAAGTCGCGAAAGACTCCCTGGGTGGTGCGCTGGCGGTAGCCCAGCAGGCCGGCGAGCGCGGTCCTGCCCTCACCGCTTTGGCTCGAAAGGCCTTCACCGACGGGCTGCGGGTCGACACGCTCATCACTGCGGGCGTTGCGGTTCTCGGCATGATTGTGGCAGCAGCCTTCCTGCCGTCACGAGCTGACGCGGCCGTCGCCGAAGTGGACGAGTTGGAACAGGAACTGGTCTCGGCCCGTTTCTGACCACCGCTTGGTCATCGCCAAGGCGGTAGATTCTTTCGGTGCCCCGCCTGACTGCCAATCGTTGGCGTTGATCGCGTGATCATCCTGCGCACCAGCGAGGCGACGGCCACTAAGGCCGTCGCCGCCGCATTGGCCAAGGCAGCCAAGTCCGGCGACCTGATCGTGCTGGCCGGCGAAATGGGTGTCGGCAAGACGGCATTCGCACAGGGATTCGCCGTTGGCCTCGATATCAGCGAAACGATCACCAGCCCCACGTTCACGCTCGTGCGGTCATATCCCATTACCCCAAAGCCGGGGAGGCCAAGGGTGTTGCATCACCTCGACGTCTACCGCCTCGATCGCATGAACGAAGTGGCCGATCTGGCGATCGGCGAACTGATCGACGATCGCAGTGTCACGCTCATCGAGTGGGGCGACGCGGTGGCCGACGTGTTGCCGAAGGATCGGTTAGAGATCCTTATTTCGTACGGGGAAGAGACCGACGATCGCGTTATCGAGATCGACGCCACCGGATCATCGTGGGGGCCAAGGCTGGCCCGCCTGTCCGCCACCTGGGAGACCTGGTCGTAGTGCTGATCCTGGGAATCGAATCAGCAACCCATCGGATTGGCTGCGCTATCGGTGGGCACGAAGGCGTCATTGCGCTGCACGAAGTCACGGGCGGCCGGCGTCACGCAGAAACGCTTGCCCCCGCGATTGAGTTCATCTGCCAACAAGCCGACGTCACCCTGGCCGAACTTGGCTGCATCGCCGTCGATGTCGGCCCCGGGTTGTTCACCGGTATGCGGGTCGGCATCGCTACCGCCAAGGTGTTGGCCCATGCGCTGCGAGTACCCATGGTCGGCATCGCCAGCCTCGACCTGCTGGCGTTCCCATTGCGCCACACCGATCGCACCATCGTGGCAGTCATCGATGCGCGGCGCGGCGAGATTTACCACGCGCTCTACCGGCAGGCACCGGGCGGAATTCAACGGTTGACAGAGCCAGCGGTCGGCACGACAGAGGACCTCATCACTGAGCTGCTGGTTGTGCGCGACGATCTGCTCTTTGTCGGCGACGGCGCCCTTCGTTATCGCGACCAGTTTGTGTCCGAGCTACCTAAGGCGGCGTTTGCCGATGCGTGGTTGGCCCATCCGTCGGCCGCGCCGCTTGTTCAATTGGCCCACGCGCAGGCGTTGCGCGAGCAGTTCGTGAACCCGTGGGAACTCGACCCGCTCTACTTGCGACAGCCAGATGCCGAGATCAACTGGATCACCCGTCAAGGTCGCCACCGATGAAGACGCAACCGGTGGTGGCAACGGTTGTGATGAGCCCGATGAAACGCCGACATCTTCGCCAAATCATGAAGATCGAAAAGCAAGTCTACCCACGTCCGTGGGCACCGACGGTTTTCACCAACGAGATCGGGGCGCCGAGGCATCAGCGTCGATACATTGTCGCTCGTATCGACGGTCGCGTTGTCGGCTACGCAGGCTTGATGTTTGCCGAGGATGCCCGGGATGGTTCACCCTCCGCGCACATCACGAACATCGCGGTCGACCCAATGTGGCACCGTCACAAGATCGGCACCCGCCTGATGCTGACCGTTGCTCGAATCGCTCGCGAACATGGCGCGGTAAGCCTCACGCTCGAAGTGCGTCACACCAATGTGGCGGCGCAGCGTCTCTACCACCGGTTCGGCTTCCTGCAGGAAGGCGTGCGGAAGCGCTACTACGAGAATACCGACGACGCCCTTGTGCTGTGGGCCAGTGGAATTCACCAACCGGCGTACACGGAGCGGCTCGCGGAT
>JANMCE010000076.1:0-9961 GCA_031360915.1 Actinomycetes bacterium | reverse complement strand
CGGAAGCGCTCGACGTCGATGGGTTGATCGGTGATGGTGATGTTGGCAAACGTGGACGACAGGAACGGATCTTTTTCAAGCCGCCACATGAGACCTTCGGCGTCACTCATTTTGCTGTCGAACGTCACGGATCGAGCCACGTCGAGAGGCTAGCGGTCCGTAACCGTGAGCGGCGCTAGCGAGGCCACAGCCCGCGGGCGGCCCGGGCGAGGACCGACCCGGTCACCAGCCCACCTGCGATGTCAGATGCGTGGTGGGCCCGTACGTAGGGCCGGCTCAACGAGACGATGGCGGCTATCAACCAGAACAGGGGTCGCAGGCCCGGATGGTCGTCGGCGAGGAGATGGGCGGCGAAGGCAGCCGACGAGGCGTGGCCGCTCGGAAAGCTGCTGGTGGACGGCATGCGCACGGCGTGCGGATGAACATCGGCGGACACCGGTCGCTTGCGGCGGAAGAGTCGCTTGATGCCTTGATTGACGATGAGCGATTCGGCACCCAGACACAGCGCCAGACGCACCGCCTGCTTGCGGGTTCGTACGCCGAGGAGTAGGAGGCCAACGTTGAGTACGTGCCAGATGATGCTGAAATCACCGACCTGTGACGCGGTGTAAAACACTCGGTCGGCCACGGCATTGCCGCGAACGCAATCGAGGGCGTTGTCGAGTTGTTCATCGGCGCGATCGAGCGCAGGTGTCACGATTGACTACTCGGCGGAAGGCAGAGCTTCGGCCAGAGCGGCCGTGGACTCAAGCGCGGCCAACTCGGGGTCACCACCGAAGGCTGGGCACCACGCTTGGAAGGAGCAGTAGTTGCAGAGCGGACCCTGGCGGGGTTGGAAGTTGCCCGACGAACACGCCTTCTCAACTGCGCCCCACACGGCCAGCGTGCGTTTCGGCAGGAAGTTGACCGACTGTTCGGTGGGGCGAGCGATGATGGTTTCCCCGGTGGAGAGATACATGAGGCGCACCTCGGCCGGTCGCTGCCCGAAGAACTGTTGGCACAAGAACGCGTAGAAGTTGACCCCGCCGAGCTTTGATTGTTCGTTGTTCACCCGCGGTGGCTTGCCCGTCTTGTAGTCGACCACGATGATGTGGCCCTCGGGCGTGCGGTCGAGCCGGTCGATGATGCCGCGCAGGTGCAGGCTGCCGACGGGCACCTCAAGGCGCAACTCCAGCCCGATGGCGCTGACCGCGGTGGGATCTTCCATGGTGAAGTAGTTGCGCACCAGCTTCTCTGCGTCGTCGAGCACCAGCTGCTCGCCTTCAACGTCGAGCCCGAGTCCGATCCACTCGGCATCGGACTGAAATTCGGTGGCTGCCTGATCGAGCGCGGTGAGACCGGCTACAAGCGTACGTTCGGCCGGTTCCAGCATGAACAGCATCTCAAGCGCACGGTGGACGAGCGAACCTTTGGTGGCCGGAATGCTGGGCGGTTCGGGCAGCTTTTCAATGCTGGCAAACCGGAACTGCAACGGGCACGACGTAAAGGCATCAACCCGGCTGGGTGAAAGATTGGTAGGCACCGGAAAGCTGCGCTGAGCAATGGTGGCTTCCATGAGGATCATCGTACGCGAGGGGTGTGTCAAGGTTCGGTTCATGGGCCGCAGAACTCAGCTAAGGTCGGGCGATGGCAGGTCATCTTCTCGATCGCGAAGCGGTCCGGGCTGCGAACATGGCGTTCTACCAGGCCTTCGAGGAGAACGACCTCGACAGCATGAACAGCTTGTGGGAGCACACCGAGCGGGCTACGTGCGTGCATCCGGGCTGGCCGATGCTGCGGGGATGGCAGCAGGTGGCCGCATCCTGGTTCACGCTGCTCACCAATGGTGGTCACAACCAGTTCATCATCACCAACGAGGTCGTCGAGGTGGAAGGCGATGTCGCCTGGGTGACCTGCGACGAAAACGTGCTCAACGAGGCGTCCGGTGCCACGGTTGCGGCCATGAACATATTCGTGCTGTCCGATGGCCGTTGGCGGCTGGTCAGCCATGTCGGCGGCCAGGTCAGTCACTGAGCCTAAAAAGCGACTGAGCCTCAAAACGACAAGGGCCCTCGCCGAAGCGAGAGGCCGTTGCCGTAGGGGAGGGCCTATTTGCCGGGCTCGTTGCAGGCGCCGTCGGCCTGGTTGAAGCGTGGGTCGCCGATCTGGCGGGCGGTTCCGACACGGAAGACGGTGCCGTTGGCCGACAGCGTGAAGCTGCCAATACCGGAATACGCGTCGATGGTGACGATCTCTGCGTCGGCATCGGTTGGGGGCACGAAGTTGGGCATGTCACCCAAACCCTTCACCGGGTTGCAGCGGGTGCCCTTCTCCGCGGAACGTACGCTCGGGAATGGGTTGATGGGCGTGCCGTCGGGGCGGTGGATTTCAAAGTGGGTGTGGGTGGTGGCTTCGGAGTCGCCGCTGTCGCCCATGTACCCAATGAGCTGGCCGGCAACCACTCGGCTGCCCTCGGTGATGCCGGGTGCGAAACGCCACCGGGTCGGGTTGGACGCATCGTCGGTGCCGGGCGTGTCGTTGTTCATGTGATAGTAGCGGTAGTCCCAACCTTCGTCGTCGGTGATGACCAAACCCCAACCGGCGGTGACGTGGTTCTGCACGATGTGGCTGATCTGGCCGTTGGTAACGGCGACCAGTGGCTGCAGCTTGGAGCCGAGGATGTCGACGCCGATGTGGAAGTGGGTCGCGATATCGCCGCGGTAGTCACCCCAGCCGTCGTAATAGCTGACAGCTCCGAGCGTTGGGAACACGATCGGACGGATCGGCCATCCGCCGACAGGCGCTTCGAACAGCGACTTGTTGACGGCAGCAGCCGGGTCGACCGACGTTGTGGTGGTGTTGGCGGCGCCAGCGGAGGCAACCTTGGAAACGGTGGTGGCTGGGCCTGCGCCGGGCTTGGTGGCAATCGTCGTGGTGGTGGACGAACCGGTTCCTGCAACGCTGGTCGTCGAAGACACGCCCGTCGCAACCGAAGTCGAACCTCCGGGCGTCGATGAGGCAGTGCCGGCGACGCTGGTGGATGAACCCGAAGCTCCTGCCGTGGTGGACGAACCGGTGTCGGCCGTCGGAACCGACGAATCGTTGGCGACCACGGTGCTCGACACCGCTACCTCCGATGACGCAGGGGCAGCCGACGAACTCGGTGCCAGCGCAGCCGACGACGCGGGAGCGGCGGCAACCGACGACGCAGCTTGGGTGTCGGCTGCAGGCGCGGGAGTGGCGGCGGCGAGGGCGGGCGCTGCAGCCATGGTGGCGGTGGCAACGAGGGATGAGATGGCGAGGATGGTCCTACGGGACATGTCCTCAATGATCGGCGTGCTCTCCACAGAAGTGAGGTAAGAACAGTGCTGTTTTGTGCAGGTTGTCTCTCAGTTTCTCAGCGAGACGGGCCGAAAATGGTTAACGCCCGGGTTGGGCCGCCAGAAGGGACCGAACACGGGCGTTGGCGAGACGCTTACCGACGGTTCAGCTTCGACAGCAACCGGAGCAGCTCAAGGTACAGCCAGACTACGGTGACCATGAGGCCAAAACCCGCGTACCACTCCATGTACTTGGGTGACCCGGCCTTGGTCCACTTCTCGATGTTGTCGAAGTCGAGCGTGAGGTGCCATGCGGCAAGTCCAGCAGCGAGCACGCTGAACAGGATGCCGAAGCCGGACGCCGAGTTGATCAGGGGTACGTCGACCTTGAAGAGATGAAGCACGATCGAGATGAGGTAGAACAACATCAGCCCGCCCGTTGCGGCACCAACGACTCGACGCATGCGGTCGGTCACCTTGATGATGCGGGTGGCGAAGAGGGTGAGCATGATGGCGAACACGCCAAGCGTGGCGCCGACCGCCTGGAACACGATGCCCTTGTAGGCCTCGTTGTAGACCTTGGAAATTCCGCCGACCACGAGCCCTTCGATGAGGGCATAGATCGGGGCGATTACCATGGCCATCTTCGGCTTGAACCGCAGCACCATGCTGAGCACGAACCCGCCGAGAATCGCCCCGAGTATCCATGACGGAAAACCGGTACCGGTCTTTACCGCGTTCCAGCCGAAAACGGCGGCGGCAAGTAGAAGGCCAAACAGCACGGCGGTGGCAGTCATGGTACCGGACATGGTCATGCGACCGGTGGAGGCCATCGGGGACGACGGGCCGTCGGTGATGCCTGCCCTGTACTGGGTGGCACTATCGGGGGCGGCCCAGCCCGCGCCAGAGGCTTCGCGGAAGGCTTTGTCATTGAGAACGGGATTGGGCATGGGGTGATACTCCTGGGAGCGTTGTCGGAAGGGTGCTCTCAAAGCGTCAACCTACTTCGTCAGGCAACGCATTCCCCGCCATGAACATTCACAGGGAACTCTTAGCCAACTCGGTCAGCACTCCACATCACGCCCGAGGACACGATGACCCGGAGCGAGCTGATGTCGAAACGATTCGGTTCGGCGTCGAGGGCGCGCAGAATGGGGCTGGCGAAGGCATCACCCACGATGGAGATCGACTTGACCCGCTCGCGGGCGATTGTTTCCAGGAGTTCGATCACGTCGAAGCTGGCCTGAGCCGTCGGCGACGTGAATGAAGGTGCGCAACTTGGACAGGCGTTGACGCACAGCCTCAACTCGGTCGGTGAGGCATCCTTCGAACACGACCGCAACGGCGTCGGCGTTGTCCCAGAGGTAGGCCAGTTCTTCGATGCCGTAGCGGTAGTTGGTGTTGACTGGCGCCAGCCCTGCCTTGAAGGTCGCGAAAGTCGACTCAAGGTACTCGGGTCGGTTGTACAGGTAGAGCGCAACCTTGTCCTGCTCGACGACGCCTGGAGCCAGCATCACGTTGGCGAGACCATCGGCTCGCCGATCAAACTGACGCCAGGTAGTCCGCTGCTCGCCCCAGACCTGGGCGGGTGCATCCGGAAATCGATCAGCGTGATTCTCCCAGACGTCTGCGAAATTCCATCCGCTCATGGACTCACGGTACGTGGAAATCCGGGGTAGACACGAAATTCTGCGGCTTAGTGCCCATTTAGCTGCTTTGGGAACCGAGCGCAGCCGACTATCGTTCGCATCCGTCCCGTTCGAGCCTCACAGCTTTTCGACCGGAATCAACCGCAATGTCTCCATTCCTCCTCCGAATTGTCCTCGACGCGGTCCACGACCGGAGTGCCTTTTGTGTCGCGCCCGCTGATCGGGGTGTCTCGTGAGCGCCGCCGTCGCCGAGCCGCCGGGTGAATTTGCCGCAGTTCCGATCGAGGATCTCGTCGCCGAGTTCGGCCCCGCCATGTACCGGGTCGCGCAGTCGATCGTGGGTGAACGAACCATGGCCGAAGACGTGGTGCAGGAAGCGTTGCTTCGAGCGTGGCAGCACATTGGTGACTATCGGGGCGACGCGCCGCTCAAGAACTGGGTGCTGCGCATCACCCACAACTGCGCCGTGTCGTCGCTGCGTCGCCGTCGGGAAGAAGCCCGCGACCCAATGGTGATGGGTGAAACCGAGCAGGCTGTCGGACAGATCGACACCGAACGCACCGTTGCTGGCCGTGCCGCAGTGGACGGGTTGTGGCTTGCGCTCGACACGCTCGACAGCGTGAGCCGATCAATTGTCGTGCTTCGCGAGATCGAACGCATGAGTTATGAGGAAATTGCTGAGGTGCTCGGTCTGCCGTTGCCCACGGTGAAGACGCGGTTGTTCAGGGCAAGGCGTACGCTGTCGGAACGATTGAAGGAATGGCGATGAGCGTCCCGTTTCGCAAGGCAACCGATGCAGACCTGCTCAAGTGGCTCGACGAGGCTCCCGCGCGGCTGGAGCGCTATATCGAAAAGCATCCTGAAGCAGCCGTTCGTCTCGATGAGCTGACCGAGTTCAGCCCGACTATGGGCTCGCACCTCGAAGAGGCCCTGGCACCAACCGAGGACTTCCGCGAGCGCATGCTGCGGGCTGTCACCCCATCGCCCAAGGCGGGGGAGACGCCGGCGCTGTTGCTCGACATGTTGACCTTGCCGTGGCGGACAGCGTCAGTGCTTGTCGATCCGAAACGAATTCAGGGAGCACAATAAATGAAGTCATTGATAATCGCGGGCGCGGTTATAGCGGTCTGCTTCATCCTGGGTTCCATCCTGGCCCCGTTGTTGAAGAAGTACCTCACCAGGCCAAATCAGCCCGACGCCATCAAGGAAGTGGCACCGGCTATTGCCAGCTTTGTGTTCTGGCTGTTCGTCGTGGCCGGTGTCCTGTTCGCGCTGGCTCAGTCCAGCCCCGGCTCACTCGACCACATCCCAAGCAGCATCATCGCCTATGTTCCGAAGGTCGTGGTGGCTGGTGTCATGATCATCGCCGGCAAGGTGGCTGGCACGCTGCTCGGCATGACGGTGGGCCGCGGCATCTTGAAGGCAACCGGGCAGCGCAAGCCCGGTCTCGAGCGCATGATCGCAGCCGTGGTGATGGCCTTCGCCGGGTTGATCGGTGTCGCCCAGTTGGGCATCGACACCGCGGTGGTCAACCTGGTTCTCGCTGCCGTGCTGGCCTGCGTTTCGCTTTCAGCGGCCCTGCTGGTTGGGTTCGGCGGGAGGGATATCTCGCGTCACATCGCCGCCGGCCGCTATCTGCGTGGTGTGGTGCATCCGGGCTGGACGGTCAAGACCGCCGGTCGAACCGGGCGCATCGTTGCGGTGCGTCCCGCGAGCATGGAGATGCAGTTGGAGGACGGCTCGATCGTGTTCATTCCCAACAGCGACGTGCTGTCGAACCACCTTCAAGTGCTCGACGCAACGGCCATCCCCACCCCCGAAGGCTGACGGTCTTAGGCGGGGCGAAGGCAAGTTGGCGTTCTTCCGATGGGGGGTGGGCAGTCGCGGCTTGCTGGCGGATGTTTTTGTTTGGGTCCCGACGGGTTAATGACCAGTCACGGTTCACATTCGCGAAAATGGCTGATGAGTTCAGACTGTACGTTCACCCTGATGGACTCAAACAGAAATGGCGCTGCCATCCCTTCCTGGTTCCGGGAGCCTTCAGGCGACGTGCAAGTACCGACGCAGTGCCTCGCGGATGACTTCGCTGGTGGTTGTTTGGTCGGTCGATGCACGGTCCTCGACGGCGGCTCGAAGCATGCTGTCGAGCCGGACAGGAACGACGTCGGCCGGACCACCTTCGAGCTTGGGGCGGCCACGGCGGCGCGGCTTCAACGCTTCGACATCAATGTCGCCGGCAACCTCGTCGGCGATGGCGTCGACATCAGCCTCGCTCAGGACGCGTCCGGTGCGGGTGACGTAGGGCTTGTTCTTCGCAGCCATGATCAGGATCCTCCTTCAGGGAGTAAGTCGTGAAACGTTGGGCGGAGTGGCATTGCGTGGATGACGAGCTGTCGGTCGTCGGCGAGATTGAGAATGATGACTTCTACGAGTTGTGCGTCTTTCCCCGGGCCGATGACCAGAACCTTCGGCGGGTCGGCATCGGCATCCAGATCAACGACGACAGTTGCGTGCTCCACGGCGTGGATGATGTCCGCCTCACCGATGCCGTGACGAGCAGCCGAACGATGAAACTCCACTTACTAAACGTAATACGATATCTTGAGCTCGTCAACCGTCTCGATCGCGTCAGTTGTTCGGTTCATCGCAGCTCACATGACTCCGCGCCGTTACGACCAAACTGTGAGCGACGTCGGCGAGTCGACAAGTTCATTCGCGTGACGTGTACGCCACTGACCCGCTGCCGATCCGGGTTTCATTCATCGAACAGCAGCGAGGGGGCGTGTCGGCCGCGTTGACGGAGCCCCCGGGCTGCGCACTCGCGATCTAACCAACTGATGTGAGCGACACCGGCTCCGACACACCGCTGCACGGTAGCGCCATCCAGCACGATTCGATTTCCGTCCATGGGTACGCCTGCCGCGCCGAGCGCGGTTCGGTACAGATGCGAAATGCGCATTCACAGGTCGACGGCGAAGTCCATCCTCAACCCAGACTCGCGCGGCGGGATCATCTGCGCGAAGCACGGTTCTGCCGCGTCGGAGATGTTCCTCGGCGTAGAAGGGATAGACGGGGGGCCGTTTGATCATCCGAGACCGACGAGCACCGGCTCATCGTCTCGTGGTGCCCGAACGATCGACGCTCGAAGCCCGCGTTCCCGAATGATCTTCACGAGATCAAGCATGGTGGCAGCGTCGGCTAAAACGACATCGGTGGCCAGGTCGAGCGCGACGTAGCGACCGGCGTACTTACTTAGATCGGGTCGGCGAACTTCCACGATCACCATGATATCGCTGCCTCACGGGATGTAACACCGCGAATTTGACGGACCTAGGCCGGCTGGGTTTGGAGCACGTTTTCCTCGCGAAGAGTTCGGGTGAGGCGGAGGTAGAGGAGACCCCACGCCACCGCCAGCACGCCCAGTATGGCCATGGCCGTTCCTGTACCGAGTGTTCGCTGCAGGAACGCAGCTGCGAAGAAGCTGATGGTTGAGGCCAACATCACGATTGCCATGTCGGCGGCCAGGACCCTGCCGCGGAACTCATCGGACGATCGGGCCTGAATGCCGTACACCGACAGGGACCACTGATTGCCGCCGCCGAGGTGGGCAACCATGGTGCCGAGGGCAGCAAGACCAATGACCGGTGCCATCGCAACACCAACGTACGCCGCGCCGTACACCACGCACGACAGGCCACAGACCTTTAGCACTGTGGCCATGCCGTTTGCGGTGTAGCGCTTTGCCCAAAGCGGACCGACCACGACACCAACGCCACGGGCAGTAAGCAAAAAACCGACGCCTGTGTCACCGGCATGGAACCGCTCAACGGACAGTGTTGTGAGCAGCGCGACCACGCCACCTGACAAGCCGACGCCGCCCTTTGCGAAGAGCAGAGCCACGAGCGCCGGGTCACGGCGGGCGTACACCATGGCTTCGTGACTGTCTTTGATCGGATGGACCCGTGGTCGTACCGAGCCGCGCTCGGCGTTGGTCGAACGCCGAATCGTCCACATCGCGAAACCAGCGATGACGAAGCTGGCTGCGTTGGCAACGAATGACGCATTGCGGCCGAAGAGCTGGTTGAACAGTGCGCCCGTCGCGGCGCCGACAGCCAGCATGATGCCCCACAGCGAGCTGGTGGCGCGGATGGCGTCGGGGAGATCGGAAGCATCGATCAGGTTCGGCAGCGCAGCACCAGCGGCGGGAGCGAAGAATGCGGCCAGGCTCGAGATGATGAGCTGCGACACGTAAGCCACCCAGATGTGGCCCGGTTTGACGAAAAGGAACCCAAGAGCGGCGATGCTGGCGAGGAGCGATGACGCCACCATCACGATACGGCGATCAAATCGGTCGGCGACCGGCCCTGCGAACGGTGAAAGCAGGAATGACGGCAGCATTTGCGCGACGAAGATTCCGGCGATGGCGAGGGCCGAACCGTTGGTGGCGTCGCTCAGCACGCCCACGATGGCGACCGTTGCGAACCAGTCCCCGCCGAGGGAGACGACTTCGCCAATGAACAGGGCGCGGAAATCTCGATTGCGTCGCAGCAGACGGAACACCGTCTACCGCTTGGCGTGATCGTTGAGCACGATGGCCAGCGCGGCCGTGATGCGTTCGGCCGTCGGCAGGTGGAGGTACTCGTTGGGTCCGTGGGCGTTGCTTTCAGGGCCGAGCACACCGGTGATCACGAATTGCGCGTCGGGGAACTTGTCGCCCAGCATGCCCATGAACGGAATGCTGCCGCCCTCGCCTTCAGTCAGGGTCGGCAATCCGAACATCTCACTTGACGCGGCGTCGAGACTCTCAAGCAGCCAGGGCGCGAACTCTGGCGCGTTCCAACCGGTAGCGGCTTCGCGCCCGTTTATCGTCACGGTAGCGTTCGAAGGCGGATCGGCGAGCAGCGTCTTGGTGGCTGCGTCCATTGCGGCATGAGCGTCGCAGGTAGGAGGGAGGCGGAACGAAAGAGTGAGCGACGTCGACGGACGCAGCACGTTGCCCTGGCGGTCAGGTGG
>JANMCE010000396.1:0-13326 GCA_031360915.1 Actinomycetes bacterium | reverse complement strand
CGACGCTCGACCCTTTGAGCGAATGCCTCAACCAAATCGGCCTTTAGCCCCACGTGTTCCAATCGACTCGGTCGGTTTGGTCCGGCAGCGGCGGTGGCTCGTCGTGGCGGCGGTCCGCGTACATCGCATCGATCCTTGCGTTGGCCTCTTGCTCTAGTTCCTCCTTCCTGGCTGGATCGATTGCGTTGTAGGCATCGTCGGACCACACGAGAAGCACGCCGCCGTTGAGACACGATCTGCAGCGGAGCCGCCGAGCCCGCAGTTGCCGCCGTACGGCCACGCGGACTGGCTCGACCTGATCGCCCGGAACGTTGCAGACCATTGCAGACCCGAACCCAACAACGGCCTCGACGGCGAGCGACGCCACAAGCCCGACGCGGTCATCGACCGGCGAGCCGATCAACGATTTCGTTGCGATGTGCAGGCATCTGCCACACGTGGGAACGAACGCCTCGTCGTCGTCGACCAGGTCCTCGTAGCCGCAGATCGCCCGATTGCGACCGATGCGCGCAAGGTGCGTTGCTTCGCCCCACCCCTGGACAAGACGATACGGTTTGTCGCCGATCACGAACTCACTGATCTCGGCATCCATCAGGCACCTCCAGTCACAACGGTACGACCACACGATCGAGCCTCCAGCACCGCCGACATCAGTAGCGGACCGATCGGCTCGCCACAGCATCGGTGCTCGCCCACTCATCGAGCGTCGCACGACGTATCAGTATCCGTCGTCCGAGTCGAATGGCGGGCAGACCGTCCTCACCACCGGCGAGCCAAAGGTTCGCCATCGCATACGCGAGCGAGCGGGAGACGCCAAGGGCGCTAGCCGCTTCCTCAACGCCGACGAATAGCGCTGAAGATGACGGCGACGTGTGCTGAGCTGTCGTTGGCCTCATACCCAACGATCCCCTCGGCAGAAGCACGAACGTTTCAAACCTTGACACTGCGCGCTCGACGAAACGCTTCATGAGAATTCGAGCGCCGAGATCGCCCGTCGTTTGTCGATGTTGGTTCGGCCGTCGTAATGCAGACGCAGCGTCGTCTCGCTGTTCCCAAGGATGTCGGCGACGGTCCGATAGTCCTCCCCCGCGTCGAGCATCGACGTCGCGGCATAGTGGCGCAGATGCAAGAACGTTGTCGTGTCCGCACCGCGGGCGTCCGCGAATCGGTCCCCGAACGTGTCGGGGCGATGCGGCATGTCCGGTCCGGTTCGTCCGGGGAACACGTAGAAGCCCGGCGACGGCGTCACACCAAAGCCAGCGGTGCATCGCTCGGCTTGCCGGCGGAACGCCGCGATCGAACCCGAGGTCAATGGAACGTCGCGCCAGTCGGACCGTTTCGTTTCTTTGCGCAACACGCCGACGCCCGGGCCACCGTCGGTGATCGCCCACGACACGTTGACTTGCCGTTGGCCCAGGTGAACGTCGGACCATTGCAACCCGAGCAACTCCCCCATCCGCATTCCTGTCCCCGCCAAAATGACGGCAGCGTCGGCAATCTCTGCATCAACATCCGCGAGTTCGGCGAAGAGGTCGACCAGGTCAGCCTTAAGCGGCGAATGCGGTTTCGATCGAATCATCTTCGGGCGAGCCGCGTCCTTGGCCGGGTTCGTCTCAATCAGCCCGTGCTTACGCGCCCGGTCCAACGCCCGAGACAGCACCGTTGCTGACCGGCGAATCCACGCGACACCGCTGCCCGCCCGCTTCATCGCCCGGAACAGCGCCTCGATGTCCTGCCAACTCAGCTGCGCCAACGACACGTCACCGAACCTTCGACCGTCGGCAAGAACAGTCTTCGACATCGTGGTCACCGCCGACCGAGTCGTCACGACCGTCTTCGGCGCAAGCTCGACCACGCCGATCCGGGCGTCGTGCAAGTACTCCTCCAACGCCGCACCAACGCTGCGCGCCCTCGTGCCGGGCCGCGGCAAACGACCATCGTGATCGGCGACACGCAATCGGGCCAACGCCACTTCCGCGTCGACGCGCGAGCCTCGGACACGTCGGGACACGCGGCGGCGCGCTCCCGTGACCGGATCGGCCGCGATCTCAACATCGACTCGCCACACACCGTCTGCAATCGCGACGATGCCACCAGCGCCGTGGGAACGGCGACCTGCCGGCCGCGGATCGGCTTGCTGATGAGGCTCGCCCGGTCGCCGGCGAGGCCCACGATTCGCGCTCATGACGAACACCTCCCGAAGTAGATCCCCTCGGGAGAACCGAAAACGTTGCACCGCTTCCGGCCACCGAAATCGCAACCACGAGCCCCGAAAGCCCGACCCTCACCATGCGAAAACCGCGATGTAGTAGACCGACTTAGTAGACCGGCCCTTCGGAAAACGAGATCAGCGGCCCAGAAAAGGGCCGCTGACCAGGTATTACTTTGGAGCGGATGACGAGATTCGAACTCGCGACCCTCACCTTGGCAAGGTGATGCTCTACCAGCTGAGCCACATCCGCAGAGCTGTATGACCTTAGCAAACCTTGTGCTGGTCGCCCAAGTTGCTTATGACGCGGACGGTTGCGGTCGTAGGTCAACGCGCAGAACCAGGACGCCGTCTTCGAGGGAGGCCACCGCGTCACCGACGATAGCGAAGTCCTGGAAATCCTGCTTCATTTGAGCCAGGAAGTGTTGGCGCTCGGGTCCGCCAACCGGTGGCAGCGAGCGGTTCCTCACCGCCTCCGCTCGGGCACGGAAGCGAGCGGTCATGGCCTCGACATCGAGAGAGTCACTCATGCGGATCACCGTAGCCGTTGTCGGTTGCCGGAGGCCCGACCAGTGGCGGCGGAACGAGTGCGGCCGACGTCAACGGCTGCGGCGCCGGTGCCGGTGCCGGATCATCCAACCATCCGTGCGGTTGGGCATCGGCGGCGGACGGCGACACCGGTTGATCGATCCATCCTGCCGGTGACGCATCGACGAAGGAAGGTAATAGCCATCCGTCGGCCTCACCGGAGGAAGCCGACGCAGCAGACACGATCGGCACACCGGGAGACGAAGATACACCTAGGCTGGTCGAGGCCGCGTCGAGTGAGATCAGCATGGCTGGACCCGGCTCAATCCCCTCGGCTTCCCGAGCGAGCGAGACAACCGGAGCGGGGCCTCGCACCGCGCGGATCGAGTCCAACAGGTGTTCTCGGCGGTTGATATCCGAACGTAGCCAGCGACGCTTGGTGATGAGGTCGAGTCCTTCGAGATGCGGCGGTACCGGACGCGACGCCCGCCACAGCCAAATCGCGACGAGAAGCATCAGCAGCCCCAGCGCAGCGAGGGCGCTGATGATTATGTTCACGGTGCGGCTGGCGCTGTGGTCGTTGATCGAGTTGGCTGCACCAAGCAACGTCGCGCTCCGCATCATCACGTCGATTCTTTCACGCGCAACGACCGAGCGCTCGCCATCAGACCTGATGTTTAGGGCAGGAGTACGTGGTGCGACCACCAACCGTTCGGCGTTGCAAACTTGTGCCGTCCTTCGGGCAGACACCTAGCCGGTTCCGCTGGCTCTGCAGATCCCCGGTATGCGAGCCTCCCCGCTCAGTCAACTCGGGTAGTACCCGCTGCAACGATCGGTGGAGCGCACCGATGTCCCTTGGGCTCAGCGATGAAGCAGAACGAGCCGGATCGAGACCGGAGCGCCAGAGAGTCTCGTCGGCGAGAAGATTGCCGATACCGGCCAAACGCTGCTGGTCGAGCAGCCGAGCCTTGACCGCCACCTCGGTACCCGAGAGCAGCTTGGCGAGCTGGGCTTTGGTGACGCTGAACGCGTCGGGGCCGAGGGCGTTTTCGTTAGGGTCAAGCTCAACGCCGCCGAGACGCCGGGGGTCGCTGATGACGAACCCGGTGCCGTCGTTGAACTTCAGACCGAACCGGTCCCACTTCGGGTCGCTGCGTTTGGCGCCATACTCCAAGGCCGAGATGGGCGATACTCCGTCGACCACCAGCCGACCAGTCATCCCGAAACGGATACCGAGGGTGGAGCCGTCAATGACATCGACCATCATGAGCTTTCCTCGTCGACGCACGGCCGCCACTTCCAGGCCGGCGAGGGCAGCCTTTACTTCGAGTGGTGTGGTGCCTTTGCAGAACCAGGCGTCGGGTGCATCGACTTTGGCGATCGTGCGACCAACCACGGGGGCGGCGGCGCGCCGGTACATCTCGACCTCAATAATTTCGGGCATCGGTCAGCGCGCCAGAGCTTGCGTGAAATCGGCGATCAGATCGTCCTCATGTTCCAGGCCGACCGACACCCGAATCAGGCCCGGTGTGATGCCCGCAGCCAGCAACTCGTCGGGGCCGAGCCCTGCGTGCGTGGTCAATGCCGGGCTGGTCACCAGCGTCTCGGGGCCGCCAAGTGAGGTGGCCATTTGTGCAAGTGACACGGCTTCGAGAAAGCGGCGAGCGGACTCCACTCCCCCCGCGAGATCGAAGCTCAGTACACCGCCGAAGTCAGACATCTGCCGCCTTGCCAACTCATGTTGCGGGTGGCTTTCAAGACCCGGGTAGTTCACGCAGGCAACAGCCGGATGTGACGCAAGAAAGCGCGCGAGCCGCAAGGCGGTGGTGTTCTGACGGGCCAGGCGGATTGGCAGGGTGCGGATACCGCGCAAGGCATTCAGCGCGTCGGCCGGCGAAGGCGTAGCGCCGTGCAACACGGCGTAGCGCCAGATGTCGCTCATGAGTTCCTGCTCGCCAGCAATCACGCCGAGCGTCGCGTCGTTGTGGCCGGCTATGCCTTTGGTGGCGGAGTGCAACACGATGTCCACGCCATGGCGAAGGGGCTGCTGCAGGAACGGCGTGGCGAACGTCGAATCGACAACTTTGAACGGCCCCATGATGGCCCCGAGTTCATCAAGATCGACCAGGCTCATGAGCGGATTGGCCGGCGTCTCGGCCAGGATCAACATCGTCTTACCCGGTCGCACCGCGGCGGCGAACGCCCCCGGCTCACTGCCGTCAACGAACGTCGTCTCGATGCCGAACCGAGCCGCGGCTGCCTGCAGGAACATCTGGGTGCCCGAGTAGATCTGTCGCTGGGCTACGACGTGATCCCCGGCGGAACACAACGCCAGGATCACCGCCGACACCGCGCCCATCCCCGATGCAAACGCTAGCGCTGCTTCGGCCCCTTCAAGCGAAGCGATTGCCTCCTCGAACGCGGTCACGGTCGGGTTGGCGAATCGGCCGTAGAAGCAAGCGACCCGCGCCCCGACGGCGGCCTTGCGGGCGTGGTCGAGCGAGGGACTGGTCCACACCGATGACGCCCACAACGGCGCCGCGAGGGAAGTGCCGTTGGCTGATCTACCAGCGCGGATGGCGATGGTATCGAGGTGCTGGGGCTCGGTGGACATTGCGGCTACTCCGGGTTCTGCAGGAAGGGGCCGACGGCGGCGCCGACCTGGTCGAAATCAAGAAGGAACGAATCATGCCCGTGCGCCGAGTCAATCTCCACATAACGGGCAGAGGTGCCCTGCGAGCGCAGGGCGTCAACAATCTGACGCTGCTGATAGGTGGGATAGAGGATGTCGCTTCGGATGCCGACGGCGAGCGTCGGCACGCGGATACGACGAAAGGCGGCACCAAGTCCGCCCCGACCGCGAGCGATGTCGTGCAGGTCCATGGCTTTGCCGATAACGAGGTAACTGTTGGCGTCGAAACGTCGCACCAGCTTCTCGCCGTGATAGTCGAGGTAGCGCTCCACCTCGAAGCGTTGCCAGAGATCGGCCGGGCCGTCGCGTCCCTCGGGTGCCATCTCACGACCGAACCGATCGGTGAAGACATCGTCGGATCGAAACGTCACCTGGGCAACCATACGCGCGACTGAAAGGCCGTCATGCGGCCCGTCTCCATCATCTGCGTCGTAGTAGTCGCCGCCCCGCCACTGCGGATCGAGACGGATTGATCGTCGACCAATGGCACCCCACCCGATCTGTTGGGCGGTTGATTGCGCGCAGGTGGCCAGTGCTATCAGCGAGCCGACGCGTTCGGGGAAGGTGATGGCCCATTCCAACGACTGCATGCCGCCCATCGAGCCGCCAATGACCGAGTGCCAACGCTGCACACCCAGGTGATCGGCCACGTAGCGCTGGGCTCGCACCATGTCCCGGATAGTGACAACGGGAAACCGGGGACCGTACGGCCGGCCGGTGCCCGGGTCTACCGACGCGGGGCCGGTGGAACCCTGGCAACCACCGAGCACGTTGATGCACACGACGAACCAGTGGTTGATATCGATAACGCAATCACGGCCGACGAGCGTCTCCCACCACCCGGGCGTCGGGTGACCGGGGCCAGCGGGGCCGGCAACGTGACTATCACCCGTCCAGGCGTGGTGGATCAGAATCGCGTTGGTTGCCGTCGGGTTCAGCGTTCCCCACGTCTCATACGCCATGGTCACTTCGGGCAGTTGACCGCCGAGGTCCAGAATGAAGGGGCGGCCGAGCGGAAGGGTGAGGAATTGACGATGACCCGCGGGCTGACCCGGGCGCCATGCGCCACTTGCCGGGGGGAGATTGCCCATGTCA
Source organism: Actinomycetes bacterium (assembly GCA_031360915.1). GTDB lineage: Bacteria > Actinomycetota > Acidimicrobiia > Acidimicrobiales > Ilumatobacteraceae > JANMCE01. Next base: position 6,802 of record JANMCE010000396.1, on the reverse strand, counting down.
CTCCTTCGCGTCCAAAGCCAGATCGGTTCGCATGAAGAGCGGACAATTCGTTGCCGGAAAACCGACCACATCCCTTCCGGCCACGAGTGGCCGGCAGGAGGCACCTTGGGTGTCCGACCCAGGTTGCCGGATCACGCCACTGCTGCCGACGAGATCACTCCTAATGCGAAAACAGCTTAGCGCGCGCCGAGGCCTTCCGAGGCAAGGGGAATCCAGCCGGTCAGATCGGCCAGCCGCTTGTCGTTCGAAAACATCTGCACGATAGGCACATTGAGGGCCAGTCGCTTTTGCAAACGACGAACTTCGAGTTCTTCGTTCCAGAGCGCCAGCGTGACCACCACGCCACTCGATCCGGCACGAGCGGTGCGACCCGAACGGTGCAGGTAATCCTTTGGATCAGCTGGCGGGTCGTAGTGCACCACGACACCGATCTCGTCGATATCAAGCCCGCGGGCGGCAACGTCGGTGGCGACCAACACCGAAAGCTTGCCGTCGGTGAAGTCTTCGATGGCCTTTTCGCGGTAGCGCTGCTGCATGTCGCCGTGCAGCGCGGAGGCCTTCACGCCTTCCTTCACCAGTGCGGCCGCGATCTGGTCGGCGCCTCGCTTTGATTTCACGAAGGCCAGCGTTCGAGGGTGATGGCTAGCGATGGAGCCGAGCATCTTCACTTTGTCCATCTCGTGAACCATGAGGAAACGGTGGGTCATGTTCTCGACCGTGATCGTTTCGGATGCAACTTCGTGCTTCACCGGGTCCCGCAGGTAGGTGCGCACGACATGGTCGATGGCGCCATCGAGCGTGGCCGAGAACAGCAACGTCTGATGCGCGCCCTCGATGTGACGAAGCAGCCATTCCACCTGTGGCAGGAAGCCCATGTCGACCATGCGGTCAGCCTCGTCGAGCACCACCATGGTGATATCTGCCAACGACACTGCCTTGCGATCGACAAGGTCGATCAGGCGGCCGGGCGTCGCCACAATGATGTCGACGCCTTTGTCGATGGCGTCGGTTTGCTTCTCCACCTTGGCCCCGCCGTAGACCGCGATCACTGTTCGGTCGACGGCTTTGGCCAACGGCTCGAGCACTTCGGTGACCTGCAGAGCGAGTTCGCGCGTCGGCACCAGGATGAGGCTGTGCGGACGGTTGGGTACGGCCTTTGGTGTGAGCGCTAGCACCGGAAGTCCGAATGCGAGCGTTTTGCCCGCACCCGTCTTGGCTTTGCCGCACACGTCGCGTCCGGCCATGCCGTCTTTGATAGTGAGGAGCTGCACGGCAAAAGGCACGTGGATGCCACTGGCGGCCAGGGTCGCAACGAGAGGTTCAGGTACGCCGAGATCGGCGAATGTTGTCGTCATAAGAAGAGTGGGAGGGTGCGGCTGAGCCGGCACCGTCGCACCCAGTGTAGGGCGGACCACCGATTTTGGCGGTATTGCCCCGTGGCGACCAAAGTGCCCGACGCTGCAGACCAAGCCCGATTAGGCCGGGCGAACGTCTCGGGCTTGCTCGCCCTTGTCGCCCGGCACGACATCAAACTCGACCCGCTGGCCTTCGACCAACGTGCGATAGCCATTCATCTGAATGGCCGAGTGATGGACGAACACGTCGGTTCCACCGTCGCGGGCAATGAATCCAAAGCCCTTTTCATTGTTAAACCACTTCACGGTACCATTAGCCACAGCTGCTGCCTTTCCCTACACGGGCCTCCCGTGGCACCCCGATCGGGGCGCCAACCACGCCGTTAGATTAGCAATTTCCGGACTGAAATGGTGTTGAAGTTGAAGGAATTTGTACGGAACGTACATTTGTCGACGCTCTAAACTGACTGACGCGTCAGTCGGCGGTATGCTTCATTTCATGAGAATCCTCGTCCTCGGTTCCGGCGGCGTGGGTTCCGCTCTCGCATCCATTGCCGCCCGCCGTCCGTTCTTCGACGCCTTGCTCTTGGCCGACATCGACCCCGAACGAGCCGAGACTGCCGCCCGCCGCTGTCACGACCAGCGCGTCACCGGTACCAGCGTTGATGCGTCAAGCAAAGAAGCCATCGTGGCACTCGCTCGATCGTGGGGCGCGACCGTCCTGGTGAACGCGTGCGACACGCGCTTCAACGCCCCCATATTTGACGCTGCGTTTGACGCCAGATGCCATTACGTCGACATGGCGATGCACCCCTCTCATCTCCATCCCGAACGACCGACCGAACTGTGCGGCGTGAAGCTCGGCGATGAGCAGTTTGCCGTGCATGACCAGTGGAGCAACGCTGGGCTCCTCGCCTTGTGCGCGATGGGTATCGAGCCGGGGCTGTCCGATGTGTTCGCCCGCTACGCGTCCGATCATCTTTTTTCTCGCATTGATGAGATCGGCGTTCGAGACGGCTCCAACATTTCGATCGACGGGTATGACTTCGCCCCGACGTTCTCAATCTGGACGATGATCGAAGAGTGTCTCGCTCCCCCGGTCGTCTACGAAAAGGACCGCGGCTGGTTCACGACCGAGCCCTTCAGCGAGATGGAGGTGTTTGACTTTCCCGGCGGTATCGGTCCGCTCGAATGCGTGAATGTCGAACATGAAGAAGTCGTGCTCATGCCGCGTTGGCTCGATTGTGGCCGCGTCACCTTCAAATACGGGTTGGGTGCCGAGTGCATCGAAGTGCTCCGTTCCATTCGCACCCTCGGCCTTGATTCCACCACCCCCATCAACGTGAACGGGTCGATGGTGACACCACGATCCATGGTGGCCGCGTCGCTTCCGAATCCGGCCGACCTTGGCGATCGTATGCACGGCCTGACCTGCGCGGGCACCTGGGTGAAGGGACTCGACCAGCTCGGCCAGCCGCGCGAGGTCTACCTCTATCACCTCGTCGACAACGCGTGGACCATGAACGAGTACGGCCACCAAGCGGTGGTGTGGCAGACCGCCATCAACCCCGTTGTCGCTCTCGAACTGATGGCCACCAAGGTCTGGGACGCAACGGGAGTCGTGGGTCCCGAGGCGTTCGATGCGGTGCCGTTCCTCGATCTTCTCACCGAGTATGGCTCCCCTTGGGAACTGCAAGAACGCACGCCGGTCGCCCACGCCGCTTGACGGACTCAGTACCGGGAGGCCCGCAGTGCGGCCATAGCCATGGCGTGCAACATGGTCTCTGTTGCTTCGCGGTCGACCACCGCGAGATAGGGCGTTGAGTTGATCAGACCGAGCACCGCGCCGACGGCAACGCGGGCGATGGGCTCATCGAGTTGCGGATCGCGTCGGGTCATCACATCCACCCACACATGTACGTAGCGGGCTTGCAGACGGCGCACCTGGTGACGGTCAGCCTCGGACGCCTGCACCAGATCGCGAAAGTGCACGGTGATGAGTTCGGGATGATCGATGGCGAACGCCACGTGCGCTCGGGTCAGGGCGTCGAGCGCCTGATCGGCGGTGCTCGTGCCGGCCACGATCGCGGAACCCTGCTCCAAAAGGTGCTCGCTGATGGAAACGAGCATCTCGCCCAGCATCGCTTCCTTGCCAGAGAAGTGGTGATAGAGCGCCGGACCTGAAATACCGGCAGCCCCGCCGATGTCGTCCATCGTCACGCCGGCGAACCCCCGCTCGGCGAACAGGTGGGCCGCAGCATTCAACAGCTGCTCGCGACGTGAAACGGTCCGCTGGCGGGAAAGCACCGGCCGTGACGAGGGCTCTGACACAACCCAAAATGTACCAGGCAACCCTTGGATATCGCCTTAATCTAGGCTAAGTTGTGGCTAATGAACCCTAGGTTCAGTAGTGAACGCCCCGTCTTGATTTCGGCGTGCGACCGCGCCGCCGGTGTCTTCGCTGCCAACCAAACCGCCCTCGACCACGCCGTCGCCGACCTGCGTTCCGTCCGTGCGCAAGCCGCTTGCGGTCCCACTGCAGCCCGAGCCAGGCACGTCGAGCGAGGCAAGCTCCTACCCAGGGACCGAGTGGATGCGCTGCTTGATCCGGGGTCACCGTTTCTCGAACTCTCCCCGATGGCCGCGCACGGCATGTACGGCGGGGAGGCCGCGTCGGCGGGCATCATCACTGGCATCGGGCGGGTGTCGGGGCGGCTGTGCATAATCGTGGCAAATGACGCAACGGTGAAGGGCGGCACCTACTATCCCATCACCGTGAAGAAGCATCTGCGGGCGCAGGAGGTCGCGATGGAGAACGGCCTGCCGTGCCTCTACCTGGTCGACTCGGGTGGAGCCTTCCTGCCCGAGCAGGACGCGGTGTTCCCCGATCGTGATCACTTCGGCCGCATCTTCTACAACGAGGCTCGTCTTTCGGCGGCTGGCATCGCGCAACTTGCGGCCGTGCTCGGTTCGTGCACTGCAGGTGGCGCCTACGTGCCGGCTATGGCCGATGAGGCGGTCATCGTTCGCAACCAGGGCACTATCTTCCTCGGCGGTCCGCCCCTGGTGAAAGCAGCCACGGGCGAAGTGGTGTCGCCAGAGGATCTGGGCGGCGGTGATCTTCACGCGCGGCTGTCGGGCGTTGTTGATCACCTTGCCGACGACGACCAGCACGCCTTGTCCATTCTGCGCTCGATTGTGGAATCGCTTCCAGATGACCCGTTGTCGGACGTCGGTGGTATCGATGAGCCGGTCGTGTCACCGGATGAACTGCACGGCGTGGTCTCGGCCGATGCGCGTCAGCCCTACGACGTGCGTGAGGTTATTGCTCGCATCGTTGACGGCAGTCGCTTTCAGGAGTTCAAGGAACAGTTCGGCACCACGCTCGTCACCGGGTTCGCCCACATCTGGGGACGGCAGGTCGGCATCATCGCCAACAACGGCGTGCTGTTCTCCGAGTCGGCACAGAAGGGCGCCCACTTCATCGAACTGTGCGACCAGCGCGAGATTCCACTGTTGTTCCTGCAGAACATCACCGGGTTCATGGTGGGCCGCGACTATGAGGCCGGCGGCATCGCCAAACACGGTGCCAAGATGGTCACGGCGGTCGCCTGTGCACGGGTGCCGAAGTTGACCGTGATCATCGGCGGTTCGTTCGGCGCTGGCAATTACAGCATGTGCGGCCGCGCCTACTCGCCCCGCTTCCTTTGGATGTGGCCCAACGCCCGTATCTCGGTCATGGGTGGCGACCAGGCCGCCGCCGTACTCGCCACCGTGCGACGAGATCAGATCGAGGCCAGGGGCGACACGTGGTCTGCAGACGACGAGCATGCGTTCACAACACCGGTTCGAGTCCAGTACGAAGAACAAGGCCACGCCTACTACGCCACCGCTCGCCTCTGGGACGACGGCATCATCGAACCGAAAGACACCCGCACCGTGCTCGGCCTGGCGTTGGAAGTAGTGGCCAGAACGCCGCTGCCGCCCATCTCCCGCGGCGTGTTTCGGATGTGACCATGTTCAAGACGGTGCTGGTCGCCAATCGAGGAGAGATCGCCGTGCGAGTCATCCGCACGTTGCGTTCGCTCGGCGTCCGTTCGGTCGCCGTTTACAGCGACGCGGACGCCAACGCCCGGCATGTACACGATGCCGACATCGCCGTCCGCCTCGGTCCGGCGTCGGCGAGAGAGAGCTACTTGTCGATCGAGCGGGTGATCGAGGCAGCGTTGAGCGTCGGCGCAGATGCGCTGCATCCGGGCTACGGCTTCCTGTCGGAGAACGCCGACTTCGCGAAAGCGTGCGAGGCCGCCGGCATCGTGTTCATTGGGCCTCCCCCGTCCGCTATTCGGGCAATGGGCGACAAGATCGAATCGAAGCTCACGGTCGCCCGCTTCGGGGTGCCGGTCGTGCCGGGTATCAACGGGCGCGGCCTCTCTGACCGTGAGCTGATTGACGCCTCGGACGCAATCGAGCTCCCCATCCTGATCAAGCCGTCGGCGGGTGGTGGCGGGAAGGGCATGCGCCTCGTGCACGAGCCGTCGCAGCTACCGAGCGAGTTGGCCGCAGCTCGCCGAGAAGCGCTCGGTGCCTTTGGCGACGATGCGCTGCTGCTCGAGCATTATGTCGAACGACCGCGACACATCGAGATGCAGATCGTGGCCGACACTCACGGCAACGTGGTGCATTTGGGCGAGCGCGAATGCAGTTTGCAGCGCCGCCATCAAAAGATCATTGAGGAATCTCCGTCGCCGTTCGTGACGCCTGACATGCGGACCGAGATGGGGCGCCAGGCGATCGCGGCAGCGCAAGCGTGTGGCTATGTGAACGCCGGCACGGTCGAGTTCATCGTGCCCGGCAACGGCAGCGGTGCGTTCTTTTTCATGGAGATGAACACTCGTCTCCAGGTGGAGCATCCCGTCACCGAGCTGGTCTACGGTGTCGATCTTGTCGAGTGGCAGCTGCGCATCGCGACCGGCGAAACCCTGCCTCTCAGCCAGGACGAGCTCATTTCGAGCGGACATGCGATTGAGGCGCGCATCTACGCCGAGGATCCGGCCAACGGATTCCTGCCCACCGGCGGCACGGTCGTCGGGTTGCGCGAGCCGCTCGATGTGCGGGTCGATTCGGGTTTGCGGACGGGCACGGTCGTTGGATCCGACTACGACCCGATGCTGGCCAAAGTCATCGCCCACGGCTCAGATCGGATCGACGCCCTCCGCCGTCTCGATCGTGCGCTGGCCGACTACGCCGTGCTCGGTGTCACGACCAACATTGCGCACCTCCGCGCCGTGCTCGCCGACCCTGACGTGCTTGCGGGTCGGCTCGACACGACATTGGTCGAGACCCGCCATGCTCACTTCACCCACGCTTCCGTTCCCGGCGCGGCGCTCGCCGCCGCGGCCATTCGCCTCCTGCAGCGAGGTCGGGGTTCGGCGTGGTTGAGCAAC
>JANMCE010000385.1:0-4735 GCA_031360915.1 Actinomycetes bacterium | reverse complement strand
CGCCGACATGACAACAGCATACACCTGTTCGCATAGGAATACTATGTAGACGGGTGAGAGTTTTGTCAAGAAATCTACGCTCTGACAGGCTTTATATGCCGTCTGACCGATCCGCACCCCTGTCACGCAGCGCCGGACCGCTACCGGCTGCTGCCAGAAGGCAGGCCGACCAGAGGCGCAGGCCAGCGCTCGCAAACCGTCGAGCCAGTCGGCCAGCGAAACAGCTGGATGGTACGGGAGCCGACTCGCTCGGCCCACGCACAACCGTCAGGCGTCGCGGCGCTTCAGCAGGTAGGCGCCGAGGGCAAGCAGCGCCGCAACCCAAGCCGCGAAGTAGAGCCCACCGGTCCAGCGGCCCAGCAGCAGCGTGTCGTCATTGAAGCTGGTCAAGCGTCCGCCTGCCGTGAAGGGTAGCCACTTCAGCATCCAACTGAAGTAGTTGCGCGAAAGCGCTCCGAGAATCGGTTCGACCAGCAGGGGCCACACGAGGAGCAGCACTATCGCTCCGGCTGAATGCCTGATCAGGAGTCCGATGGCGAGGCCAATCAGGCTGAAAAGAATCAGGTAGAGCAACGACCCGAAGATGGTCGACCATCCGTCGTCTTTGAAGCTCAGCGAAATGCTGCGGCTCTTGAAGATGAGGCTGCCAATGCCGACCGCAAGTGCGATCATCACCGCACCAATGACGGTAGTGGCGAGCGTCACTACCGTCGCTTTGGCCGCCATGACCCGCAGACGGCGTGGTTCGGCCGCCAGGGTCTGGCGAATAGTGAAGCGAAAATCGCCCGTGGCGAGCAGTACCGAGACGACCCCGACGAGCAGGGTCGCAATCCCGAAACCGGCGAGTATCGTTTTCACAGTCGGAGGTGGTCCCCCATCACCGCGTCGTCCCCCGCCCTGCCTGTCGGCGACAAAGCCGAGCAGGACGGCGAAGCCGACGGTAAGCGCAATGGACACAATGAGCAGCACCCAGGTGGAACGGATAGTGCGGAGCTTTATCCACTCGGCGCGTACGGCGTTCATCATGATGAGGCTCCCGGCGTGGACGAGGGCGGCGCCGGGAGCGTCATCGTGGCGGAAGATGGCGGCGGGGGCGGCGGGGGCGGCGGCATCGCGTCACGGTCCGCGGGCGGCGGCACGACCGAATGCGAGAAACCGGGCGGCGGCGCAAACGACGTATGGGCGGCGGTGTGTGAAACGGGATGCGTCACGGGGGCGGCGGCGAACTCCGCAGCCCTGTACTCGACCGACGAACGGGTGGCCTCCATGAACGCCTCTTCGAGCGACGCCTGCTTCGACGTCAGTTCGTGGAGCGTGATTGCGTTCCGAGCCGCCAGCTCGCCGACGTGGTCGGTGGACCAACCCGTAACCGACAGACTGCCGTCGGCCACCTCGGTAACTCCGATTCCAGCCGACCGCAGCGCTCCCGCCAGCTCCGTCGCCTGGGGTGAGCGGACCGACACCCAAGCGGTGACATTCTGGGCGACAAATTCGGTCACCGAGCCCGATGAGATCAGGCGACCCTGGCCGATCACGACAAGGCGGTCAGCCGTCTGCGCCATCTCAGATAGTAAGTGGCTGGAGACCAAAACCGTTCGACCCTGCGACGCAAGGAAACGCAGAAAATTACGCACCCATAAGATGCCTTCGGGGTCGAGTCCGTTAACCGGCTCGTCGAACAGCATGGTGTGCGGATCGCCGAGAAGCGCAACGGCGATACCGAGGCGCTGATGCATGCCGAGCGAATACTTCCCCACCCGCTGGTCGGCTACAGACGTCATGCCGACCATCTCTAGCACCTCATCGACCCGACTCTTGGCCAGTCCGTTCGATGCCGCCAGATAGCGCAGATGGTTGCGAGCGGAACGACTTGGGTGCACGTACTTGGCGTCGAGCAGCGCGCCCACCTCGCGAAGCGGATGCTTCAGCTCACTGAATTCCTTGCCGTTGAACAGCGTTCGCCCCGAGCGCGATCGGTCGAGAGCGAGCATGCAACGCATCGTCGTGGATTTGCCCGCACCGTTCGGACCAAGGAAGCCGGTGACGCTCCCGTCGCCGACTTGAAAGCTGAGATTGTCCACTACCGTTTTGCTGCCGAAGGTCTTGGTGAGTCCTTGAACCTCAATCACGGCGCAGACGTTAGGCGACGCCGCAGTGCTTTAGGTGTGCGCCTGCCATCCACTACGAAGATCGGTGGTGGCGTCGACTACGGCAAATGCATGGAGGAACAGATCGTTTTCCTCCGCCGATCCAATGGTGACGCGCACACCTTCGCCCGGGAACGGGCGCGTCACGACGCCGCGCGACTCGAGCCCAAGCGTGAGGGCTGACGCAGCCTCTCCGGCGGGCAACCACACGAAGTTCGCCTGCGGATCGGGGAACACGAAACCCATAGACCGGATCTCTTTGGCCACACGATCACGCTCGGCCAGGGTCTGAGCGACCCGGTCGGCCAGCTCGTCGTTGGCCGCGAGGCTGGCGAGCGCGGCGGCCTGACCGAGGCCATTCACTGCGAAGGGGATGAGTGTGCGATCGACGGACCCGACCACGTCCGGATCGGCCAGCAGGTAGCCCACGCGCAACGTGGCGAGCCCGTAGGCCTTGCTGAACGTACGCAGCACGACCAGGTTCGGATATTGCGCCAACAGGTTGAGCGCCCTCGGCACGTCGGGGTTGGTGATGTACTCGCAGTAGGCCTCGTCCAGCACGACGAGACATCCATCGGGAACCGCTTCGAGCAAGGTGACCATTTCCTCGTGTCGAACCACGGTGCCCGTTGGATTATTGGGCGACGTGATGAAGACCACGCGCGTGCGCTTAGTGACTGCCGCCGTGATTGCGGCCATGTCGAAGTGCGAATCGCGCAACGGAACCTGTACCGAAACACCACCGACCGTCGAGACATAGATCGGGTAGGCCTCGAAACTGCGCCATGCGTACAACACCTCCTGGCCAGGGTCGACGAAACTCAATAGCAACTGCTGCAACAGGCCGACCGAGCCGCATCCGACGGCGACATGATCGACCGACAGGCCGAACCGATCACCGAGCGCCTCTCGCAACGCCGTAGCCCGATGGTCGGGGTAGCGGTTGAGTAACACGGTGGCGTCGGCAATGGCATGACGGACCGACGGCAACGGGCTGAACGGATTCTCATTCGAGGCCAGTTTGATGGCCGAAACCAGACTGTGTTCGGCCATTGCCACCTCGGCTGATTTCCCGGGCTTGTAGAGCGGAAGGGCAGCCAGGGCCGGGCGAGGGGCAGGAGCAGAACGCATAGAGTCATTCTGCCCGAGCACGCGGAGTCGCGCGCCTTTAAGCTCGGGATGTCCGTCAACGGAGACGGTCTAATGGAACGTAGAGGGACTCTCACCATGCCACTCGCCGAACGACTAAACAACCTCGGCACCGAGACAGCGTTCGCCGTCTCCCTCGCCGCGGCCGACTGGGCTGCCAAGGGCAACCGGGTCTTCCCTTTTCACCTGGGCGACATCAATCTGCCGACGCCGGCCAACATCGCGGTCGCCATGAACGAAGCCATAGCGCAGGGCAAGACCGGCTATTGCCCGGCGGCCGGCATTATGCCCCTGCGTGAAGCGCTGGCCGAAGACGTCGGGCATCGTCGCGGGATCAACCTCAGCGCGGCCAACGTGGTAGTGCAGCCGGGCGGCAAACCGGTGATCACCAAGTTCATCCAGACGGTGATGAACCCGGGCGACAGCGTGCTGTATCCGAACCCCGGCTACCCGATCTACGAGAGCCAGATCGAGTACTTCGGCGGCACGGGTCTCCCCTACCGGTACATCCAGACGTCTACTGGTTTCGCCATCGATCTTGAACATCTTCGGTCGATGATCACACCTAGCACAAAGGCCATCATCTACAACGACCTTCAGAACCCGCTCGGTTGCGAAAGTAGCCGCGAGGAACTGGAGGCCATTGCCGACATCGCCCGATCCCATAACCTGTGGGTGCTCTCGGATGAGGCGTACTTCGAGATGCGTTACGCCGGTTCGTCCACTTCGATTGCGTCGTTGCCGGGCATGGCCGAGCGCACCGTCATCCTCTATACGTTCTCGAAGAAGTTCGCCATGACCGGTTGGCGTCTCGGCGCAGCGATCGGGCCGACCGCCATTGCCGAGGCCATCGCCAAGCTGAACACCAACGACGAGAGCTGCACCACCCACTTTGTGCAGTCCGCCGGTGTCGAAGCCGTCACTGGTTCACAAGACGGCACAGCCAAGATCCTGGCCGAGTTGAAGCTTCGCCGAGACGCTGCGTCGTCAGCGCTTAGCTCGATTCCGGGCGTCGTGTGCCCGCGACCTGACGCCACGTTCTATCTGTTCCCCAACGTCACCGAGGTCATGGAACACATGGGGTTTACCGACGTGTCCGCCTTCGCCACGGCGGCATTGCACAACACCGGCGTGTCGTTCTGTACCCGTAAGCACTTCGGTCGACCGCAGCCGGGCGAGACCGATCATTACGTCCGCTTTGCCTACTCCGGCATCGAAGTGAGCGATATCAACGATGGCCTCACTGGCTTGAAGCAGTGGATCGAGTCGACGTGAGCCAACCCCTGATCGTGGTCACCGGTCGCATCCCCGAGCCAGGCCTCGAACTGCTGCGATCTGCGGGCGAAGTCGTTGCCTGGTCGTCGGACACGCCAGCCACGGTCGACGAAGTGCACGCCGCGGTGGCCGGAGCCGAAGCCGCCGTCACGCTGCTCACCACC
>JANMCE010000063.1:0-19832 GCA_031360915.1 Actinomycetes bacterium | reverse complement strand
TGTGCATCGATATCGGCGTCTGGTTGGTATTGCCTGCATCTTCGCGCTCCCGGCGTGTAGTACTTCTCCCAAGTTGACCGCGCCCTGCCCGCCAAGTCGCTTCGCCAGCAAGCGGACACTCGTCATTGCCCATGCCGGCGGTGAAGGGCTCGGGCCCGCAAACACGATCCAGGCCATGAAACTGTCGATGGCCGCCGGTGCCGACGTGAACGACGCCGACGTGCACATCACGTCCGATGGCGTGCTCGTCGCCATTCACGATGACACCATCGACGCCACTACCGACGGCACCGGCACGGTCGGCGACATGACCTTTGCCCAGCTCGAGAAGTTCGACGCCGGCGCCAAGTTCGCCGGGCCGAACAACGACTTTCCGTTTCGTGGAAAGGGCGTGAAGATTCCTACCGTCGAAGAGATCCTCACGACATTTCCGAAGACACTGACCTCGCTTGAGTTCAAAGTGCACGGTGATGCACCGAAAGCGATGTGCACGCTGCTGCGACGGCTGAAGCAGACGAAGAACGTCTACATGTCCTCCAGGACCGACGACATGATCGAGGAGTTCAACATCCTCTGTCCCGAGGTGGTCAGTACCGTCACCGACGCCATGGTGCCCATCATGCGGGAGGCTCAGACAAGCGGGCGAGCCTGGTGCTCACCAGTGCCGATTGGTCAACCGCCGTTCAGCGAGGTTCGGATGACGGCTGCGTCACTGAAATGGTCGCATGATCATGGGCTGGCTACGTTCACATGGACCGTCGATAACCCCAATGACATCACCAATCTGGTAAACCTCGGCGTCGACGCTATCTACACAACGCGACCCGACGTTGCTCGCAAGATCGTTGATCAACTGAAGCCGGACAAGAGCTCCGGCAATCGACCGCCAGCCATGCCAGCGACCACGACGTAGAGATCTTCCACCGTATCGATATCACGATGCGCCGGCAGCATTGTCGTGCGAAGTCCTAGCAGATCAAGCTGACGCCGTTGCGCCGCACCGGTCTGCGACGTGCTCATGGGAACATTCTCGAACACGGCTGTCACGTCAACACCGCGGCGCAGGCCGATGACCCAGTATCCACCATCGTCGGCCAAACCAAGGACGGCGTCCGCTCCATGAGTAAGCGATCTGAGTCCGGCCGACAGGTGTTGGATGGTGACCTGCGGTGTGTCCATGGCAATGACGATTCCCGCATCAGCGACGTCGGAGAATGCCGCCGCCAGTCGCTCGGCCAGCCCATTGCCGCGCTGCGCTATGACCTCGAAGATATCGGGAATCCACGGACCCGGTTCGCCATCGAGCACCAACACGTGACGCGCCGCCGGCACCGAGGCCACCGTATCCAGCGTGTCGAGCAGGCATGCCCACGCGACGTCACACGCCTGCTCAAGGGACAGCGGCGGGCACAGACGCGTCTTCACCCGCCCGACTTCGGGGGTCTTGGCAATGACCATCATCGCACCGGGAAGAACACCGGTCATGGCACTATCAAGTTGTCTTGGCGACCCGACCGGGCCGCTCCTCCCTACGCTCAACGGATGCCGAGGCTGGCATCGTTTCCCTTCGGCTGACCGCTCGCTATCCGCAGCATGGCGTTGGCGGGAACGGAGAGCGGAGCGGTGGTACGGGTGATCAACAGATCGGTATCGACCACACCGTTGCGCACCGTCGGACCGAACGCACTCCAGAACGCGCCATCGGCGGTGATACAGAGCTCAGGTGCCAGATCGGCCAGGCCGGCAATGACGCCAATGCCGTCGAGTTGGGCTCGACCGCGTGCCACGATGGGCCGCACGACGTGATCCTCGTCGGGCACCCCCCAGCCGCGATGGAGCTCGCAGAGCCGTTCATGATCAACGGGTGTGAGGTCATTCGACGTCGTAGCCAGACGCACTTTGATGCCGCGTGCAACTAATTCGGGGATGGCCTCGGCGACGAGTCGCCAGTTGTCGTCGCCGCGCTTGGTATCGTTGGCGAGCGCATCGGGGGCGTCGAGCGAAACCTGAATGTGCACGTTCTTACCCGCCAATGTTTCTGTGACGCGCTCAAGCCGCGACCCGTGAAAGAGCGTGGCGTTCGACAACACGACTGTCGGCAAGATCTCGGACATGGCGGCGATGGTTGCGGGCATGGAAGCAACCATGAACGGCTCGCCACCGGTGACGCCAAGCTGACGGAAGCCAAGCTCTTTCGCTTCCTGCGCGCGTTCCAGCATCCAAGACGAATCGACCATGCGGCGGGCCACGTTCGGACCCGACTCGGTGAGGCAATACGAGCACTCAAGATTGCAGTGATAGTTGGCGTAGAACCAGACGCGCTCGCCCAACAGGCCCGACTCGACCGCCTCAGCAACGGCGGTCATGCCGCCCGCTCAAAGCCGTCGGCCGCGAGCCGAGTGATCGTGCTATCGCCCACCGGCAACTCGAGCGACGTGGCAAAGCGGTTGAGCAACATGGTGGCGCCAATCAACAACGTGAGTTCCACAATCTCGTGTTGCGCGAAGTGCCTCGACATCTCCGTACCGATGGCCGTTGGCACCGCGCCGGTCTTTCCCGCTACCGCGTCGTTCCACGCAATCAACGCCCGGTCCCGGTGGTCAGTGAATTGGTCGGAGGTATCGAGACCGTGTTCATTGCGTAGCGCCCGAACCTGTTCGATCGCGAGGCCGGAATCGAGGGCGACCGGCGTGTGACTGTCGATGCAGTAGCGACACGCCAGCAGAGCCGACGTGCGGAGGATGACGATCTCCTTGGTGCGAAAGTCGATAGCGGAAGGGCTGAGAATGGCACCGAGAAACGGAAGAGCGACCTCAAGAAGTTCCGGCACATGGGCGAGCGCCGCCGTTATTGGCCCGGGATCACCACCCGAGTAGAACGGCTTGGCAAGCAACGGAGCCTGATCTTCGGGCAAAGGTGTAACAACGGCCATGCCGTGACCCTAGTAACCGGGGGGCCATCGTGCGGTCGAAAGCCATTACGACTTGCGAAACTTCGCCTCGAACACTGCCGCGGAGGCCCGAAGTGCGACACGATACATCTATGCCCCGCCCCGCTCATGTCCTGGTCACCGGTGGCGCTGGCTTTATCGGTTCGCACATTGTTGACGAACTCGTAGCCGAGGGCATTGGGGTGACCGTGCTCGACAATCTCGACCCGGCTGCCCACAACGGTCGGCCCGACTATCTGAACCCTCAGGCGCACTACGTGTGGGATGACGTCCGCAACGCCGACGCATGGCGACACGTTCTGCCCGGTATCGATGCGGTGTGTCATCAGGCGGGCAAAGTCGGCCTGGGCGTCGACTTCGGCGATGCCGCCTCGTACGTGGATCACAACGATGTCGGCTTGGTGGTTGGGCTTGGCACGCTGCACGAGCGCCGCTTCGAAGGCACGTTCGTTCTGGCGTCCAGCATGGTGGTGTACGGCGAAGGTCGCTACCGCTGTTCCGTCGACGGCGTGGTGCGACCGGCGGCACGGGCATGGGACCAGCTGATCGCCGGGAACTTCGAGCCTCCGTGCCCGCGTTGTGGTCGCAGCCTGACAGCCGAACCAATCCCGGAGGACGCTCCCCTCGAACCACGCAACGTGTACGCCGCCACCAAACTTCACCAGGAACACCTGCTGGAAGCATTCGCCCGAGAGCACGCTGTCGCGGCGTCGTCGTTGCGTTACCACAACGTGTACGGCCCGCGGATGCCACGGGACACGCCCTACGCCGGGGTAGCCAGCATCTTCCGCTCGGCACTTGCGGCAGGGAACGCGCCGCAGGTAACCGAAGATGGTCGTCAGATGCGGAACTTCGTCCACGTACGCGACGTCGCTCATGCCAACGTGTTGGCCCTCCATCGACATGACAAGACCACAACCGCCTGGAACGTGGCCTCACCGCAGCCAAGGTCGGTCGGAGACATGGCATGTTCGCTGGCTCGAGCCTTCGGTAGTGGTGAGGGCGACCAGTTGTGGCCGGTTGTTACCGGAGCCTTCCGGCTCGGCGATGTTCGCCATGTGTTTGCATCTGCAACAAACGCGGCTGAATCACTCGGCTTCACCGCCTCCGTCGCCTTCGACGATGGTATGGCCGAGTTTGCACGATCCACCATGCGGGCTTCCGCCTCCCCGCTACTTCCTATCGAAAGCAAGGTCTCGACATGAAAGTTCCCGCCGCCATCAAGGCGCTTGATGACAAAGCCAGCGATCTCATCATCGGACTGATGCGCATCGTCGTTGGAACGCTCTGGCTCGCCAACATCGAATGGAAGCGCCCACCCGACTTTGGCTTCAAAGCCAAGAATGGTCTGTACAAATACGTCGACTCCGCCCTCCGTAACCCCGTTCTCGGTGTGCACAAGTACTTCATTCAGCATGTGGTGTTGCCCAACTACACGTTCTTCGGGTGGGTCACACTCTTCACCGAAGTCGCGCTTGCCGTCACCTTGATCCTCGGGTGGCACACGCGCATCGCTGCTTTGGTCGGCGCGTTCATGTCCATCAACATCGGCCTGTCCGTGCTCTACTACGACAAGGCCGCCGAGTGGCCGTGGTCGTACTACCTGATGTTCGCGGCCCACCTGTTGATCTTTGCCATTGCTGCCGGCAAGCACATTGGTCTCGACGGGGTGCTGAAGCGCGATGGTGCTGCTCGTCGCGGCGCCCTTCGGGTACTCGGCCTCGTGTCCGTTGTTGTCGCTATCCTCGGACTTGTTGTGGCCCGAAACACTGGGTTCGCCGCGAAGCAGGGTGCCCTGCTCGGGTGGGCTCGCGGTGAACTGAAAGTACTGTGGTTCACGCCGCTGAGCGCGCTACTCACCTTGCTGTTTGGCGCACTGGGCGTGGCATCGGCGCAGCTTCGACGCAAGGAAATCGGCCTCATCGGCGCAGCCGGATTCGCGGTCATGGCGCTGTTCACGCTGCTGCAATGGCGAGCCCTGGACGCGGGTGGTTGGACAGGAGGGATCTTCGGCGGCACCGGCGCCAACATGGCGTTCTGGGCGATGATGGCACTCGGTATGGGCCGCTGCGCCTACGGTGCGACGTCATCCAACGACGCCGTGATGACCGCCGACGCTACGCCATTGGTGATGAAGAAGAGCGCACCGGCTGCATGAAGTTTTCTCGGGCGACGTTACTCACATCTTCCGGAATGATCGCCATTGTTCTCGCCAGTGTCGTCTGGGGTCAACGCGTCCAGACCGATGCTCGGGTCAAGCTCGGCGCGGCCCCTCTTGTCGGGGCATGGAAGTGGCGACCCGGGCTCGGCACGCTGCTACCAATCGCAGTAGGCATTGCTGCGCTCGTCGCGCTCCCCCGTATCGCCACCCGGGCTCGATTTGCTCTGGCCGCGGCGTCAACCGCCGTTGGTGCCGTCGCGTTCACGTTGGCCCTTGCGGCTTCCGACGGTTGGACGCATGTGCTCGACCCGGTGGTACATCCGACCGAGTACTGGGTGAACCTCGCGACCCTTCCTCCTGCTGGCGACATGCTCCGCCACTACGGAACAATCGACTTCCTCCTGAAGTACAGCGTGCACGCCAAAGGGCATCCACCCGCATTCCTCCTTTTGCTGAAGATGTTGTCTGCGGTTGGGCTTGGACATCCATGGGTGGCGGGTGCGTTGAGTTATTTCGGCGTCGCCGTCCTTCCGGTGGCAATACTACTGACCGTCCGTTCGGTTGCGTCGGAGAACGCGGCGCGCACCACGGCACCGTTCCTGGCCCTCGCTCCGTACGCGGTCTGGATGGGAACTTCGGCCGACGCGCTCTACACCGCGGTGGCTGCATCGGGTGTCGCGTGCTTGGCTCTCGCGCTGCACACGGCATCGCTCCGAAAGCGGCGATCTCTGGCTTTCGGGGCCGGCATCTTTCTGAGTCTGGGCCTGTTCTTTACCTACGGCCTGGTGCCGTTTCTCCTCCTCCCCGTCATCGTCACCGTCGCCATTCGGCCGTCCCGGCGATTCGTTCTCGAGACCGCAGGCTTCGCAGTTGTGGCGGCCGCGTTGGTCACGTTTGGATTTCGTGCCGCAGGCTTCTGGTGGTTCGACGGCGTTCGCACGACCCGCACCTTCTACTGGTGGGGCACGGCCCAGTACCGACCGTGGCGCTACTTTCTTGTCGGGAACCTCGGGTCTTCGCTGATTGCCGTCGGCCCGGTTGTGGCGCTCGGATTGGCAGCGTTGCGACAGCGCGCCATCTGGTGGATTGTTGGCGGCGGACTGTTCTGCCTTCTGGTCGCCGACGTATCGCAGTACTCGAAGGCCGAAGTCGAGCGGATCTGGCTCCTCTTCTTCCCGTGGCTCATCCCTGCCGTGGTCGCGCTCCCCAAGCGACGAGCCTTTCTCGCCGCCCATGCCTGCAGCGCTGTTCTTCTCCAGACCTGGTTGGTTTCCAAGTGGTAGACACCAACGACCAAGCGCACTGGGATCGGGCTTGGGACCATCGCGATCCTGGTGGCACCAGTTGGTATCAGCTCGTACCGACGATGTCACTTGCGTTGATCGATATTGTTGCGCCCGGTCCTGACGCCGGAGTCGTTGATGTCGGCGGCGGAGCGTCATATCTTGTCGACCACCTGATCGCCCGCGGCCACCGCGATGTCACGGTTGTTGACATCGCCGCGGAGGCACTGGCGCATGCCCAGTCGCGACTGGCCGACCGACCCGAAGTTCACTGGATCGTTGCCGATGCAACGACATGGCGGCCCGGTCGAATGTTTGAGCTGTGGCACGACCGAGCCGTCTTTCACTTCCTTACCGACCGCACGCAGCGCGCGAGCTATGTCCGCACAGCTCTACAGTCGATCGTCTCGGGCGGTCACCTCATCATCGGCACGTTCGCGCTCGACGGACCGACCATGTGCAGCGGACTGCCGGTGCAGCAGTACGACGTGGCTTCACTCGTTGCCCAGTTCGAGACTGGCTTCACTCTTGTGCACGCCGCCATTGACGATCATGTCACGCCTAGCGGCGCCACGCAGCGGTTTACGTTCGTCGTTCTGCAGCGCCGATGACGGATTCCGCGTCCCGTCGATGGAGGGCTCTCCGATTCGCACTCGGTGTGCTTTACGTCGCCTTCTTCGTGCAACAGGTACGAGCGAAGGGCTTTCCCTTCGACCGTGAGCGCCTGTTCCTCTGGATCGGTGGCGCGCTCGCCATCTCCTGCCTGGGCCGACCGTGGCGACGTGCGCTGCAGCTCCTAGGCGACTGGGTACCCCTCGCAGCAATCCTCGTGCTGTATGACATTTCTCGTGGACTTGCTGACAACATCGGCGCGCCTATCCAACGACAACTTCCGATTCGGTTGGAGAAGTTCATCTTCTTTGGCCACCTTCCTACCGAGTTCTTGCAGAAGCAATTCCTGCCAACCGGAAGCAGTATCTCGTGGTGGGAGTTGGCGATTTCCGTAATCTACGCTTCACATTTCCTTGTCCCCTTCCTTACAGCTGGCATTCTGTGGTCGCGATCGCGGACCGAATGGCGGCGTTGGGTGAACCGATTTCTCTTGATCAGCTTCGGCGGGCTCCTCACCTACGCCATCTTGCCGGTCGCTCCACCGTGGATGTCATCGACGAACGGTCTCTTGCCTCCGCTCGAACGGCCGATCGGGCGCGGCTGGGGTCGGGTACATTTTGAGGCGGCGACCAAGCTGCTCAACGAGGGACGGATCGTGCTGAACCCGGTGGCCGCTATCCCTTCGTTGCACGCGGCCTATTCGATGCTGCTCGTCTCGTTCATGTGGAAACGGGTGCGACAACCGGTGCTGCGATGGGCGATGTTTGCCTACCCGCTCGCGATGTCCTTCGCATTGGTCTACGGCGCCGAGCACTACGTCATCGATGTTTTCATTGGTTGGCTCTACGTGTGGTTCGCCTTTCTGCTTGCGCGACGCTTGGAAGCAGGGTGGGCCCTGCGAAGGCTCAACACATCTGCCCAGGGAGGCACCTGATATGGAACCGGCAGTCGGCATTTTCGGGGGTTCGGGCCTGTACTCGCTTCTCGATAACCCCGAGGTTGTCTCGGTTGAGACGCCGTTCGGCGAACCATCGTCACGACTACACGTCGGTTCCATCAGCGGTCGCCGCGTGGTGTTCCTGCCGCGTCACGGAGACCACCATCAGTTCCCTGCTCATCGGGTGAACTATCGGGCCAACGTGTGGGCGATGCAATCGGTCGGTGTGCAGGCCATCCTTGCGCCGTGCTCGGTCGGCTCCCTCCAGCGCGAAATGGAACCCGGCCACTTCGTGGTCATCACCCAGTTTGTCGATCGTACCTCGGCGCGGGCCGACACTTTCTTCGACGGCCCCGAAGTGAAACACACCTCTATGGCGCACCCGTATGACGCGCACCTTTCGGCGGTACTCGCCCAAGCTGCTGCTGACGAAGGCGTAGCGGTGCACACCTCCGGCACGGTTGTCGTCATTCAGGGGCCGCGGTTTTCCACGCTGGCCGAATCCCGCTGGTTCTCATCCATGGGTTGGCACGTCGTGAACATGACGCAGTACCCGGAAGCTGCACTGGCGAACGAACTAGCCATTCCCTACGGAGGCCTGGCGCTCGTCACCGACTACGACGCCGGCCTTCATGGCGATGACGACATCGCACCCGTCACCATGGAACAAGTCTTCGCATTCTTCAACGCCAACATCTCACGGGTGCGCGGTGTCCTGTCGCGTGCCGTTTCGTTGGTGGAGTTCGCATGACCGGTTTGCGGCTGATCACTTACCTGTCGCCCGGTCTTCCCATGGCGTTCTTCCAAACGATCGCAGACGCGCTCGGAACGGACACGTCGTTGTCCGCCGATCCACGAGCGTCCGGGCCGGTCGCCGGGGAGGTTGACCCATTCTCGGATGGTCGGGCTGACATCGGGTTCATGTGCGCCCCCGCGTTCCTGGGCATGCGGCGCGGTGTGGCCAACCCATCCGTGCGGCTGCTCGGGTTAGCTCCCGTGTTCGATGACCCTCGCGCCAACGGGAAGCCGCTCTACCACGCCGACGTTGTGGTGCGGGCCTACGATGCGGCCCGGACGTTTGGGGACTTGCGAGGCCGACGGGTCGGATACAACGACGCCATCTCCTTGTCGGGTCGCCTCGCACTGTTGATCCACCTGGCCAAGCTGGGCGAAGACCTGTCGTACTTCTCCGAGACGGTCGGCACCGGTTCCCACGATGCCAGCCTCGTTGCTCTCCGCGACGGTTTGATTGATACCGCCACGATCGACGCCACCACATTGCGTTTGCGTCGAAACGCAGCGGACCCGCTCGCCACCGAGGTGCGAGTGATCGAAGGCTTGGGCCCACATCCCATCCAGCCCATCGTCATTCGTGCCGACCTTGCTGAAGATCAGGTCGTTCACGTGTACCGCGCACTCAACGCCCTGTCGCAATCGGCCGGAGGTCGAGCCGCGCTGGCACCCTTTGGCTGCATCGGTTTCGCTCCGGTGACCGACGTGTCGTACGACGAACTGGATCAGTTACTCGAAGCTCTCGACGCCGATTGCGATGTACTCTTATGACCACCTTCGACGTGATCTTGCCGGTGCTTAACGAGGTCGGCAACATTGGTTGGGTGCTTGACCGTATGCCTGCAGGCTACTGCGCCATCGTTGTCGACAACGGTTCAACCGATGGCTCTGGCGAACTGGCTCGCGAACGCGGCGCGTTGGTCGTGCATGAACCGCAGCGCGGATTCGGCGCGGCGTGCTGGGCCGGGCTCCGAGCGGCTACCGCCGACATCGTTTGCTACATGGATGCCGACGGTTCGCTCGACCCAACACATCTGCCCAACGTGGGCGACATCGTCGCCGACGGTCGCGCCGACCTCGTGCTGGCTCGCCGCATCGCCGACCGGGGCGCCTGGCCGTTGCATACGCGGCTGGCCAACCGGGTGCTCGCCGCGCAGCTCAACCGGCGCTGCAAAACTGATCTGCATGACCTCGGTCCAATGCGCGCCGCACGACGGCAGGCTCTGCTCGAGTTGGGCATGACCGACCGCCGATCCGGCTGGCCATTGGAGATGGTGGTGAAGGCTGCGGCGGCGGGCTGGAAGGTGCTTGAAGTGCCGGTCCCCTACTATCAGCGCCGCACGGGAACCAGCAAGGAAACCGGCACCATTGCGGGCACTGCCAGGGCAGTAAAAGACATGAGCGCCATCCTCCGCGCTATGTAGCTACGAACCATGGTCGTCCGGTCGAGCTGTCCTTAAACCGTTTCGGCGCGGCCACTCTTCGCGGAGGCGAACACGGCGTCGATGACACGCATGTTGGCGATGGCATCGCGCAGCGGACCGTCGGTGGGTGACTCGTTTCGGACCCTGTCACCGAAGGCTTCGGCCTGTGCGGTGTACTGATCTTTGACGGCCGACTCGGTCGGAGTGGTGTGCAGTCCGTTGAGGTGTTTGCTGCCATCGTGCACGAGATAAACGCCCGGCTCGTCGGCTGGCTGGTTGAACGGCACGGTGATCTCAAGACGGCCCTCCGTGCCGAGAATTTGAATGCGCTGGTAGCCGCCGGTCTGGGTGCCGACCGAGAACGTACTGACGCGACCGTCGCCAACATCGAGGAGCGCACTCATGAGCCGATCGGTACCGAAGGTTGGGTCGATGTCCGACATCGCCATCACGCGCTTCGGTTCCGCTTCCATGAACCAGCGAGTGGCGACGACCGCATAACAGCCAATGTCGTACATGGCCCCACCACCAACGTCGGCTGTGTTGCGTATGTTGCTCGGGTCGACGTTGTGATAGTTGAACTCGACGTTCAGGTGAGTGACACGGCCGAGCGAACCGCTGCACACAACCTCACGAGCATCGATCCACTGCGGATGGAAACGCACCATGAACGCCTCAGCGATATGCACCTTGTCGGCGAGCGGGAGGAGCACATCAAGCTCAGCGGCGTTGATGCCCATCGGCTTTTCGCACATCACGTGCTTGCCGGCTACGGCAGCCTTGCGCGTCCACTCTGCATGCAGACTGTTCGGTAGCGGGTTGTAAATCACATCGATCGACGGGTCGCCCAGGAGTTCTTCATACGTGCCGTACGCGGTCGGGATGTTGTTGCGCTGAGCGTACGCCTCAGCGCTCGGAAGGTTGCGGGAAGCAACCGCCGCAACCTCAATCATGGGTGACTTCTTCAACCCCGGAATGAAGTGCTCCTCGGCAAAGTTCGATGTCGACAAAATTCCCCAGCGCAACGGCGTCATCACCCCATTATGCCAGTGAATTACCCAAGAAGGATGAGCTGGCATGACAATAGCATGCTACTGTCATGCTATGAGTAGCCTCCAAGTGAAGAACGTCGAGCCGGGGCTCCACGACGCGCTCCGCGAACGTGCCTTGCATGACGGCAAAACGATGAGCGAATACGTTCTCGATCTCATCCGTCGCGACCTTCGCAAACCCTCTCGGCAGGAATGGATCGAGCGGGTACGACGGCTGGAGCCCGTTGAAGTCAACTACGACGTCGTTGCCGCCATTGAGGCCGACCGAGAATCTCGATTCGATACGTGAAGGTCATTGACGCGTCGGTAATGCTCGAAGTGCTGCACCATTCCCGCGCCGGGAACCAACTCCTGGCCCATTTCGACGATGATCTCTTCGCTCCCGATCTGCTCATAAGCGAGGTCCTCAACCGGCTAAGACATGACAGTCGTTCGGGCCAACTCTCGGAGGGTCGAGCGCTCGCGGCAGTCGACACGCTCAATGATGCCGACATCGGGTTTCTTCCCGTGTGGCCGTACACCAAGCGAATATGGGAGCTACGCCACAACATCACCTCCTACGATGCCGCCTACGTCGCCATGGCCGAAGATCTCGGCTGCCCCCTTCTCACCAGAGACCTCCGCCTCGCTCGCGCACCAGGTCTCAAGACGTCAGTGATTACCGGTTGACCGCCCCTATCGCTCTCGTGACAGGAGTTGGGCGCAGGGCGGGTATCGGCGCCGCGGTCGCGACTGGGTTGGTTGCCGATGGTTGGACGGTTGCCACCACCGGCTGGCGGGCGTACGACGACAAGATGCCATGGGGCGCGGACGCTCAACCGATGGCGCGCTTCGAGGCCGACTTCACTGACCCTGCCGTTCCGGCGCAGGTCTTCGCCCAGGTGAACGCCGAACTTGGGGCGGTGACGGCCTTAGTGATGTGCCATTGCGAGTCCGTTGACTCCTCCATCGCCGACACGACCATCGAGAGTTTTGACCGTCACTTTGCGGTAAACGCCCGGGCGCCGTGGCTGCTGATCAAGGCGTTCGCCGAGCAGTTTTCGAGTCCGGCCGGGAGCGGGCGGATTGTCGCCATAACCAGCGACGCCGTCGTGAACAACATCCCCTACGGGGCCAGCAAGGGCGCGCTCGATCGCGTTGTGCTGGCGGCGGCTGAGGAGCTGGCCGACCTTGGTCTCACGGCTAACGTCGTGAACCCCGGGCCGGTCGACAACGGATGGATGGACACCGACCTGAAGGTCACGTTGCAGGGTCGGAACCTGCAGCCCCGGCTTGGACGATCCGTCGATTGCGCCAACCTCGTCCGGTTCCTCTGCTCAACGGAGGGACAGTGGATCAACCGCCAGTTGCTCTACTCCGACGGAGGCTTGCGCATCAGTTGAACGCGGCTCGCAGTCCGGACGCAACGCTTTGCAACGGTGACGGCCTCAACCGGCGGGGAGGATCCCTCGAATACGGGCGGTTGCGACGGCAGCGTCGCGGGTTGCCACGTCGAGCTTCATCAAGATGGCCGACACATGGTTCTCCACCGTGCGGTGCGAGACGAAGAGTTCATCGGCGATCCGCGTGTTCGGCAGGCCAAGGGCGAGGAGTTGTAAGATCTCGGCCTGTCGAGCGGTCAAACCGGCCGGATGATCTCTGGTTGCGAGCGACTTGCCGCGAGGCACCCTCGCACCGTGTTGTGCAAGGGACCGCCTGACGTTGTTCGCCGCAGCGGTGGCGCCGAGGTCCTCGAAGATGCGGATGGCCTGCACCTGCTCAGCCTCGTCGCCGTGCATGAGCGCGAGGCCCTCCTCGTACGGGATTTCTTTCTCGTGCCAGAACTGCGCTGCTCGCCGGTACTCGCCGGTCGTGATCCAGCGGTAGAAATCGTCGAAGCCATCCGGCACGGCCTTGAGCAATCCCAGCTTCCACATCCAAAACGCAAACGACCCGCTGGGCCAAGGCCGACCAAGCACGAGCATAGCGGCGAGCACTTGTTCTAGGCGGGCGACCAGTTCCGGGTTGTGTTCTCCCGACAGCCACAGGTACTCGGCGAGGGTCGCCGCAGCCGGATCAAGGTCCGACGGGCCGCGTTCACTCTCTGTCAACGACCACATCCGCATGACGAGGGTGCGCGCCTCGATGCGACCTCGGCGAGCCTGGATTGTGCCCAGGACTCGTCTGGCTAGCCCCTCGACGAGGGGGCCCGACTCGATCGCATCGGTGGCAGTGTTCTCGGCCGTATCCCAGTCTCCCTTCCACAACAGGAACTCCGCGTACATTGCCTGACCGTTGACCATGAGTGATCGAATGTCGTAGCGAGCCGCGGTGTCGCGTGCCCGTCGGGCGAAGTCGGTCGCGCGGGAAACGTCGCGGACATCGCCGAACATGCCGGCCATGTTGGTGAGCGCGATCACCTCGCCCCATTGATCCCCCGAGCGCTCGGCGGCCAACAGACTCTCCTCCATCAGTGCCATCCCGCTCACGTGCCCACGGCTGTACAGGAGATAGCCCTTGACACTGAGTGCCCTCACCAGCGCCTCCGCGTCGCCGACCTGCCGAGCGACAGCGATCGCCCGGTCGACCAGGGGGAGCACTGCCTCGTCTCGGTCCTGGTAGTCGAACTCAAGGTGCGCTCGCTGGCTGAGGGCTCTCGCCAGGTCCGGGCCGAGTCCGTCCGGTTCGAGGATTGCGATCGCCTCGTCTGCGTAGGCGAGGGCCGCTTCGGTGTGACCGTTCCTCCAGTTGGCTCTACTCGCCATCGTCAGGACGAGCGCCAGCCGCCTCGGGTCTCCCGCTCGTCGATGGAACTCGATCCCCTCTTCAAAGAGGCGGACCGCCTCTGGGTGGTCGAGTTGGTACTCCTGCGCGGCCCAATCGGCGAGCACCGCGGCGCGCTCTGCGATCTCGATTCGATCGAGGTGCGGCTGGAGCCTGCGGAACTGGGCGACGGCTTCGCTGGTGCTGCAGGTTGCGATCGCCGCCCGCGCCGCCCGCGGGGCGTACTCAACGATCGCGTCGATGTCGCCGGCCTCGGTGGCGTGGTGCACGAGCCGCGCCGGGTCCGCCGACCCACGGAGCGCATCGAGCACCCACTGGTTGAGACGGCGACGCTCGGACAACGTCAGCGACGACTCGATGGCCCGTCGTTGAAGGTCATGCGGAAACGACAACACCTCGTCACCGACGATGAGCAAACCATGCCGCTGACACTCGGCCAGCTGCTCGTCGTTCGGTCCGACGAGTTGAGTGACGAGCGAGCGCTCCACTTGTCCGGGTGCGACCGACACGGCATCCAGGACCCGGCGGGCCACGGGCGACAACTTTGCCGCTCGCGCAAGGACCGCGTCTGACACGGACAACGGCACCTGCCCCGTGCCAGACGCAAGCACCTCCGTAACGAACAGCGGGTTGCCGCCAGTGAGGGCGACGACCTCATCGATGTCAAACACCGCCGACCCGATCATCGACGACACGGCGTCCGGCGACAGTCGGCCCAGCGACATCCTCGAGACGTTCTGCTGCGGGAGCTCTCCGATGACCTGCCTCAACGGATGTTCGGTGTCGATCTCGATGTCCCGGTACGACAGGAGCAGAAGCCCGTTCGCCCGTCCGATCCGCCGTCCGACGAACGTGATCAGATCGAGCGTTGCCTCGTCGGCCCACTGGGTGTCTTCGAGCACGAGGACCGTCGGTCGGAGCTGGCGAGACAGCAGACCGAGGAGCATCTCCATTACCGCGCGGCGATCACCATCGGTGAGCGGCCGCACCAGCGACGGGGTGCTCCGAGCGATATCCCAGATCGGTGCGAGCGGTTGGGGCGTGAGCAGGTCGTCACACCCGCCGAGCAGCGTGTCCGCTCGGTCCTCGCAGTCGCGCAGAAACCGGTTGATCAACGCGCTCTTGCCGATGCCTGCCTCGCCGCGGACCAGCACGACGCGACCGCCCGACGACGCGGCATTGTCGAGGAGCTGCGCCAGTTTGGCCAATTCGACTTCCCGTTCCGGGATCAACGTTGTGGGCCACCTCCGACCGCAGCCTATGCAGGCGATGCGTTGCCAAAGATACGTGGCCGCAACCGCAGATCTAGGTGGCCGACCCTCATGACAGGTGCCCGCGGCAACCGTACTTTGACTTCGAGGATCACCACGATGCCAAGGAGGCAACAAATGTCACTATTCATGGATGTTCACCACATCGAAGGCGGCGTCAACGCCAGCGATGTGGCCGAAGCGCACCGCAAGGATCTGGAGACGCAGGGCAAGTACGGCGTGTCCTACCTCCGGTACTGGGTCGACGAAAAGGCCGGAAAGATCTTCTGCCTCGTCGAAGCCGAATCCGCCGAGGACGCACGCGCTGTGCATCATGAGGCCCACGGCCTGGTCGCCGACGCGATCTACCCCGTCAGCGAGCACACATGAGAACGAAACTGATTACCCTCATCGCGGCAGGGCTCCTGCTTGCGACCGCATCCACAACCCGGGCCGATGCCACCAGCTCCGACGACCACCACCACAACCGGCGTCAACTCGCGCAGCTGAAGAAGGCCACCGCCCCGTACCGCAAGGTCTCACACGCGTTGGCCGACGGGTACCAAGCCTTCGCGATCCCGCCCTCGGTCGGAGGTATACCCACCACCGGTCTGGGACTCGTGGGCGATCCAACCTGCTTCGATGATCCGGCCGGCGGCATGGGCGTGCACTACGTGAAAGGGATCGATGGCACCGTCGACGTCACTCATCCCGAGGCTCTTGTGTACGAGGTAGGCGAACACGGCCACCTCCGGCTCGTCGCCGTCGAGTACATCGTGCCCGACAATCTCGTTGACCCAGCCAACCCGCCCGTGCTGTTCGGTCAGCAGTTCCACCATCACGAATACCTGCCGGTGTACGTGCTGCACGCCTGGGTGTGGAAGCACAACCCGAGCGGCACGTTCGCCGACTGGAACCCCCGTGTCGGCAAATGCCCCACGCCGTTGCCGTAAGGCGGCGGCTCACGTCGGCAGAACTTTGCAATGGGGCTCGTCCACGGGACGGCAGGCCCCATCGCTTTGCCAGATCGAGCGTGGCCCGAAGCTACCAACTTCGGTGCCCAGGACGGGACTTGAACCCGTACTCCCTCTCGGGAAGAGGTGTTTAAGACCTCCGCGTCTGCCGATTCCGCCACCCGGGCGGGTGTGCGTTCTCACGTTAGGCGAACGACTTCCGATTGGTGGAGAATTCGGTGGAAGCCAGCGGCAGTCGTAGTTCGATTCCCGTGGCGCCATCTGGACGATGTTCGAGATATCAGCACTATTTTCGAGATGCAGATCCAGCCGCGTGCGACGCGAGCGGTCCGCTATCGCCAGGCCGAGATGAGGTCGCCTGGAGTCCAGATGCGCGTGATTCCGTCGACGCGCCTCGACGGAACTCGGCTCACGGCGACGAGATCCACGCCGGTCGCTCCGGGAATCTGGATCGCGGCGTGCGACAGCTCGCGCAAATCGTTCGTGCCGAATGGCTCTGCGTTTCGCCACTTGATAGACCCGACCGCAAGAACACGTCGGGCTATTGGCAGGCGATCGCCGATCACCACGTCGACTTCCGTGTGTCCGTCACGACGCCACCATCGTCCGACGTGCGCTGCGGACGACAACATCTCGTCTCGAAGCGTAAGCCGCAGAACTGACTCACGGATGATGGGTTCGACGGCCTGTCCCTTCCAGGCCTCCCAGTCGCCGAGCACCCGCCCGAGCGCGGCGGTTCCCGCTCCCCGCTCGATCGCCGGCATGTTCGGCGCGACGTAACGCTCCCAAGCTCGCAAATGAGCGTCCTCAACGCGGTAGTGGGTGAGCTTGGACACGTCAGTCGAATACGGACGATCGCGGACGACAGCCCGCTTGTCGACCAGCAGGGCAAGCGCGCGCTCAAGTGACGATCCGCTCAGCCCGCTTCTCTGTCCGATCTTTCCGTGTTCGCGCGTTCCTGATCCGATTGCGTCGAGCACCGGTCGGGCAAACGCATCGGCGGGAAACTCCGCAGCAACCTTGCGCTCGCCGGACACAATAAATGGACTCGACGCATCGGGAATCTGCGTTGACAGAAAGTCGACTGCCGTGCCGCCGCTCGGCCACGAGCGCACGACATTCGGAAATCCGCCGGTAAGCGCCCAGGCCTCGACCGCATCAGCGCCCCCTAAGCCGGTGAGATCGGCGACATCGGCTGGTGTCAGTGGGTCCACACGAAGAATGGTGGTGCGGTCGTAGAGCGGACGCCCGTACTCGGTCAAGGCGTCCATCATCGCCAAGTCGGAACCGACAAGGACTATGAGGACTGGACGCTTCCGCAGCACTCGATCCCACACTCGCTGGAGGAGCCCTTCGATTGCGCTGTCCATCTCGAGGAGCCATGGCAGTTCGTCGATGACAAGAATCGCTGGCGCATTGTCGCTGGTAGCGATGTTCAATGCCTGCTCCCAGCCGGTGAAGCCGGATGCCGCTGCTTCGCTCCCGCCGAGTCCTGAGGCGGCGACAAGTTGGCCGAAGTCGGCCAACGCTGCGGCGGCTGGCTGACGCCTGGCAGCCGTGAAATACGCCGAGGGCACCGACGTGCGGGCACAGAACGTCTCAACGAGGGTCGACTTCCCCACCTGACGCCGACCACGCACAACTACCAGACGGCCGGTGCCTGTCGAGATCGCCTCGCGCAGCAGCGTGTCGAGCTTGGCAAGTTCGACACTTCGGCCGGCAAACGGCAATTCGGACACGTCCGTACTTTACTACTATTTTTGGAACCACCAAATATGGTTGTGTCAGGAAAGGAAGGTCCTTCGGACACGAAGCCCCAGGTTCCGGGCGAGAATGATGGCCGAAACGCTTGATATCGTCGTTGACGAAGCCGACGGTCTTGCTGACGCGTTCATCAGGCTTTGCAACAACGCTGACGTTGCTGCGGCCGTCGTCCTGTGCTGTAACCGCTTGAGTGAATACGCGCAAGGGCAGAACCACAACGAAGCGGTAACGCTCCTTCAATCCGTTGACAAGTCCGCAGCGAATGGCCTCGCCGCACTTCTGGATCTCGATTCCGAGGGCGGGTGTGGAAAGCAGTACTTCGTTGACGAATCTATTGTTCGATCGGCGCCACGCCGATGTGAAGCTCGTAGCCGAGAGCGGCAAAGTAGCGGCGAACGGTGCCGAGTTGGGCGGTGTCGAGGTCACGTGACTCAAGCTGCGCAACAGCCGACGCCGTTACACCGACGTCGGCGGCGACGTCCTTCTGAGCGACACCGCACAGGGTCCGGATACACCGCAACGCATCGTCGCCATCGAACAACGTTTCCAACCGGGCGTTGATCCTGGCGAGTTCTGAATCGTCAACGTCGATCCCGTCGAGCATGTCGTCAACTTCTTCGAAGGCGGTGTCGATCGTGGTCGGCGAAACCTTGCGAGTCATACCCTTGCTTTAGCTACACCTAAAGTCGAACCCGCCCGCCAAACACCTCGGGGAAGGCAGACTGAGCGATGCCGAACCGAACCTGCGGAAGAAGCGCATCGTGTCGACGATCGATGAGGTATTTGATATCGGCCGCCACCACTTCAAACAACGTCGGGTCACTGGTCCGCAACGCGACAAAGCTCGTCATGAATAACTGAGATCGAAAGACCTTCATCGCGGCTCGATTCGTTGCAACCGTACCAACGGCGAAGCGGTTGCGGGTCCTTGCTTGAGCATCCGGCGGCGCTAGGCAACGGACTCTTGGGTGGTGGGGGCATCTTCGCCGAGGGAGGCTTCGGTTGCTCGCCAGAGGGCGGTACGGAGTTGGTCGGCGGGGCCGCCGGTGAGGTGGTTAGCGGCGACGACACCTTCGATCATGTCGGCCAGCACCGCCAACCACGGGCGGCCCCGCACCAGAACCGCGACCTGCGCGCCACCTGCCTGCCATCGGCGCAGTGTGCGGGACACGCCAAGGATACGCGGTGGGCTGCGGAAACCGGGTGAGATCAGGTTGCGGGCGCGGGCCTCTGCACCTAGGGCTCGGGCGGCATGAACAAATCGAGCGGTGGTGGCCTCATCCATACCCTCGACTCTGACAGGGGGGTGTTACGAAGTTCCTTGGGTATGTGCTGCGTTGGGGCGCACCAAGCTGTTTTGGCTTGGTTCTGCGGTCTTTATCTGTTTCGCGAGTTAGGCGGCGGCGGTCAGGGTGACGTTGTAGCCGAGCTTTTCGAGTTGACTGATGAGGAGTCGGCGTCGTCGTTCTGGCTTGTCGTGGCCTGCGAGGTAGTCGGTGCCGAGCTCGTCGAAGGTTGTTTCGTCGTTTTATCAGGTGCCAGCAGATGATCAGGATCGTGTGCGCTATTGCGATTAATGCTCGTTGTTGGCCTCTCGTTTCGCTATTCGCCAGAACCGGACGCCGAGGTAACAGCCCTTGGTGCGGGCTGCTGACCAGGCGGCCTCAACCAGTGCTGAGGTCAACCACGGGTTCCCCGAACGTGTTGTCGTGGCACGGTGTTTCCCGGCGGATTCGTTGTTTCCCGGACACAGCCCGGCCCACGATGCCAAATGGCCTTGGTGTCGCGAAGCGTGTCATGTCGACACCGATTTCCGCGATGATGATTTCGGCGGTGCGTTTCGCGATGCCCGGGATCGTGTCGAGCCGAT
>JANMCE010000283.1:0-16908 GCA_031360915.1 Actinomycetes bacterium | reverse complement strand
CTCGCTGGGCCGCGACGGTGCCTCCGTACAGCGCGCCAACGCCGACGACGAAGACCGCTCGGTGGCTGGCCGCCAACAATGCCCGAATGTCATCCGGAGGCGGAATGAACGACGGCGGGTACGGACCAGGAGTCGGTTCTTGCGAGACAGCTGAGGGGTCGAAGTCCACATGGACGGGACCTGGTTGACCACCGAGCGCTCGCTCCACAGCCAACCTCGGCACGTCCGATTCATCGCTCCCGTAGATGTATGAGCCGAGCGTGATTGGAGTCATCAGGGCGACCTGATTCAGCCGCTGGTGAGGGATGCGAGGGTAGTCATCGTCAGCAACGCAGTCGGTCAGTAAGATCATCGGCTGTCGGTCAAGTAACGCCTGGGCGACACCGTTTGCTGCGGAGGAAACTCCCGGGCCGCGGGTAACTACGCAGGCACCGGGCGAGCCGGTCAGCTCCCCCACTACCCCGGCCATGATGCCTGCAGCGTTCTCGGTATGCGCCAATACGAAGCGCATGCCGCACGCGTGAGCCGCACCGACTACGTCGAGATTCGAACCCCCTCCTGGCACGCCGAAGACGAGCGTCGTACCAGCGTCCTTCCATGCAGCGACGAGGTCTATTGCCATCTGCCGTCGGGTTCGCCGAGCACCGTTACGAGCTTGCATGCGGCCAGACTAGAACGAGTGGGTTCACCGATTTACCCTTGGATCGGTCTCCGAGACGGAACACAGCGGGTATGCTCCGCTCTCGTCCGATCGCCGCGATCGCGCATCGGTTCGTCATCTTGGGGGTACACGCCGTGTCTATCAAAGTCGCCAAATTTCTCGATGTCTCGGCCGGGTTGCAGCCCGACCAATTCTCCGTCGGTTCGCACGACTCGATCGAGTCATTGAATGATCTCGACCCGATCTACAAGCAGCTGCTCGACGAGCCGATCGCTGTTGTGCTCGGCCTCATCGGAGGTGATGGTCGCGTCAACATGACACCTATGTGGTTCGACTACGACGGCTCACAGGTGTTGCTGAACCTGGCGTCGCACCGCAAGAAGATCGACTGGGTGCGCAACAATCCGCAACTGTCGATGCTGCTCGTCAATCCGAAGAATGCCTACCACTGGATCAGCATCAAATCGACGGTGGTCGAGGAGATTTCTGAGGACGACCCTGAGAAGGGTCCTGGCGTTACGGCACAGCTCGATCGCATCTGGACGAAGTACACCCAGCAGCCGCCGCCCTACGGTCTGCGTGATCCGGCCATCAACGAGCGGCGTGTGTTGTTCATCGCCAACGTTGATCGGGTGGCTACCTTCGGCACACCGTGACCCCGCCGCGCCCGTGGTAGCCACCGGTCGCGTCGCCGTCGTTGGCGGTTCGCTCGGAGGCCTCACCAGCGCGCTACTACTGCGAGACGCGGGCTTCGACGTCACCATCTACGAGCGATCTGGAGCAGAGCTTGAACAGCGCGGTGCCGGCATCGGCTTTCTCCCGGATGCCTCGCGTTACCTGTCCGAGCGCGCCGGTGTCGATCTCGATGACATCAGCATTTCAACCGATCACATCCGCTACTTCGACCGTGACGGGACGATCGAGCACGACATTGAGCATCGCTACCGCCTGAGTTCGTGGAACACGGTGTACCGCTCGTTGCTCAGATGCTTCGGACCCGATCGCTACCTTCTTGGACGCGAGGTCGTTGGCCGAACCGAGCACACCGATTCTGTTACCGTCCATTTCTCCGATGGGGCCAGAGCTGAGGTCGACCTCCTTGTGTGTGCCGATGGCATCTCGTCCCAGTTCCGTGCCGAGCTGGTGCCGAACGCGACGCGCCGCTATGCCGGCTATGTCGCCTGGCGCGGCATGGTGCCGGAATCGCAGCTTGACCCGTCGGTCGTGGTGCAGCTGGGCGATGCACTCTCGTACTTCGTCTACGCCAACAGCCACATCCTCGTGTACCCGATTCCCGGGCTGGACGGCTCGGTGGAACCCGGTGGCCGGCTCATCAACTTCGTTTGGTATCGCAACTATCTGCAGGGTGGTGATCTTGACGACCTGCTCACCGACACTGGCGGCGCTCACCGTGACGTTTCGATCCCGCCGGGGCTGGTGAGCGACCACCATGTCGCGGAGATGCGTGCCGCTGCAGTTGCACGCTTGCCGAAAGTGCTCGCCGATGCAGTGGTCGCCGTAGAAGAACCGTTTCTCCAAGTCGTGTATGACGTCGAGGTTGACGCCATGGCGTTCGGTCGCACGTGTCTCGTCGGCGATGCCGGGTGGGTAGCGCGACCCCATGCGGCCGCCGGCACGGCCAAGGCCGCCGCCGACGGATGGGCCCTTGTGGACGCAATCTCACACGAGTCGAGCATTCCCGAGGCGCTCGTTGTGTTCGAGCGGGAACAACTGGCCCTCGGCCGTCAATTGCTGGATCGCACCCGGCGCATCGGAACACACTCGCAGGTGACCAATACGTGGGATCCTCGCAACCCCGAGATGATCTTTGGCCTCCGCGAGCCCGGGCGATGACTAGCGAAACGGCGCCGCGCATGACCGAGGCCGCGCTTGAGTTTCTCTCTGCTCTCGATGAACCTCAACGATCGCAGGTGGCCTGGGATTTTCCATCCGACGACGAGCGTCGCCGTTGGTTCTACTCCCCGACCGATCACGGTGGCCTGGCGCTGTCAAGCATGCGTCCCGCCCAACAGCGCCTGGCCATGAAGCTGCTTCGCACAGGCGTTTCCAAACCGGGCTACGTGACCGTGTCCACCATCATTGGCTTGGAAAACGTGCTCGACGAGGTCGAGGGGTGGGTGGCGAGCTGGGAGCGAGAACGCGGGCGTGACCCGGGTCTGTACTATGTGCGCGTCTTCGGCGATCCAGCCGGTGACCAGCCATGGTCGTGGCGGTTCGGTGGCCATCACGTGTCGATCAATCACACCGTTGTCGATGGGCAGGTCGTCGCGAGCACGCCGTGCTTTCTCGGCGCCGATCCGGCATCTTCGCCGCTGCTCGGCCCTCATCTCCTTCGCCCGCTCGGGGCAGCCGAAGACCTCGGCCGCGAACTTGTCCACGCCCTGCGCCCGGATCAGCTCGCGCTGGCGCTGCTTTCCCCCGTCGCCCCGGTGGATCTGGTCACCGGTAATCGCACAGTCGTAAGCGAGGGGGACGAACCACCCCACCTCGGCGACATCTGGCGTAGTCGCTTTACCGATGAACTTGCTGTCCGTGTGGACACGATGCAGGCCGATGCCGAACGTCTTCTCGGACTCGAACCCGATCACATCGCAGCGCTTCGCTTCACTGCCGCGCCAAGGGGAATTTCGGCGGTAGAGCTCAGCGTCGAGCAGCGCGAGATCCTTCGTGCCTTGCTCGACGTGTACGTACAACGCGTCCCGGCCGAACTGGCCGACCTGCAAGTGGCGAAGTTTGCCGCCGAGCGCGATCTCGATTGTTTGTGCTTTGCGTGGGCCGGCGGCATCGAATCGGGCCAGCCCCACTACTACCGAGTGCAGGGCAGCCAGCTCCTGGCCGAGTACGACAACACCCAACGCGGCACCAACCACGTCCACACCGTCTGGCGCGACCTAAGCAACGACTTCGGCATCGACTATCTCGCTCGCCACTACGCCGAACACGACCATCACTAGCGTGGAACGTTCGGCGCTGCTCGTCGGGTGACCAGGGCCGTTAGCTCACGGTGTTTTGAAACAGCGCAGCCATGCGGCCGAGCGTCTTTTCCATGGCTTTCGCATTGCGTTTCGGGTAGCCCGCGAGTTGGAGGAAAATGGGACCCTTTGAGGTTGACCAGTCGAAGGTTTCGGTCACGTCAGTCGTTCCGGATTTGGCGCCAGGCCGAAGCTCGTAGCGCCACACATGACCGCCCAAGTGCTTCCACGCGATCGATTCGCTTTCAACAAATGCCACAACCGTGTTTTCGATCTTGTACGGCACACCGATCTTCATCGACATGCCAAATGTCGCGCCGAGTGACAACCGCGCCGGAGCGTCGGCACGAGCTTCGATCACCGTGCCGGAACCATCGATCTCATGATGTCGAGCAGGATCGGCCAACAACGCAAAGATCATCTCGGGTGAAGCAGCAACGGTTCGTGAGCGAGACACAGCGCGGGGCATGGGCGAAAGCTATCGGTTCGGGCGAGCAGCGAGAAGGCGGAGCTCTCTCGTCTATGGCCAAACTTCGATGGCTGGCCGGTTCGATGGGAGGGAGTCTGCCAGGGTGGTGAGGTCTGCTTCGTCGCCGGTGAGAATTGAATCTTTCAAACGAACTGCGAGAACAACGAGATGTGCATCGACCACATCCGCCGTGCCGGAACGTGCGAGCAGGAGGCCCACGGCTTTCCCGTCATCAAGTGGATGAACTTCGATGGTCTTCAGAAAGGCCGATAGTCGAGCTTGGCGAGCGCCGTTGCGCCAGACCTGCGCCATCACCGGGTCGGTCGTGTGCAGCGCAATTCGTCGTCGTTGCAGCGCCGTCATTAAGGCACGCGCCGACTCTTCGTTGCGATCAACGGAGATCAGAAATCCTGCGTCAAAAATCACAACTTGTAGCGGCGACTCATTGCATCGACCTGAGTTTCGTTGACCGGGCCAGCATCGGCTTCCCAATCGGCAAGAAACTCCCCCAATGCTTCATGGCGGTCTACATCCTCGGCGAGACTTCGCAGAGCGAAGCGAATTGCGTTAGAGCGTCCGCCGAACGAGCTAGCGAGCTTGTTCAGGAGTTGTTCATCGTCGTTGTCCAGCCGGACAGTTGTCGTACTCACTCAACCAAATGTAATACAGTTGTGCTACACCACGCAAGCGACCGGAACGAAGATCTCAAAGACGGCGGAACTATCTCTGGGTACCGACCTTCAGGTCTTTGAACGGTAGGTCTTTGTCTACGCTTGGCTCGCGGGGAAGGCCGAGCACACGGTCACCGATGATGTTGCGCTGGATCTCATCGGTGCCGCCTGCGATGCCGCTTGCGAAGGTGTTCAGCACGTAGCGCTGCAACTCTCTGGCGGGTCCGTCATCGGCCGACCAGGCGATAGAGGAAGGGCCTGCTATGTCCTGAGCTATCGAGCGGAAAAACCACGCAATGTTCGACCCCATCAGTTTGCCAAGTGAGCCGCCGGGTCCGGGAGTCTTGCCAGCCTTCTGCTCGGCGCGGGTGCGCATCGCGACCAGCGCCTTGCACGACTCCATGATGTAGAGCTTCATCAGCTGATCACGAACGACGGACTCCTCAAGCGAGCCGTACTCACGAACTCGGCTGACAAGCATGTCGAAGTGAGGCTGCTTGATCTGCCCCGACGTAGCTGCACCGATGGCGACGCGTTCGTACATGAGCATGCTGGTCGCCATGCGCCAACCGTTGTTTAGATCGCCAATCAGCCAGCCGGCGGGAATACGTACATCCGTGAAGAACACTTCGTTGAAATGACT
Organism: Actinomycetes bacterium; assembly: GCA_031360915.1. Classification (GTDB taxonomy): domain Bacteria; phylum Actinomycetota; class Acidimicrobiia; order Acidimicrobiales; family Ilumatobacteraceae; genus JANMCE01. The sequence goes on along the minus strand of JANMCE010000283.1, from coordinate 11,471 downwards.
ACCGCCGTCCATCTGGTGGATCGGGCGGATCTCCACACCGGGTGCCTTCATGTCGATGACGAACATCGAGATGCCAGCGTGCTTCGCCACGTCCGGGTTCGTGCGGGCCACAACGAGGCCGTAGTCAGAACGATGGGCCAGAGTGGTCCACACCTTTTGGCCGTTGATGATCCACTGGTCGCCATCGCGGTCGGCCTTGGTTTGGAGGCTCGCAACATCAGAACCGGCGCCCGGCTCGGAGAACATCTGGCACCACATCGTCTTGCCCGAAATGATGTCGGCCATGAACGCCTGCTTCTGTGCCGGTGTGCCGTATTCGTGCAGCATCGGTAGGCACATGCCATGACTGATGATGAACTCGAAGTCGCGGGGTGGATACTGGGCCTTCTCTTCCCGCCACACCTTGTCGTGGGCAGATGTGAGGCCCGCTCCACCGTATTCAACCGGGTAGATGATGCCACCCAGACCAGCCGCCGCCGCGGCAGCCAGGAAAGCGCGATTGTCGTCCAGCGATGTGACAGAACCGGCTGCGTGTACTTCGAGGAAAGCCTTGCACTTGGCGCGGAAGTCATGTAATCCGGTGGTGGAGGCTTCGGTCAACGTGTCGGTCATGCGCGTTCTCCTTCGGCGAGGTGGCCTGTCGCATGTTGACAGATTGTATGGCACCATGCAATATGTGGGCGTGCAGGAGGCCACCCACGAACTCGACGCTCCTCCGTGGCTACGGGTGGAATCCACGCTCATTTCGGTGGCTCGCCTGGTCCGCGAGGCGTACGACAGCCGCTTCGCAACGCTCGGGTTAAATCTCACCCAGGCCAGTATCCTGGCCTACGTCGGTGATTTCGGGCCCGTGATCCAAACTCGCATTGCCGATCATCTCCAGCAAGGCCGGGCCGCTACCGGAGCCAGTATCGACCACCTGCAAAATCTTGAACTCATTGAACGCCTGCCTGATCCCGACGATCGTCGGGTATGGCGAATCGGGCTTACTGAAGCAGGTAAGCACATGACCAGCCAGATCAACGCCATTGACGGACGGCTTCGTACGGAGCTTCGCGATGGCATCAGCAAAACCGAACGACAGGCGCTCAACGGTATGTTGGGTCGACTGAAAAGCAATCTGCAGCAAGCTCTTTCCAACCCTTCCCAAGGAGACCCAACATGATCGACGCCGTGATTGTCGACGCAGTACGCACACCCGGTGGCAAGCGCAATGGTCAGTTGAAGGACTGGCACCCCGCCGCCCTGGCCGCCCACGTACTGAAGGCGATCGAGACCCGCAACGGTCTCGACCCGGCGCTGGTGGATGACGTCATCATGGGCTGCGTCATGCAGGTCGGCCAACAGTCACTCAACATCGGTCGCAACGCGGTCCTGACGGCAGGATGGCCAGAGTCGGTGCCCGCAACCACTGTTGACCGGCAGTGTGGCTCTAGCCAACAGTCGATGCACTTCGCCGCCCAAGGCGTGATGGCCGGAGCGTACGACGTCGTGGTCGCCGCGGGCGTGGAGGTCATGACGCGGGTGCCAATGGGGTCGTCCATCGTGAAGGACATGGGCTTTCCATTCCCGAAGGAAATGTTCGATCGCTACGAGGCCACCGGCCTACCGCCGCAGGGCATCGGCGCCGACATGATTGCCGTCGAGTACGGCTTCAGCCGCGAGGACCTCGATACCTTCGGTGCCCAGAGCCAGCAACGCGCTGTCATAGCTGTCGCCGAAGGTCGCTTCGACAATGAGATCGTCCCGGTGCCGATTGAGGACGGCATGGCCACCAAGGACCAGGGCGTGCGCGACGGCACCACCGTCGAGACTCTTTCGGCCTTGAAGCCGGCGTTCAAGGAAGACGGCCTCATCACCGCAGGTAACTCCTCACAGATCTGCGACGGTGCGTCGGCTGTGCTGATTATGAGCGCGGAGAAGGCGAAAGAACTTGGCATGAAGCCGCGTGCCCGTTTCCATGCGTTCGCGCTGGCCGGCACCGACCCCGTCACCATGCTCAAGGGTCCGATCCCGGTCACCAAGAAGATCCTCGAAAAGACCGGCATGTCCATCAACGACATCGACCTGTTCGAAGTCAACGAGGCGTTCGCATCTGTCGTGCTGGCATGGGCGAAAGAACTGGGAGCCGATATGAGCAAGGTGAACGTGAACGGCGGTGCCATCGCCCTCGGTCACCCGCTCGGTGGATCGGGTACCAAGCTGATGGCCACGCTGCTCAACGAGCTCGAGCGGACCGGCGGCCGTTACGGTCTCCAAGTCATGTGTGAGGGCGGCGGCCTCGCAAACGCCACCATTATCGAGCGCCTCGACTGACGAGTCGTCAGTTCGAGCGGCTCCCCCGCTCCCAGATTGCCGTCACGACCAGATGTGGTGCCGTAAGGGCGCCGAGGGTTACGAAGACGATGCGGTAGAGCGACTCGCTGCTCGACAGGGTTACATGCGTTTGGGTGAGCAGCAGCGCTCCGGCTCCCAAGAGGGGCAGGAGCGTTGCTGCTCCGACCAGCAGGCTGCTCGCAGATCTGGGCGACCCGGATGGAAGTGCCTGCAGTACCCGACCCGTGTGCCGAGGGCCGTGCCACACACAGAAGTAGACGGCGAAGGAGATCAACGGATCGGCGACCAGGAACAGGGCAGTAAGCACGCTCAGCTCGGCCACGACACGGCCACGGTCATCCGGATCGATCTGAACGATGACGACTATGAACGCGAGCACCGCGAACGCTACGCCGACATATCCGACGCAAGCGAGCTGCACCGCTGACAGAGCCGTTCGATTGAAGAACAGCGCGTTCACCATCGGCAGGACGCGGGTCGGATGGATGGCGGATATCGGCACGCTGCCGCTCAAAGTAAGGCAACCGTATGATTTCGTTCGTTCGAGCCGGTCAGCCCTGAACTCTTTGGCGACGCAACTGCTCGTACAAACGAGTCTCGTTGTCGAGCTGAGCTCGGAGAAATTCCTCCGAACCGCTAGCTTCGGCGAATACTTTCGCCAGCCCGCCGAGAGGCTCTCGGATGTCCGTCAGTAGCTGGAACAAATCTCCGTGATACGGCCATTCCTGCTCCCGTTCAAGCTGGCCCATGCCATCGGGACGGGTTTCGAGCCACTGTTCAAGACGCGGATGCCAGTAGGCGGTCACCGGTCGCAAAATCTGGTTGAGTAGGTGACCGGCCAACAATGCATACGAAAGCTCGCCGCGGCGGTCGAGAGCGACATCTGGGCCGTTGCGGCGCAGGATGCCGCGCACCTCGGTGAATACTGTGAACAGACTTGTGAGCGCCTCGGTCAGCAGCCCTTCGTTCTTTCGCAGGGGCACAAGCGTGATGCGGGTGGCGAACTCCACCACTGTCTCCCACGATGCCTGGCGCTCCGCCATATTCGGCCGCCAAGTACCTGCGATGGTGGAGCCGGTGCGCTCGAACGTCACCTTCACGTTGATGTGTTTGCATTCGGTCATGTTCGGCCCATCTTGGCCGTGGCGGAAAACACGTGAGGGTCGTACGGTACGGCGACGACAGTCGGGTCGTGACTCCACGTCTGCTCAACTTTGGTCTTCTGCTTCAGCGCATCAACGAGCGTCAGGAGTGGGATGTTCTTCCACCCACCGCCGTAGCTGGTCGGCGCGACCGAGATGAGGGCAACGCCGTTGGTGTTGGGCGATAGACATTCATCGACGAACTTTCTCGGCGTGGCGTTGTGGCTTCCGTGGTGGCCGACTTTGTACACCGTGGTACCGGTGAGCAGCTCCCAGGTGGCCGGGTTGTCCTGCATCATCTTCCACGTGCCCCACTGCGCATCGCCGGGGAAAAACAGCTTCTTGTCACCCACCTCAACGAGTAGGACCAGACTGGTGCCGTTGATGGCGTTGTCGAGTCGGTAGACCAGTTCGAGCGGCTCCAGCGTCGCGATGGTCACCAACTTTTCGATGGACGCGTCTTCTCCCTCGGCAAATCCGTAGTCCGCAGCCTCCACCACCCACGCCGCGTCGAACGGACGCGGAGGAACGCCGACCTCGGCGGAGTCGGGAGTGGTGTCGTCGAGGGATCGCATGGCGGGAACAAGGGGTTCGTAGGCAGCACCAGTTGGCGGGTCGAGCAGCTTGATGGTGGCGGGATCGCGTGACGGCCCGAGGACGTGCACGATGACACCCTTCGGCAGCACGTGGGCTAGTTCCTCGTTGCGCAGCTGTTCGGGCTCATGGCCGGCGCGTGGCAGGTACCGCACCCGCTGGTTGGTGTTCTTGAAACCGTTGCCGCTTTGCAGGGTCGCCATAGCTTTGGCGTTGCTGGTTGAGTTGTAGGCGATGTCGATAGCCGCATCGGCCTGGCTATTCGATCCCTTACCTGCGGCCCGCAAGGCGGTCAAGGCATGGAATGCACGGTTGGCGAGCAATTCCTGCTTGGCCACAAGCGATCGAGCGAAGGGGTTCTGCGGGTCCTCCACCCACGGCAGCCACACCTCGGTGACCTCCACCTGTTTCCATTTGTCCTGCAAGGAAAAGCCATGGATATGGTCTCGGTGGCGATGCGTGGCCACGATGATGTCAATCTTGGAAATGTCGTCGGCTGGGTCACGCACATCGTTGATGAGTTCATCGATCACTGCCTCAAAGGTTTTCTCCCCCGCCGCCGCGTCGGTCTGGCGCGAGCCCGCCAACCTTCCGCAGTCGAACAGCATCCGGTAAGGACGCTTGCGCGATGAATCGGTCAGACTCACCAGGAAGCAGTCGCCGAAGCCGACGTTGTACATGCGGATGTCGATCTTCATTCGTCGTTACCCTCCTCATTATCGCGGTGCAGCAGTGCGAAGTTGATGCGCAAAGCCTGACTGCCCGGTTCGGCCCGGTAGGAGTCGCCCGGATCGCTGGACCGGCTGAGACTCAGCCGGTTCTGCATTTCAGTCAGGCGCTGTGTTGCCTCTGCCGCCCACGCAGACGGCGTGGCCTCGGCCGCCGATGTTTCGCGAGGCGGAAGCGGTTTGGTAATGACGTAGCGAACCACGCCATTGCTGTCGGCCACCACCGTACAGCCACCTTTGGGCACGAACTTGAGATCGTCACCGCTCACCAGGTCGTCGCGGGACTGCACATAGCGCACGACAATGTCGATGGTGGGACGACCATTGGCGCGATAACGCATGGTCGGGTGCATTCCTTCCACCACGATGTCGACATCCTCATCGAGCGAGAAGTCCTGGCGGTGGGCCATGCCGAACTCGAAAAGCTCCGCGGCCCAGTCCCGCCACTGTTTACTGCTGTCATCCTCATCAGGCGGCGGTGCCACACTGGCGGCTTTGTCGGCTGCATCGTACAGATGCTCGACCGCGTCGTACCCTTCCGGGTCGATGGCGTCGAGACTCTTGATGACATCGGTCAGCAGCCCGCGATGGAAAGGGAAGCCGCTGATCTCCTTGCCCGGTCCGCCCCACGCCACCGAATCCGCGCCGAGCGATCCGGCGGTGGTTGGGTAAATTCCGTGCTTGCGAAAGCCTTCGATGATCGCCACGCGGAAGGAGTCATCCGACGGCGACAGCAGCAGGTCGATGGTGACGATCGAGCGGAGAAAGTCCTCGAAGGTCACGTCAAGCGGGGGAAGGTAGTCGAACGCCCGCATGAGTGCCGTGAACATCTGGTTGGCGAGCGCGGAGGCCTCCCTGGCAAGACGGCTCACCAGATCAGGATGCAAAGCGCCCTCGCGCAGTACCCCGGTTCCCTCTGACGCCAGCCTGATGAGGTCCTGAGTTCGTTGTTGGTAGAGCGACAAGAACGCGTCGAATACCGCACGCACCAATACCGCGCCACGCTCGTGCGGTTCTTCCGACGCGCGGTACTTGGCAGGGTCGGGGTCGCCGTCCTCGGCCGACCGAAGGGCGGCCTTGCCTCCCGTTGAGTAACCGAACTGCCGGGCCAGGCCGAGAAGCACTTCGGATCGGCCGAAGTCACCCCTGCTGTCTGCCAGCGCCGGGACCAGCACCTCTTGCAACTTGAAGTGTTGGAAGATGGCGATGAGGTCGGCAAAGCCTTCGTGGAACGCGGCTACGTCGGGGTTAGAGGCAATCATGAAGTCTGGCCGTAAACGGTCGACCAGCGCGTGGGTCGTCTCATGCACGATGATGTCGTGAGATAAGCAGGTGAACACCATCTGCCCCGGAATGTTGGTACCGGCCTCTGCGCTGTCGGCCCGGAAGTAGCCGAACAGCAGCGAGCTGCTCTCTGGGTCGTAGAAGGCGTTCTCGCCGTAGAACGCGTGTGGGAAAATGGTAAGGAACTTCTTGCGGCCCAGCGTAAGCCGTCGCCCGATGGCGGTTTCGAAATCGGCCCACAACCCGGCCACGACTGCGTAGACCATTTGCTGATGAAAACGTGGGTCGGTTTCGGTAGGCGCGAGCCCGTCGCGAATGAGCACGTCGGCATGGTTGAGGTCGACTGGCTCGTAGTAACACTGGTGCACGCCGTCGTAGTCGATGACCCGAATCCGCCGACCCCGCGGGCCTGGCTTCAGGTCATCCTCGAAAGGCACGTACACGGTGGCGCGAGGCGTGACACGACCGGACTTGCCACGGTCGATGCGCATTGGATCGAGGGCAAAGATTTGCAACGGCCGCCGCGATGGACGTCGATACGGATGCAGCGATCGCGGCGCCGGGATCGGTGGAATTGGGGTCTGTTGCACGATGGCTTCAACTGGCTCGGTCGAGTACGAGTTGCTCATGAGCACAACCTCATGAAGCGTTGCCGGTCGATCGGCCGCAACTCGCCAAGGCCGTCGAGCACATAGGCGTTGATCATGGTAAGCACGTAGCCGTGTTCAAGAAGCGCGCTCGTCACCGGCACGCCAAGGGCGGAGAGTACCGTGCCGGTGCCTGAGGTTGTGTGCACCGTTTTGTCCCACCAGTCCTGGTTGTAGCCCTGATTGTCGAGGAAGATGAACGCTTCATCGGCGCGGAGGTTGAGCGGCTCGAACTTCGCGGTTTGTGCCGTTCCGAGCAGCTTGGGTAGTCGGTAGGGGCTGTCAACAATCTGCACAAACAGTCCGTCGAGACCCGCCTCAGTCTTCTGATTCTCGGCGTCGCGGAAGGTAGAATAAAGCGCCTGCCGACGATGCGCGGTCGACACGTCGTACTGCACGTCTTTGGCTCGCAGCGCACCGGCTAATTCCTGGGCCAGACCGCCGTGGCCAATGGGTTTCGCGCTGTTCCATCCACCCGAGCCGTTCACCACGAAAAGCATCCGGGCCCGATTGGGTTGCACGGTGTCCAGTTCGGTCCATTCGGCCGCCCGCTCGGCAAACCGGTACTCCCACTGATCGGCCATGTTGTCGTACACGCCGCCATCGTTAATCACGATCTGGTCGATGTCAGCCGCCGTGGTGCCGTCACGATTTACCGGTGCGTGCACCCCAAGTGTCGTAAGAGGAATGGCGCGCGGCCCGAAGGCTCCGGGCACACAAGCCGACGCCTGCACCGCCGTTGCGAGCGCGACGTTGACATCATCGCAGGAGCCGCCGAAGCGGTAGCCGTACACCGCTCGGTTGGTGAAGTAGAACGGCTCCCCCGTTTGCAATTCCGTTGTACAGATGACGTGATGGACGCCGGACGCAGAGGCTTTCGCCTGCGCCAAGGTGATGTGCTTGCCCCCCAGCAACTCACTGTCGAGCGCTGCTTCGGTCCGCACCGAACGCTCGTGCAGGAGTTTCAACGCAATGGCGAGGAGCATCCCCGAGATAACGAACGCTACCGCAGCGATAGCCAGCCAGTGAGCAATGAGAGATACCAGCGCGACCACGAGGCCGGCGACGCCGAGAGCGCCAAAACCGATGAGTGCTCGAAGGTAGTTCCGGGTAGCTGGAGCACCTTTCAGCAGCACACCTCGCGACGCGATCGAACGCAACGCCGGCTGCAGATGCGCCTCGAAAGTTGCAACGTCAACCGTCGCGAAGTCAGGACCGACCAGCACTATCCCGTTCGCAATCGAGCCACCCGATACTGAGCTGATCGACGTGCACCGCCGGTTGAGCCCGGCGTCGGTCAACGCCAAGAGCGCGCCAAGCCCGAATACCGTTGCCCGATGTCCGCCCCCCGAAAGAGCAACCGACACGTCCTGTTCGTGAACCACCCGCAACTCCCAGCTATTGGTCCGAGACAACACTTGTGTTCGTCATCCCACCCCGAGACAACGTGAACGAACCGATCTCCTGCACTTACCCACTCGTCGGTATAGCACGATTTCAACGATTGTGAATCAGTGAAAGCTCTCTGCGATAGAAATGTTGTCTCCGGCCCGCCGTTTCGGTCACAGAGCTGAGGGAGCACGTGCATGGATGGTCAGCCGCAAACCAAGCCGACGAGTCGGGCCGTGGTGTTCATTCATGGCATCGGGGATCAGACGCCGGGGTCGTCCGTGCGATCATTCGTAAACGGGCTGCTCGGTGGCAATCTGGTGTGGGCGGCCGACAAGCCGGCGCCCTATGTGTCGTCACAAGATCACCTCGACAGCACGTATGAGTTGCGTCGCCTCCACGTCTGGTCGGACAAGGAAACCGGAAGACCAGGCACCGATTTCTTCGAGCTCTACTGGGCTGATCTCATGCCGCCGTTGACTCCGAGCGAGGGGATCAACTGGCTGAAGGGTCTCGGCAAGCGCCCCTACAAGGACATGCCTCCCCAGATGCGCCCCGTGTGGCTGCTGACCCGCGTCGTCGGGTTGCTCATCGTCATCGCCGGCCTAGCCTTGGCTGCGATCTTCGGTGTGACCCAGGCGCGCACCGGGCTCTCAAAGGTGCTGGCCTTCGGCCCACTCGCGTTCGTGATCGGAGTGGTCCGCGGTGGGGTGAACAGCTTTCTTCGCTCCAGTCTCGGTGACGCGGCTCGTTACCTGTCGCCCCATCCGTCGAACGTCGCGGCGCGCAGCAGGATCCGAGCACGCGGGCTCGACCTGCTCGACCACCTCCATACTGACGAACGCTACGAGCGGGTGATCATCGTGGGGCACAGTCTCGGCTCGGTGATCGCGTACGACATCGTCAACCTCTACTGGAGCAGCCACCGCTTTTTCCCGCGAGGCCTCCCTGACTCAACCGACACCCAACCGGCACTCGCTTCCTACGAAGCGTTGTCCGAAGCGCCAACTCTCGATCCAGCTGCGCATTTGGCGGCGCAAGGCGCGCTTTGGGAGGAGAACATTCGGCTCGGCTCGCGTTGGTTGATCAGCGACATGATTACCCTCGGTTCGCCTCTGGCACACGGTCAACTGCTGATGGCCGACAGCGCCGTCGATTTCGAACGGCGGCAGATCCAACGTGAGTTGCCGTGCTGTCCACCGTTGCCCGACATCCTTCGCCCCGGCCAGAGCGACGAAGCGCGGGTGCAAGCATTCTCGCCGACCTTCACACCGAGCCGACGGGTGCTGCATGTCGGCGGTGTGTTCGCATCGACCCGCTGGAACAACCTCTACTTTCCCGTTACGTGGGGCTTCCTCGGTGACCCGGTCGGCGGACCCGTTGCCCCACAGTTCGGCCACGGCGTGATCGACCATCCCGTCACCTCAAACCTCGGGTTCGTGCGCACCCGCACCCCGCGTGCCCACTCCAACTACTGGTCGCCCAGCATCCCGCCCGCTCCGCTTCGGGATGCCAATGAATCACTCCGAGCGCTGCTGGGCTTCGGCTAATGCGCTCAATCTTCATGTTGACCGGTTTCATACCGTCGGGCTGGAGCATGTCGCCGCAGAGGTTTGCTCACTACAAGGCGATCGCGTTTCATCGCCGTTGATGCGGCGGACGGTATCCTCTCTTCGACAACCGAGGTGTGCCGGGAAGTCTGGTCGGCGATTCAGGAGATGTCATGATTCGCGCTATCCGTCGTTCCCGTTCGCCCGCCGCGCGGCTGCTCTCGCCGCTGCGTGATTTCTAGCAACTGAAGCATCCGGCGCAATATTGCTCGCTATCGGGGCGGTGTTGGCGTTGCTATGGGCGAACTCGCCTTTTCGTCTTCGTACGACGATCTCTGGGCCAGTCGCGCCGGATTCTCGGTGGCCAGAAAGTCTCTGCAATTCGATCTGAGACATTGGGTCAACGATGGCCTGATGACGATCTTCTTTCTTGTTGTCGCCCCCTCCACGGCACGTCTGCAGCCCGAGTTCATCGACAGTGAACAACTGAACGATCTCTCTGACGCGCAAGCGGTCCACACAACTACCGAGATCGCCAGGGGATCGGTATCCGTCGTTGAATGGCTGCAGCACGTGTTGCACCCGTGGACTAGCTATTTCATTGTTCCGATCTTTGCGTTCGCGAACAGTGGCATCAAGATATCCGTCGACGGACTCCGCGATGCCGCCGGTTCAGCGATCACGTGGGGGGTGCTGCTCGGTCTGCTGGTCGGCAAACCCATTGGTGTCGTCGTCGCGACCCGCCTGACGATCCGCTCTGGCGCTGCCGATAGACCCGAGGGAACCTCGCGCCAGGTTATGGGAGTCGGTGCAGGGCCAGGAGCATCGAAGGATGCCGGCCTTCGCGAGTACAGCCAACTTCTCAGCGAGCCGCACAAGTTGGCAGAACCAGGCGGACCGGGTTACCGACGTGGATTGTTCCGGGTCGGGCGATGCTGCGCGACATCACGCAACGATTCGGCGGCCAGGTGACTTCGTCGAGGTTGTCGACGGCTGCATCTCGGACCAGTTGGATCACCTGAGGATCGGTCCATGCCATGTGGTTGACCTCCCTTTCCACACGGCGTCGGACAATCCCTTTCAACCGGGTCGAGCGGCACCGACGACGTTGAAGTTCGAGACGGGTGAGATTTTGACGACATCGCCGGTTTGAGGTGCGTGGATGGCGAGTCCTCCGCCGAGGTACATGCCCATGTGTCCGAGGTCGATTTTGAAGAACACGAGGTCTCCGGGTTGAAGAGCGTTAAGTGGTACGTGGGGGAACTCGTTGTACTGCGACACCGTGTAATGGCTCATCGAGACACCGGCTTTCGCCCATGCCCATTGGGTGAGTCCGGAACAGTCGAATGTGTCGGGCCCGTTGGTGCCGAACACGTACGGTTTGCCGAGCTGGCGTTTCGCGGCGGCGATCGCGGTCGCTGCCCCGGCGGAGGGTGCCGGGTAGTTCGGCACGACGACGGGCGGCGAGGCCGGTTTCGTTGTGAGCGGCTTGGAGGTCGGAGGCGATGTCGGACGCGACGAAGTCGCCGGCTTTGCTGCAGGCCGAGGAGTCGTCGGGACTGCGGCCGCTATCGTCGGTGTAGTTGCTGGGCGAGGCTTCGGCGGCGTGATGTTCTGGACAGCTTTGGCTGGTGCGACCTTCGCTGCTGCCCTCTCGGCGGCCTGCCGTTCTCTGAGCATCCGCTCCTGTTCCTGTTTGGCTTCTTCATCGGCTACCAGGACGGCAAGTTCAGCGTCGAGGTGTTTGGCGATGTCGTCGAGTTGCGCCTGTGTCTCGGTGACCTTGGCCTGGTTGGTGCT
>JANMCE010000246.1:0-4495 GCA_031360915.1 Actinomycetes bacterium | reverse complement strand
CTACACCATCACCGACACGTTCGGTCAGACGTCGACGGCGACGGTAAGCCTTAGCGTCACGCCCGTCGCTCATGACGACACCGCCACGACGTCGGCCAGCACGCCGCTGCACGGTGCGACGGTGTTCACCAACGACGCCGGGGCCGGACTCACGGTTTCCAGCAGCACGATGCCGAGCCATGGCTCACTCGTCATGAATGCCGACGGCACCTACATCTACACGCCGACCGCCAACTACTCGGGTCCGGATTCGTTCACCTACACGGTGACCGACGCATCGGGTCAGACATCGACCGCCACCGTCACGCTGTCGGTCGCGCCGACTGCGTCCGACGACACGGCCAGTGTCGTAGCCGGCGGCGCCCTTGCCGGCCCGTCCGTGCTGGGCAACGACAGCGGCTCCGGTCTCACCGTCACCGCGCAGTCCAACCCGGCGCACGGCACGCTCCTGATGAACAGCGACGGCACGTACTCCTACACGCCGGCCCCTGGCTACTCCGGTAACGACATGTTCACGTACACCGTGACGGACCTCGCCGGCAACACGGCTACGGCAATGGTCACGATCGCCGTCCAGCCCAAGGCCATGCCCGACAGCATGGCGGTCGTGTCGGGTGTCCAGTCGCCTGGCTCGCTGATGGGCAACGATATTGGTGTCGGCCTGGCGGTGACGGCGTACACGCAACCCGCCCACGGCACCGTCGTCATCAACCCCGATGGGACGTCTACCTTCACCGCCAATCCGGCATACTCCGGTCCGGACGCCTTCACCTATACCGTCACCGATGCCGCCGGCCACACGTCGACAACGACGGTTACGGTGACTATTGCCCCGAAGGCAATGGGCGATACTGCCACCGCCAAGGTCAACACCCCGCTCGTCGGCTCATCCGTCCTGGCCAACGATACCGGCGCCGGGCTCACCGTCACCGGTGTCACCACGCCGGCCCACGGGACCGTGTTCATGAACCCGGATGGCACCTACACCTACACACCCGCCACCGGTTACTCGGGCCCGGATTCGTTCGTCTACACCGTGACTGATGCGTCGGGTCAGACCTCCACGGCCACCGTTGTCGTCAACGTCGGCAACGTGGCCGTGAACGACACCGCGTCACTGTCGGCCGGTCAGTCAGCCAACATCGCAGTCCTCGCCAACGACAGCGGAACTGGCCTGACCGTCACGGCGGTCGGTGCACCCCAGCACGGCACGGCAACCGTCAATCCGGATGGCACGATTACCTATACGCCCGCCCCCGGCTTTTCCGGTCGGGACGTCTTCACCTACTCGGTTACCGATGCGTCGGGGCAGACGGTCACCGCCACCGTTACCGTTGACGTGAAGCCCGTTGGTCAGGATGTTTCAACGACGACGGCTGTTTCTACGAAGATAAACATTCAGATCATCGGTGCCAACGGCGGCTCGTTCGATCCGACAACGCTGCACGTCACAACGCAGCCGGCCCACGGCACCGTCACCGTCAACGCCGATGGCACGGTCACCTACACCCCGGCCCCCGGATACACCGGTGTCGACACCTTCGTCACCGAAGTCATGGACTCCCAAGGCAACCGAGTGTTGCAAACGGTGACCGTGAACGTCAGGGGTGCTCGGCCGTTGCCCAGGACCGGCTCGAACACCGAGCCACTGCTCGACGCGGCGGCAGGTCTCGTCGCCCTCGGAGCTGTCATGACAGCCGCCGGTCGCCGTCGTCGCCGTCGGATTGGCGATCTCGATCCAGAGTTGTAATTAAGTGCGTGTCGCGGACCCTGGCTGTCTCCCGCCAGGTTCCGTGACCGCTTCTAGCGCGCCGCGAGGCCCGAGCTCTTAGGTGTACAGGTCGTCGATGTTCAGCTTTAGTCCCTGCGGGCAAGGAAGAAGCACGGAGGAGTCAGGCCCATGGGTGGTGCGTTTCCAAGGTTGATTGGCCGATGACCGGGCGTGGAACTCAACCCAGGGCTCGTCCGGATTGACTAAAGCAAAGCCAAGCAGAGATTGCATCAGTTCGTAAACGGCCACCTTCTCGGCTTTGTCCGTCTTTCGTGTGGACGGCGAAAGCACTTCAATTACGAGACAGGGCGAGGTTCGATAGGCCCCGTCATCATCGTCTGCGTCGCAACAAACCATCAGATCGGGGTAGTACGCAATCGTGTCCCCGATTCGTAGCATCGCGTCCGATGTGAACGTTTCGCAGCCCTGTGCCTTTGCTGTCGGACCAATGGCCATGGCGAGCGCGTGAATCATCCGCGCATGCGAGATCGAGCCGCCGGTCATCGCGCGAACGTGGCCAGCTACATACTCGGCCTTGCGGTCGTTCACGCCCTCGCCAGCCAGGTAGTCGTCGAAGGTGACAAGTCGTTGCATAGGCATACTCATCGGCTACCACCTCCTCGAATTGGCATCGCTCAAGATACTTTACCGGGTCGGGTCGAGTGGGCGGCGAGGGCGAAGCGGAGGCCGATGATGGACAGGAGAAGGCCGGTGGTGGCGACGTGGGCGCGGGGTTGGAGGAAGGCTTGGATTATGGGGAAGCCGAACACGCCGACGCGTGCGCCGTAGGCGAAATTTCGGGTCAACAACGTGACCACCAACAGCGCGCCGATCGCAACAGTGGCGACGAGAGGAGCGATCACGACGACACCGCCACCGAAGGCCAGGATCGAGCGTCCGCCGCGGAAGCGGGCGAACACCGGCCAGGCATGCCCGATCATGGCCGCACCGACCGCAACGTACGCGATCCACCATGGCCCGCTGGCGAGCCGGCCAACCAATCCGGCAAGGGCGCCCTTGAGCGCATCCCCGATGAACACCGGCATCGCGGCGCGGCGTCCGAGTGCTTCTTTCATGTTCCAGTAGCCGGGGTTACGGTCACCCGTCTCACGTGGATCGACCCGGTGCAGCCGCCCGATCAACACGGCGACGGGAATGGAGCCGAGCAGGTAGCCAGCGAGAACGACGAGCGCGAGTCGTACCATGTCAGCTGTGGCCCCGATCGCGTCGTTTCATCTCATCCGCGATCATGCCGTGTTCTCCAACCTGACGCGACTCGGACGGGACCGTCGCACGCTTCAGCATACGAACGGCCTGCAGTTCTGGCGGTTGATGGGCACCGGCAATGGCCGTAACACCGGCCCATCGGTCGACCTTCACCGTCGTGCCGTTCTGGCCGTGTGGGACGACGATATGGCGCTTGACCAGTTCCTTCGCTCGTCTTCCGTCGCGACGGCGTGGCGTGAGGCGGAAGAGTCTTGGCATGTGCGGCTTCGACTTATCAGCGGTGGCGGAAGGTGGCGCGGTCAGGAGATCTTGCGTGACATGACGATGACCACCGATGTCTCCGGACCCATCGTCACCCTCACCCGTGCGAACGTTCGGCCGAAACACTGGCGAAAGTTTGCACGGGCGTCCCGAGCGACCAACATCGACGTGGCCGCAGCAGCCGGCCTCCTTCGGGTCGTGGGCGTGGGCGAGGCGCCCGTCGGGAAGCAGGCCACCGTGTCGCTGTGGCAGGACGAAGGCGCACTCAAGTCTTTTGCCTATCGCACGGCTGGTCACATTGAAGTCATGCGGCGGACCCGAAAGGAAGGCTGGTACTCCGAGGAGTTGTTCGCCCGCTTCCAGCCCTACGCGTCAACCGGCTCGTGGGACGGCGAAGACCCCTTGGCCGCCCGCTGAAGCAGGCTCTTTGGAACGATCGGTAGCAGCATGCCGTAGGGCTCGCCGTTGAAACGATGGTGCAACTCATGGCGCTCGGCCAACACATCCAACCGAGCAACGGGCGATCGGAACAGGTGCAAGCGCCCGTGGATATAGACATCGTGGACGAGGGCGTAGGTGACGCCGTACATCGTCACGCCGATGCACACCGGGATGATGGCCGAGAGCCCGGTAACGTTGAATCCGATCGCCAGCGCAATGCATACGCCGCCACCAAACAGCACGGGGTAGAGGTCGTTGGCTTCCCATCCGGTCGAGTTGCGACGGTGATGGCTGCGATGTAGGAATGCGCCTAATCCGTGCATCACGAAGCGATGCGTCAGGTAGGTGATGGGCTCCATCACGACGAAAGCGAGAACAACAATCACCAGCGGCACGCTTCTGAGGCTATACGCTCCTTCCAGGTGGAGGATTGGTCGCCGCGCGTCGGCCAAGAGTCGCGAAAGGACATCGGTTGTTCCGCTCGAAACCAGCCCCACCACCTCCAGCCCCACCGACGCCCCCGGCTCCGGCTGTGAAGTCGCGTCATTGGGGACTTTGGCTTGTGGCTACAGTTGTCGCGCTGTCGGTTGCGTCAGCCGGTTGCAAAGACCGACGACTGCTTGACGGCACCGGCTCAACCTCGACGGCCAAGAAGTCATCCTCCACCACCGCTAAGCCGACCGGCAGCACCGCAAAGCCCGGTGCGAGTACAGCGCCCGCCTCGACCTCGCCACCCACGGTGCCCCCGACGGCGCCGATGGCCGAGTACGTCGTCGCGTCCGGCGACACCATGTC
>JANMCE010000025.1:0-1584 GCA_031360915.1 Actinomycetes bacterium | reverse complement strand
GTCGAGGGTGCGGTACTCGCCGTAGGTGAGCCACTCGGCGGTCGCTCGCCCCATCGCCGGTGACTGCTGTAAGCCGTGGCCCGAAAAGCCGTTGAGGAAGAGGAAGTTCTCCACCTCTGGGTGCGGGCCGGTGATGGCGTTCTGGTCGAGCACGTTGTAGTCGTATTGGCCGGCCCATTTGCTGACGACCTTGACGGCGTCGAACTGCGGAATACGGGTCGCGACGACGGGCCATATGTGGTCCTCCCACATGTCGAGATCCATCACGAAGTCGTCGTGGTCAACGGCGCGATCAACCTCGAGATGACCTCCGGTCATGTACGTACCGCCACCATTCTCCCGAACGTAGACACCAGACGGGTCGATGGTGAGGGGTAGATCTTGGTCAAGCGGATGTTCCGCCTCGAAGATCCAGGTGAACCGTTTGCGGGGCTCGACGGGAATGTCGATCCCGGCCATGCGGGCGGTCCGGGCCGCACGCGTGCCGGATGCGTTCACCACCTGCCCACACGCAATGGTTTCGCCCGACGCCAACGTGACACTGGCAACTCGCGTGCCATCGTTGGTGAGTGCGACCACTTCATTGGTGACGTACTCGGTGCCGCGTTCGCGAGCGATGCGCCGCAACCAATCGAAGACGGTGGCGCCGTCGAAGTAGCCCTCATTCTGCCGGTTGATACTGCCGAGCACCAGGTCAGCCACGTTGTAGAAGGGATAGCGCTCTTTGATCTCGGCCGGGGTCAGCAGCTCGGTTTTGGCACCGGCGGCCACCTGCACCACCTGGTTGTCTCGCAACAGGCCAGCGAAGTCCTCGTTATCAGCCAAGTACAAGTAGCCGAAGCTGCGAATATCGAGCTCGGGAACCCGCTCATCGCCACCCATGTAGGCACGAAGGTTCTTCACGAAGTCGGCGCCGAACTGCGAGATGCGAACGTTGAGCGCCATGGAGAATTGCTGACGGATGCAGGAGGCAGAAAGCATGGTCGCGGCCTTCTCGTAGCTCGGGTCCTTCTCGACGACCAGAACGGAACCGGTGAAGTCGGGGTTTTCGGAGAGGAACCACGCGGTGGAGGACCCCATGATGGCCCCACCGATGATGACGACGTCGTACGACGATCGTGTCGGCGTGGCGGATAAGGGCAGCATCAGAACGTTTCTCCTCGTCGTGCCCGGGCGAGCACGTCATCAATCTCGGCTTGGGTCATGTTGTACACGGTGTGAGCAGCCTCTGCACTGACGTACCCGAGTGCAAGATCGCGACACATCATGGCGTGTGAGCGTTCGGCCGTCGAGCCGTAACCAGCACCGCCGGGGACGGCCATCATCACCTTTCGACCGTGCGCCACGAACTGCTTGGCCTTGCCCTTCATGGGCGTGCCGTCATCCTGCCCGATAGTTGTCGGTGCGCCGGGCTGACCGCCCCGCCGGCCGAGTGCCGGGAAATTCACACGATCGAACATGGCCTGGATATCGAACTCGTGGCCTTCGCTGGCACCGACATCCATGAACTGGCCGAGCCCACCGCGGTTGCGGCCGGCACCGCCGGAATCGGGTCGCAGTTCTTTGCGCCAGATGATGACCGGG
>JANMCE010000221.1:0-5206 GCA_031360915.1 Actinomycetes bacterium | reverse complement strand
ATGGTCGACCTGTCGGCCTACCGCATTGTGCAAGAGGCGCTTACGAACGTTCGCAAGCACGCCGGACTCACCTCGGCCGCCGTTGCGGTTGCCATACGTTATCTGCCGGACTCCGTGGAGGTTGAAGTGGTCGACGATGGTCGTGGTGCAGCAGCGAACCAGTCAGGCGGTGGTCACGGCCTGACCGGCATGCGCGAACGTGCCGCCCTCTGCGGCGGACGACTCGATGCCGGACCACGGCAGGGTGGCGGCTGGTTCGTACGCGCCACACTGCCGGTTGCCCCATGATCCGTGTCGTGGTGGTCGACGACCAGCACCTCGTCCGCACCGGGTTCCGGATGATCCTCGAAGCCGAAGACGACATCGCTGTGGTCGGTGAAGCAGCTGATGGCATCGAAGCGGTCGAGGTCGTCGCCCGCGCCAATGCCGATGTCGTTTTGATGGACATCCGCATGCCCAAGCTCGACGGCATCGAAGCAGCCGCTCGCATCACTGCGGGTGCCAACCCTGCGCGCATCCTCGTGCTCACCACCTTCGATCTCGATGAGTACGTGCACGCGGCACTGCGAGCCGGGGCCAGCGGCTTCCTGCTGAAAGACACACCACCCGAACAGTTGGTCGATGCGATACGCATCATCGCTGCCGGCGACGCGGTGGTAGCCCCAAGCGTCACCCGACGTCTGATCGAGTCGTTCACCAAAGGCGTCAACATCACGCCACCGGCATCGCTCAACGACCTGACCGATCGCGAAATGGAAGTGCTCCACCTCGTGGCCAAGGGCCGGTCCAACGCAGAAATTGCCGGCGACTTGATCCTCGGCGAAGCCACCGTGAAAACCCACGTCGGCCGAGTCCTGATGAAGCTCGGTCTGCGTGACCGGGTACAGGCCGTCGTGTTTGCCTACGAGACCGGCCTCATCTCCCCCGGTGAGGGCTGAGCCGCTTCTGTTCAGCACTTTGGTGCTGTTGGGCCTAGCCTGACGGCGCCGTATTGCTGATTTCCGATCATCCTCCCGATGGACGACACCCCACCGTCTGCGTGCGATAACCGAGTTATGGATAAGGACCCCACCATGTCGATGTTCCCCTCTGCTACGGCAACCCTGGCTGGCCCCACGATGGCAGCTGGCGCGGTTGACGCTTCCAAAATCTACGGCAAGGGTGAAAGCGAAGTCCGCGCCATCAACGAGGTGAGCGTTGGCTTCGAGCAGGGCAAGTTCACCGCCATCATGGGCCCGTCGGGGTCCGGCAAGTCGACCCTCATGCATTGCGTGGCGGGCCTCGACCGGCTGAGTGGCGGCGATGTTTACATCGGTGAGACCTACCTGTCCACGCTGAACGAAAAGAGTCTGACCCAGCTGCGTCGGGACAAGATCGGCTTCATCTTCCAGTCGTTCAACCTGGTGCCCACCTTGAATGCACTGGAGAACATTGTGCTGCCGATGTCCCTCGCTGGTCGCAAGCCCGATCAGGCGTGGCTCGACAATGTGGTGAACACGGTCGGCCTCGGCAACCGCTTGACCCACCGACCGTCCGAACTCTCCGGTGGTCAACAGCAGCGTGTGGCCGTCGCCCGTGCGTTGGCCAGCAAGCCAGCCATCATCTTCGCTGACGAGCCCACCGGCAACCTTGACTCGAAGTCCTCCACCGAAATTCTGTCGTTCATGCGGCGAGCGGTGAAAGAACTGGGCCAGACCATCGTCATGGTCACCCACGACCCAGGCGCCGCTAGCTATTCCGACCGCGTCATCTTTCTGGCCGACGGCAACATCGTGGACGAAATGCTCGACCCCACCGCCGAGCGCATCCTCAACAAGATGCGCGGGCTGGGCGACTGACATGTGGAAGCTCGCGTTGAAAAGCGTGTGGGCCCGCAAGGTAAAGCTCGGGCTGCTCGGCGCCATCGTGATGACGTCGGTCGGGTTCATCACCGGAACGTTCATGTTCACCGACACCATCTCGAAGGGCTTCGGTGATCTGTTCGGCACCGTCTACAAGGACACCGCCGCCGTTGTGCGCGGCCAGAAGGTCGCCAGTGACGCCGACAGCTTCGACAGCGGTGCCCGCAACCTTGTGCCGAAGTCGGTGCTCGCCAAGGTTGGCACGGCGCCCGGCGTGGCGACCGCCAACGGTGTCATCCAGATCTTCATGAGCGTGCTCGATAAGAACACCAACAAGCCGATCGAAATCGGTCCACCGACCTTCGGCCGCAACTGGTTCGATTCGAAAGCCAACCCCTATCAACTCGCCGAGGGTCGCGCTCCGCAGAAGAACGGCGAGGTCGTCATCAGCCGGATCCTGGCCAAGAAGGGATCGTTCAAGGTCGGCGATCCGTTACAAGCCGCCGTGGGCGACAAGCCCGAAACGTTCACGGTTGTTGGCATCGCCAGCTTCGGCACCGCGGATGGCAGCACGCTCGACATGATGTTCGACGAGGCCACTGCGTTCCGGCTCGCCGGTCGGACGGACGGATTTAACGAGGTCGCCATCGTCGCTACGCCCGGCTCAAATGCTGCCACCGTGCGTGATGCGGTGAAACAGACACTGGCCGACCCCAAGTACGACGTCGTTACCGGCAAGCAGATCAGCGACGAGACCTCGAAAACATTCCAGGACTTCATCGGTGTGTTCGCCAAAGTGCTGCTCGGCTTCGGCCTTATCGCGCTCATGGTCGGCGTGTTCGTCATTTACAACACGTTCTCCATCCTGATTGCGCAACGCCAACGAGAACTGGCGTTGCTCCGCGCCGTTGGTGCCAGCCGCCGCCAGGTGCTCAGCTCGGTGTTGGCCGAGGCGGTCGTGATCGGACTGGTTGGTTCGCTCCTCGGCCTCGGGTTTGGCGTGCTCGCCGCCACCGGTCTGAAAGCACTGTTCGCGGCGTTCGGGTCGAATCCTCCATCATCGGGTCTCATTATCAACTCGCGCACGATACTGATCGGTTTCCTGGCCGGCATGCTGGCCACGGTAATGTCCGCGCTGATACCGGCTATCAAGGGCAGCGGCGTCCCACCGGTGGCTGCTATCCGCAGCGCTGCACTCGATACGACCGGCAACTCCCGCAGCCGCAGCCTCATTGGTGCCCTCGTCATCGTGCTTGGTGCCGTGCTGCTCTTCTTGGGCCTCACGGCGAAGAACAACGGCATCTACAGCGTCGGCGGTGCGTTCCTCTCCGTCATCGCCGGTGTCGCCATCGTGGGTCCGGTGCTGGTGAAGCCGATCATGAACGTGCTCGGCGCTCCCCTTCCCAAGCTGCGCGGCATGGCCGGCACGCTGGCCAAACAGAACGCCATTCGCAACCCGCGCCGCACATCATCAAGTTCGCTCGCGCTCACCATCGGCGTGGCCGTTGTGGCGTTCTTCCTGGTGGTTGGTGCATCGGTGAAGGCCAGCGTCAACAAGCTCATCGATCGGCAATTCACCGCTGACTACATCGTGCGCAGCGCTACTCGCGGCGGGCCATCCGGTCTGTCCGCCGATCTGGCGAAGCAGGTCAGCGCCATCGCTGGCATCGGCGATACCACCGGTCTGCGATTCGCCATCATGGCCGTCGACGGCAAGCGCGCTGCCCTCGTTGGCGCCGACCCGGCCACGGTTGGCAATCTGTTCGATTTCGGCAAGGTCGAGGGCAAGATCACCGACCTGGGCGGTGACAACGTCGCGGTGCTCACCAAGACGGCGGTCAAAAAGGGTTGGAGCGTCGGCACCGTGTTGAACGCCTCGCTTGAGACCGGACCGGTGCCACTCAAGATCGCCGCGCTGTTCGAAAAGAACGACGCCATCAACGCCGAATACCTCGTCGGAACCGCCACCATGAACGCCCGTGTTCCTTCGGTCACTCAGGATGCCGCGCTCGTGCTGAAGCTGTCCAAAGGTGCCGACCAAAAAGTGGTCGGCACCCAACTCACCGAACAATTGAAGGCGTACCCGACGCTCACGGTGCAGGACCGGGCCACGTTCAAGGACAGTCAGGGCGGCGCCGTCAATCAGATCCTGGCGCTCGTATCGATCCTGTTGTTCCTCGCCATCATCATCGCGCTGGTGGGCATCGCCATCACGTTGTCGCTCTCGATTTTCGAGCGGGTTCGTGAGCTCGGCGTGTTGCGCGCCATTGGTCAGCAGCGCAAGCAGACCAGTTCTACGGTGCGCTGGGAGTCGGTTTTGATCTCGGTTCTGGGGACGGTGATCGGTCTCGTGATTGGCGTCGCGTTCGGTGCGGCCATCATCCGTGCGGCCCGTGACAGCGGCTTCAACACCATCTCGATCCCACCCGTGCAGCTGATAATCGTGACCCTGCTCGGCGCGCTCGCTGGTGTCCTGGCCTCGGTCTTCCCCGCGTACAAGGCGTCGAAAACCGACATCATGGCCGCCCTCGCAACGAGTTAAGGGTCATGTTCCGGGTAGCACTGAAGGGTTTGTTGCAGCGTAAGAGTCGGCTGGTCGGAACCATGCTGGCGATCGTGCTCGGGGTCGGGTTCATCTCGGGCGTGTATGTGCTCACCGACACCCTGCAGCGGACGTTCGATGACTTGTTTGGCAGTGTCTATGCCCGAACCGACGTGGTCGTGCAGCCCATCGTGAACGGTGAAGGTCGGCTCCGTAGTGCCCCAACTCGTTTGCCGATCGACGCGCTCGACAAGGCCAGGCAGATCGATGGTGTCGGCTTCGTCAGTGGCTACGTTCAGGCGTACGCCCAGGTCCTGGACGCCAACAGCGAGCCGATCGGTGGTGACAACAAGCCGGCGTTCGGAACCAGTTGGACGACCGACGAGCGGGTCAATCCGTTCCGCATCGCCGAGGGCCGAGCGCCAGCGGCGCAGGGCGAAATCATCATCGACCGCACGACCGCCAAGATCGGCAAGATCAACGTTGGTGACCAAGTGCCCGTGCTGACGAGCGGTCCTTCCGCCATCTACACCGTGGTCGGCATCTCTCGTTTTGGCACGGCCGATAGTGCGGCCGGGGTCAGTTCAGTCGGCTTTGGCGGAGACGCATCCAAGGCGATGGGCATCGAGCCGGGGTTTGATCAGCTGCTCGCCGTCGCCAGGCCGGGTGTGGCGCAGGACGAACTGGCAATCCGGGTCGGCAAAGTGTTCAACACCCCCAAAGTCGAGTCGATAACTGGCGTCGCCGCGGCGTCGCAGCGACAGAGCGAGTTGCGCAAACGCCTGTCGAGCGTCACGTCGCTGCTGCTCATCTTCGGCTACCT
>JANMCE010000083.1:0-48133 GCA_031360915.1 Actinomycetes bacterium | reverse complement strand
ATTCGAACACCAAGGCGCCGTCGCCCGGACCATCGATATCGATCTCGATGACGCTTCGGCGGTGCTCCACCAACTCGGCGAGGTCGGTATAGACATGGACGACGTGGGCCGCATACTCGAAGATCAAGGCGTAACGAGCTTCCACGATTCGTTCGCCCACGTCCTCGATACGCTCACAACGAAGACCCTCAGATGAAGGAACCGGTCACGACGTGGCCGGACTCGACGAAGGCTTGACTCACGGCCGAAACGACCCGACTCGGCGAGCCGGTCACCACCACAGAGATGATCACCGCTTCAAACCGGGAGTATGAGAGCTGCTGATCCAGGTGGAACGAGACCTGTTCGCCGGCTCACTTTTTGCCTATGAGTTTTCACAGCGCCGCCTTGACCGGCAACCAATGCGGCCCTTTTCCTAACGGCATGAGCGTTGCCGCAAACGGGTGACCATCGATTGTGCCTACGACCTTGACGCCCGCCTCGTGCCGAGCAGCTCGGCGGAATCGGGCACCGTCACGAATGTGGCGAAGGCCTCGATCGAAGCGGTGAATGTATGGTCGAGCGGTGGCGATGTTGCGATCATGTCTCGTTCCATAGGCGACTAGCGGCGAATGACATAATGCGACGGCGACGGAACATCGCGCCCTGCATACCGAAACCCCACGAAAATGTGAGCAGATCCCTCACGGTGATGGACCGATTCGCCGGGACCGTCTCGTCGAGCGGACCCTCTGGGCGTCGTAGTACCAGTCGGTTGGCGAGTTCAGGGAGCCAGCCGTCGACCACTGATCATCAAGTTGTAGGAGCCCGTCGTCGATTAGCGAAAGCACAACCACAGCGGTCATCGGCTTGGTCATGGACGAAATCCGAAACAGCGAATCCCGCTGCATCGGCCCACCGCCAACTGCCATGACGCCGGCAGGAGCGACGCGAAACAAGTCGCCTTGAGCGACCGCGGCGACAACGCCAGGTGCCTGACCCTGCGCTACCGCACGGTCCACGATCTCTTCGATCCGAGACCACGAGCTGTCACTCATCTCACGCGCTGTCATCAAACCAACGTACCGCTCCTACGAGACCGGTCCCCACGGCAGCGATCAGGTTTTCGCCTTACACTCAATGGTTGATAGGACACCATGTGGTTTCCTATAGTGAGGTTGTGGAAATCGTGTTTCGAGCCCTCGCCGACCCAACCCGACGTGACCTGCTCGATGCGCTTCACGCCGCGGACGGCCAAACCCTGCTTGCGCTTACGGCTGACCGGGGGATGACGCGCATCGCGGTCGCCAAGCACCTCGCGATCCTTGAAGCGGCGGGGCTGGTGGTCAGCCGCCGCCACGGACGTGAGAAGCACCACTACCTGAACCCGGTCCCGATCCGCTTGGTTCATGACCGATGGGTCAGCAAGTACACCGAGCCGTGGGCCGCCGGCCTCGTCGGCCTGAAACATGAACTGGAGGCACCACTAATGGAGAAGGTCTTTGAGATTTACATCCGTACCACGCCCGAACGCCTGTGGCAGGCGATCACCGATCCAGCGACCCGGGCCCGATTCCATTTTGGGGCCACGGTCACGTCACCGTGGACGATCGAGTCGCCCTACGCCGTCACGCACCCGGGCAACCCCGACGGTACGCTCGTGGACGGTGTCAACCTCGAGGTCGACCCGCCCCGGCGGTTGGTGCAGAGCTTTCACGCCCATTGGAGCGACACGGCGGACGCCGCCGGCACGTCACGGGTCACGTGGCAGATCGAGCCGGTCGAGGATTCATGTCGACTCACCGTGATCCATGACCAGCTTCCGGCCGACGCCGCCCCGGACCTGTACGGCGGCTGGCCGATGATCCTGTCTGGGCTCAAAACCTGGCTCGAAACAGGTACCGAGCTGACCACACCGGGCTCTTTGATGTACAACCCAACCAACCAGAAGGAGAACCAGCCATGAGCACCCTCACCGATATCCGCAACATCGCCGTCAACGTCACCGATCAGGACGTCGCGTTGCGTTTCTACACCGAGACCCTCGGCTTCGATGTCCGCGTGGATGGCGACACGCCCGCAGGACGATGGATCATCATCGCCCCACCCGACGGCAACGTCGCTCTTTCCCTCGTCGCCAACTCGGACTCCGCCGGGATCGACACCGGGATCCGTTTCGGCACCACCAACGGCACCGTGTCACGACAGGTGTTCGCCGACCGCGGGGTCAACGTGAGCGACCTGATCACCTGGGACGGCGTGCCACCAATGTTCAGTTTCGACGACCCCGACCACAACCGCTTTTACGTCATCGAGGACCAGCAGTGACGACCCACACCACCACCATCCACGGCGCGGTCGGCCCGCTCGACCACACCTTCACCGCGGCGCTCCAACGAGGCGACGCGCCCGGAGCATGGACCTGCATCATTACCGACTGGACCGCCGCCTACTTCGGCACACGCGGACTCGTCAAGGTAAGCGGCACCATCGATGACCACGAGTTCGACACATCGTTCATGGCGCTGGGCGACGGCACCCACAAAACTCCCGATCAGCAAAGCCCTCCAAGCCAGCATCGGTAAGACTGCCGGCGACACCGTCACGATCCACCTCACAAAACGCCATCGTCGCTGAAGCGGTTCACCCGGGAACGGTCGTTGCGGGGTCACGGAGCTTGTCGAGTAGCCGCACGAGTTCGCGACGTTCGTTCTTCGTGAGCCGAGTCATCGCTGGAGATGTCACGGCGACTTGTTGTTGAACAGCCGCTCGAAGGTCCTGGCCGGCCGCTGTTAGCTCCAGAAGCTTGACGCGCCGGTCCGGCCCCCGTTTGGCTGCGACGAACCCGCGGTCGGTGAGCCGCGCCGCGATGCCGGTGACGTTTGATTTATCGCAGCCCAGATGATCAGCCAGGTCTTTCATGGCGGTCGGTTCGAACAACCGGAGGATGAACCTGGCCTGCGGTGCCGTACAACCGTGAGCCGCCGCGATCGCCTCGAACGCCAGGCGTGACTCATCGGAGGCCTCATGGAGACGACGCGCCACCGCGTACGCCTCACCTGAACTCGGGCGGGGTCCGGATGGCACGACTACACACTACAACAAATGGTTGACATCTTCAACCATCAGGTAAATAGTTGAAGACATCAACCAAAGGAGAAATGATGACCACTACCACCCAAACCACACCCACGACTAACAGCCCCAGCCCCAGCCCGGCAGCTAGCCGCCATGTCTTGCGAACAGCCGGGCTCACGACGGGTGCTGCGCTCGCCGCCAATCTGGCTGTCTTCGGTTCGGCCCGTGGCCTCGATGTTCGTTTCCAGTTTCCTCGGCCCGGCTCGGTCAACGCGACGCAAACCGTTGCTGCTGGCGCAGTGGTCGTGTTCACGCTGATGCCGATGATCATCGGGTGGGCTATCGCAGCCCGCGGGGTGTCTCATCACCGCCCGACGCTGCGAACCATGGCGATCATTGGCGCTGGCATCGCGGTGGTGTCGACCCTTGCACCACTTACGCTCGATGCAGGCGTGTCGGTCAAGCTGATCCTTGCCAGCCTGCACCTGATCACCGGTGGACTCTACGTCGCCGGCATCGCCGGGCTCCAGCGGACCAACACTGGTCTGGGCCGATGACCGACCAAAACCGCACTCAGCGATACCGAACTTCGGTTCCTTACCACTCCCACCCGGCACCTCGGCCGGGTGGCCACCGTCGGGCGCGATGGAACCCCACATGTTGTGCCGTCTGAATGGACGTTCAACACCGAACTCGGCACGCTCGACGTGACTGGCCGCGACGTGTACGCCACCAAGAAGTTCCGTGACGTCGCACGCACCGGGAAAGCGGCGATCGTCATCGACGGCATCACACCAAGTGCCGGGTTCAATCCGTGGGCGATAGAAATCGCCGGCCGCGCCGAAGCCATCACCGGTCCACCCGCCCTCATCCGCATCCACCCCGACCGAGTCCGCTCATGGGGCCTCGACCACGCTTCCTGAAGGTCTGCGTCGCGCCGTGTCAGTGGCCCAGGAATGGCTTCCAGGTACCTGACCTTGGCAGGTACGATCCATCCGGTGGGCTACGACGTAGATCTGGCTGGATGCGAACGCGTCACCAGGTGTGAAGGCCAGCCTGCTGGCGGGTCGCGACGTTGAGCCGGTTCCATAGGTTGATGTTGGCGATCTGAAGTACGAGGGCTGCGAGTTGGCCTTCGTCGAAGTGCCGGGCTGCGTCGGCCCAGATCTCGTCTGACACCGGATCGGTTCGATCGCTGAGCCGGGTCACCGCCTCGGTCACGACAGTCACCGCACGGGTGTGTCTCAACCGGCTCAGGACCCGGACCACCCGCCGCGAGGACACCCTCAAATGGCATATGCCCGACCCCGTCGTCACGGCGGAAACGACGGACGGACCTGAGCACGCCTCTCAAACGTGCGTGTACCCGGCGAGTGAGCCTTTCCAGGCGGGTTCGAAGGGCGGGCGTCGCTGCGAACGTGGAGGTATCGCATCGCCACGAACAAATGCCTCAACGCCCGGCGCACCTCCCGACGACACCATCCACCCGAACCGTTGCCACCGTTCACACCACCGGAGCCAACCCGCCGAGACGACGTCTCCTGGCTCCAGCCGTACCCCGACAACCTGATCGAAGAACTCCCCGACGCCGCGGACGGACCAGCGGGCGGGTACACCCGCCGTGAGCATATGGAGTTGGCGTTCATCGCTGCGCTGCAGCACCTGTCACCGCGCCAGACAGCGGTATTGGTGCTGCGTGACGTGCTCGGCTTCACGATGGCCGAAATCACCGCCATCCTCAACACATCCCCGACCGCTGTCAAAGGCTTGCTACAACGCGCCCGGTCCCAGATGGCCCGATCAGGAAGTTCCTCACCGTTCGCGCGGCGTGGAGCGCCGGACGCCAGTCGAGACTCATTCCAACTCGGGCGAACGGCCACCCGGCGTTTGGTCACTACTACTCGACCCCGGGAGGGTCGATCGGCCACCCGACCGGGATTGTCGTCATCACGATCCGGGGACGCCGTATCAGTTCGATTACCAACTTTCTCGCCAACGACCTCCACAAACGTTTCGGGCTCCGCGACAGCGTCGAATTCTGAGGGAGCGAGCGATTTCTTTTCCTTGCATCTCTCGCGGGGGAAGGTCTTACGGTTAAACCATGGGAAACCACGAGATACCGGTTGCTGATCGAAGAATTGGTGCGTTGGCCGCAGCGACCGGCCTGAGCGTGCGGGCGTTGCGGCACTACGACGAGATCGGCCTCCTCGCACCGTCGGGCCGCAGCGAAGCCGGGCATCGCCTCTACAGCACCAGTGACGTGGAGCGGCTGTACCGAATCCGGCTCCTTCGTAACCTCGGCGTCGCCCTCGCCGACATCAGCCGAGCGCTCGACGGCCCATCATCTGATCTGCAGAGCACCATGAGGGCGCACCTCGACGAGGTCGATCGCCAGATCGATGCCAGCAACCGGCTGCGAGCACGTCTCGCGACACTGCTGCAGTCGTTTGCCGTCTCTGATCACCCTGAACCCGACAACCTTCTGGAGGTACTGGAAGCCATGAGCACCCTTGATCACAACGTGCAGCGCGGAATTTCTATCCTGGTCTACGACGATCTCGAAGCCGCCCACGACTATCTCTGTCGGGTCTTCGAACTCGGACCGGGCGAACTTCACCGCGACGATGAAGGCCACGTCGTGCATGTGCAGATGCAAGCCGGCCATGGCGAGGTCTGGCTGCACCGCGAATCACCGGAGTTCGGGCTGGCCTCGCCCAAATCATTGGGAGGCGCGTCGGCGATGGTTGCGGTCATCGTCGACGACGTCGACGCCCACTTCCGGCACGCGGTCGCACAAGGTGCCGTCGTTGTGTACGAACCGGTCGATCAACCATACGGCCGTGAGTGGAGCGCCCGAGACCCCGAAGGTGCGTTGTGGTCGTTCCTGAAACCGATCGGGTGAAAAGGGCGATAGCACCCGGGGAGAACGACACCGCCGTCACATTCACCGGTTTGCATCGTTCGCCTCCGCCCGTGCGGCTCATCGCTGATGACGGAAGAGGTCGTCGAGTTCGGCGTCTGGGATCGGGAGCGTGTCGACGTGGAGTGAGCCGGTAGTAACGAGTTGGGTGACGAGTGACCGGAACGCAGCCATGGTCACCCGGTAGAGCGAGCCACCGAGGAACAGTTGTAACCGAGCGATAGCTTCGTTGAGCGGGTTCAGGTGTCATGGAGGAATGCCTCGGCGCGAGCGCAGATCACGAACGGTTCGGGGAGCGAACGTGCCGCCTCGACCGCGGCGACGACTCGCTCGACGGCGTCGCTACGTTCGTAGAACCCGAGGTCGGGATCACCGGACCAGTCCTCGATACTTGCCCCAGACGCACCTGCTGCAGCGCGCAATCGAATCGTGTCGGCTAGATCGGCGGCGGTCACTCCCCACCGTTCTCGGCATCAACACTCACCGGAACGTCAACAGCCGCGCAGATCTGGCAGACCTGTTCGATCGACTCGTCCCGTCCAAGCGCACCCCGGGCGTCACGGCGGGCAAGTGAGTAGGCGTGACCGGAACTCGTGGTGCCGAGCGCGACAGCACCGGCCGCTTGTGCGATCACCGCTCTCCCGGGATCGTGGACATTGACGAGCACGAATGTTCCCGACTGGTGCATCTCTGCGAACCGGGCGCTCACGTCGCAGCACCGATCATGATCGACACCGGGCGACCGTTCGTATCAACGATCGATGAGCAATCGATGATCTCGAACCTGGCGGCATCGATCGCGCTCACGATCCCGTCAACGATGGCCTCGGCGAGCTGTCGACCGGGGCACGCGTGCTCACCGGCACCGAACTCCAACCCGGCACCAGCCAGGTCAAGCACAACGAGGGTCCCGGCTGGAATCGGAGCACCGTCGATAGTCGTGTCTCCGACCGCGACGCGCGTTGTCCGAGTCACGGCGGCCGCCCGATCGGTGTGCCGATGTCGGGCGAGCAGCGTCTCGATGAGCAGCGCCGCGGTGGCGTCATAGTTCTGGTAAAGCATCGAGACGACCGCCACTGCTCCCGCTCGATGCGACTCGAAGGTGGCGAGCAGCCACTCGGCTGCCGCGTCACTGTCTGGCGTCGAGACTGCCCCGCGGCCGATCACGGCGACGATTGCGCCAACGTCGGCGATCAAACCCACCGGGTCGCCGCCCACACCGAGCGACGTCAGCATCGTCACAGTCGGCACGATGAACGCGACCTCCGCCACAGCGTCAACGGAGCCACGGGCCAAAACACGCATAGTGTGATCGAACGCCACCGTTCGGGCCAAGGCAACGCCGAGCGCGCCGACCGCATCGACGGCGGCTTGTCGTCGGACTCGATGACTTTCACCCGTGCTAAACCGGGCCATCGATCCACGCAACTTCTCTGTTGCGCCGCACCCGATCGTCGCCGCGGCGGCCGGAGGTACCAAGCGTGGGTCGTGCATCGCCGCGGACACCGCTTCGAACGTAGATACGATCGGTGCTGACGACATGCCTACAGTGTGCCTCGGCAACGTTTCGAAACGTTGATCCGTAAACTCGACCCGGGCCAACTGTGAGAAAATCGATCATGGCTGATATTGCTGGGATTGACGCCGCTGCATTGCGGCGTGTCGATGAGATCGTGGGGGCCGCCGTGCGATCGGGCGACGTTCCCGGAGTAGTCGCTGCCGTTGCTTGGGCGGACACGGTTCACGTGGCTTCGGCAGGAGTGATGTCGCTGGGCGGCGAAGCTATGGGACGTGACACGTTGTTTCGAATCGCGTCGATGACGAAACCGATGACCGCAGCAACGGTGCTATCGCTCGTTGACGCCGGAATGCTGGACCTCGACGAGCCGGTCGACCAGTTGCTGCCGGAACTCGCTAATCGTCGTGTGCTTCGCCACCCGGATTCTGCTTTGAGTGACACGGTGCCGGCCATCAGGCCGATCACTACCCGGGACCTTCTGACGTTCACTTGGGGCTTCGGCATGCAGGGAGCGATGTTCATGGCCGCTACGCCGTGGCCGATCGTCACGGCGACAACCGATCGCGGGCTCGCAACATTCGGACCACCGGAGCCGGCCAGCACACCGGACCCGGATACGTGGATGGCCCGTTTGGGCGAGTTGCCGTTGTTGGCCCAGCCGGGCGAACGGTGGCTCTATCATTCGGGTTCTCAAGTGCTCGGAGTGCTGGCGTCGCGTGTCACGGGCACCCCGTTTGCCGACGTGGTTCGTGATCGTTTGCTGGTTCCGTTGGCCATAACGAGCACATCGTTTTCTACGACAGATACTTCGCGGCTCGCGACGGCATACGCTCGGCGCGACGGCGAACTCGTCGTGACCGACCCTCCTGCGGGCCAGTGGTCGCAACCGCCCGCGTTCGCCGACGGTGGCAGCGGCCTTCTTTCAACCGTCGATGATGTCGTGACGTTCGGTCGGATGCTGCTGCGCGGCGGTAGCGGCGTACTCGAGCCGTCAACGGTCGCCGCGATGACCAGCAATCAACTCACCGAATCGCAACGTTTGAACGCGTGGCCCGGGTTCAGCTTCCTCGACGATCGAGGCTGGGGCTTCGGCATGTCCGTTCTCGATGATGGCCGCTACGGCTGGGATGGAGGCTTCGGCACGACATGGTCGAACGTCGCATCGAAGGATCTGACTGTGGTCGTGTTGACGCAACGTGCGACCGACGAGACCGGACCGCCCTTGGTGTGTGACGAGGTGTGGAGCGCCGTCACGGGCCAATAGTTGACCGCGAGCAGTCGGCAACCTGGTCCAGCCGCCGACGCCCGCAATCCTCGAATCGTTTGGCTCAGCCATGTTCGCCGCGTTCAGCGTCGCTGCGAACGATGCAGAACTCGTTGCCTTCGGGGTCGGCGAGAACCATCCAACCAGTGCCATCAGCGTTACGCCGATCAGAAACCTGACGGGCCCCGAGCGCGACGACGCGTACGATCTCTTCGTCCCGGCGGCGGTCGGTCGGCGTGAGATCGAAATGGATCCGGTTCTTGCTCACCTTGCCATCGGGCACCTCAATGAATAACACGCGATGACTTGTCGCCGGTTCAATGATCATGCATTCCTCGTCGCCCGCTTCGTTCGGGTCCCCAGGGATGTCGGTGTAGCCCACGACCTGTTTCCACCACTCGCTCAACGCGAACGCATTGAGACAATCAACCGTCGTGTGCGAGATCTTCGAGACCATCACCGAGATCGTACCGAGTTACGTCTGTCATGCGGGCAGCCTGATCGTTCGAGTAGGTAAGCCAGCAGAAGCGGGCGCGGAGGATCGCAACCTGAAGCGTCCGGGTTGTGCTTTCGGGGTGCAATGAACCGAAGGGCAGCGACATTCCGTGCCAGTATCGATACGTTGTCACGGACGGTCAGCCGAACAATGTGATTGCGTATAAGGGCCCGCTCGGTATGGCCGCCCAGAGCACTATCCACCCGAATGGGCGGTTCATCGTGTTCTTCGGCGTGGGTAACCGATTCGCTGGACGCCAGCGTTCCGATCATGGTTGGGTGAGCTTTCCTCGATCGTACCTACGCCCAATCGGCCCATGCGCTCCCACCCTTTCGCAGGTGACGAACGAGGCGGCCGTGTTGACCGGCTCCGGCAATCAGGCCATTGGCGACATCGGCCGATCGCTACAGAACAGCGCCCGTCCTCCTCGTTGAACGCACCGATCAGCTGGGTTTGAGAGACTCCTCGGCGAGCGCGGCCCCGCCGAGGAGTTGACGCAGGAAACGTCTACCCGGCTGTGGCGACTGGCATTCGCGTACGACTCGACGCTTCGCGCGTTGATGATGCCGCTGTCGCCGACCCGCTGCGGCCACCAACCTCATGAGATCGCGCCGCTGCTGACCCTGCGGGCCGTGCGCCGGGCACTGGCGACGCTGTCGACGCTGTCGACGACTCACCGCGAAGTGATCGAACTCGCGTACTTCCGAGACCTCAGCCAAAGCCAGATCGCCGACCGACTGCACCTACCGCGAGGAACCGTCAAGACCCGCACGTTTCACGCCCTGCGATCGCTGAAGGCAGCGCTCGCCGACCTCGACCCCGACCGGCCGCCACGCGCTCCCGCTCGCCACAGGCTGAACGCGCACTCGCCCTAGCGCTTCCCGCCGGTGTTCCAAGTTCGCCGGCGCGGGACACGGCCCAACTCTTCCGACAAAACGACGGGGTCGGCGTTCGGCTACGCACGCGGGCGTCGTCGAAGATTGTCTGGGTCCGATCACTGATGCCGTCACCACGGATCGCTTGCCAGACCGCGATGACCCGGACATCAGCGTCTGGTTGATTCTTCAGGATGTTGTTGGCCACCCACCTGGCGCCCTGGACACAGGTGCTTCAAGTGGGTGACATCAAGAGTACGAGACGTCGATGACCGAGACCGGCGTCGAACTGCGCGCCGAATCCAGCAACGTCGACGGGCGACACCTCACCGGCCCGTTTCGGCTCAGCGGATCGTGATCCACAAGCTGCCATCACAACAGCTACCGCGGCGAGCACCGCCATGGTGCGCCGCCGCATCATCGGGGTTCGTGTGCTGAGTTCGCCCAAGGTTTTCACGTAAGCCCCGACGGCGCTGGCGCAACGATGCTCGCGCCCGAACCGCCCGGAACATGGCGGAACGGGAACACCCACCGGAACACTGACAGCAACGGTCGCTGACACCAGCATGAGCCGGAGCATCCACACCGGGCCCACCGAGACATTCGATCACGCGTCCGACGAGCGCGCAGAAAACATAGAACGAGACAAGAGCGGCAACGACGCGCCTCATGAGCCCAGCTTAGGCCCCATGATCGATGCCTTCGGACACCGCCCTTAGGACAGGGTGCGTGTGGATCGGCGTCGCCGCCTCGGTAGTCCGCTGGTCAAGGTCTTCGACAGTGGAGCACCTGGTACGACGCGGCGAACGTCGAAACAGGGTTGCTCGACGTTGCTGGCGTCAACCGCGCGGAAGCGTGAACTGGTCGGCGGGAAAAAACCTCACGATCTGACGAACCGGCAATCTCCTGGAAGGGGCTTAGCTGGCCGTCCGGGGCGATCGATTTCGTCGAAACGCAACGATCGTCCTGCAGGACGATCGATAACGGATCGCCACACAAAGTCGGCGTGGTCGATCGTGATCAGGAGCGACTCGGATGTCATTGCATCGCGGCCTCGCTTGGGGCACCGCCGCGACGCCCCGGCGCTCATCGCGGTGGAGTGGGGTAGCCCCTACCCCCGACTCGGGGCGCGCTAGTCCGCTCACGCTTGACGACAAGCGCGCTGTAACCGGTGCCCAGGTTAGCTGCGGACGTTCTCGCTGCGAACCCGCTGGTATCGAAGTGGGGCAGGACCGACAAGGCGTCCGACCGCTCGAAACCGATGGTAGTACCTCCGGTCGAATTTCCTCAGCGATGGAGGCTTTCCTCCAAAGGGGCCCGCGCCGCCGAACTGTTGATCAAGGCTGCAACCAGCGCCCCGGTCGAGGGTCGACCCATGTACGCCGCGCTGCGCGCGATTCCGATCCCCGACAACGTCGTGGCTCGCCTCTTCCACGCGGCCTCCTTGCTGCGCGAGCACCGTGGCGACGGGCACATCGCGGCCCTGATGGTCGAGGGTGTCGGCGGCCTCGAGGCGCATGTGCTCGTCGCCCTCGACATGGACATGCCGGCGGAGAAGTTCGGACGCATACACCACCTTCCGGCGGCGCAGCTCGCCGCCGTGATCGACGGGATGCGCGATCGCGGCCTGATCGGCGATGACGGTTGGCTGAGCGAACAGGGTCGCGCCGTCAAACAGCGGGTCGAGTCGCTCACCGACCACCTCGCGGCAAAGCCCTATGAAAGCCTCGAACCGGGCGAGCTCGATGAGCTGATGGACGCACTCGAGCCCCTCGCCACACTGCTACTCGCCGCCCAAGACTGGAGCTGATGTCGCTGGCTCAATTCACGATCGATCCACCGAAACCAACTGCGCAACGCGTCGCCGATGCGGCGATGTGAGAACGGTGCTCCGGGATGACACCCAAGAACGACCGCCTTGGCGATGTACTTGGTGTACCGAATCGAAGGGAAACCGAATGTTTCCCAGAACATGGAGAATTACTATGAGAAAACTCACGATGATCGAACACATCTCGTTGGACGGGGTGATATAGATCTCCGACGACGACGGCGATTTCCCCTACGGCGACTGGTCCGCTCCGTATCGAACCCCCGAAGGCCGCGATGCAATGCTGGCCGCCTACGGCGTGAACTTCGATGTGGTGCTGGGTCGTCGCACCTACGACGCCTGGTCGGAATATTGGCCACATGCGCCGAGCAGTCCAATGGCTGACGCCCTCAATCGAGCGACGAAACATGTCGCTACTCACCGTCCAGAAAGTCTTGCATGGGGCCCGTTCGAGGAGCTTGGACCCGACGTCGTCGAGGGCGTTCGCCGTATCAAGTCGCACGACGGTCCGGACCTGGTTCTCTCGGGGAGCTGCACGCTGACATCGACGCTGCTCGAAGACGGGCTCGCCGACGAAGTGGTACTGGCCGTCAACCCGGTTCTGTTGGGGGATGGCAAGCGTTTCTTTGCGGACGGAACGCCACCGCGCTCATTCGAGCTCGTCAGCACGAAAGCAATGTCGTCGGGCATCATCTTGACTACCTACAAGGTCGCTGGGCCATTGAAGACCGGATAGCTGCCGCGCAGAGAGCATCGCGTTGTGATCGTGCCCGTGAGCGAACGGGCGGCATGCCGGGCGACGGACTATTCGTAGCGGAGAACCATGGAGTCGATAATGGCGCGGGAGGCACAGGTGTCGGCTGGCGATGATCCCGACCGGAACAGACTGAACGTGTAGCTGTCGCCTGGCTGAAGCGGTACCGATGCGATCGGCGAAACGAGCGTGAACGCGCCGGTCTGCACGAGATTCGCCGTCGCCGTCACCGTGGAAACGCCGGGTCCATTCATTCCGGTTGATGCGCCGGGACCAACAATGTGGATCTGGCCGGAGCGGGACACGCTGACAAAGTTCGGTTCCCAATCGACCCCACACGAAACGGCCGATGTGTGCCACGTAAAGGTGCCGGCAATCATGGTGCCCGAGGTGTAATCGGGCGGCAGAACGATGTGGAAACTCGCGTCGTCGTTGGTCGCGTCAGCAAACGCAAGGCCGGCATTGGCGCCAAACCCGCCGCCGAACAGGGCGGTGCCGTCCGGGCTGCCGAAGACATCCACGGCGATGAACTTGTCGTTTCCGGGCACGTAGTAGCCGGAAACATCCACGATGACGTTCGTGCTACCTACGGAGTTGTAGATGGTGACCTTTCCAGCGGCGCCGATCTTTACGGTGACGAGGTTCGGAATCGTTACGCCTGCCGCCCAGTTCAAATTCGATGCAGTCGGTCGTGCGGTTCCCGCCGGGAAGACGGTCATGAAACTCGCCTCGGTTGTGTCGGTGGCGGTGACGTTCAACACAACCGCGGTTGCGTTGGCCGGGACACCCGCGACACCGGTGACTTGAAATGTGTGGGTTTGACCCGCGGTGAGGGGTCCGACGAACCCGGTACTTGAGGCCGGGCGCGAATCGAGAATGCGAATGGGCGAAACAGGAACGAACGAGTTCTGCACGACATCACCGGGCGCGGCGCTGGCATACTTGATCGCGGTTCCGCCACCGAGCGTCACGGCCACCGCTGCACCGATTGCGGCCCACCGGCTTCGCCAGATCCCTCGGCGGCGATCCGTAAGTGGCGCAACCTGGGCCTCAAGTTCGAACAGTCTGACTTCCTGATTCATGATCGTCTCCCTGTCGATGTTCTACACGTTCTACACCCTGCCACGCACCTGAGTCGAGAGGCTTGCTCCGGCGGCACCGGATCGGACTTGGTTACGTCATCGTCCCAACGGTCGGCATGTCGCGGTAGACACCGATGTAGCGAAGGTGCGATGACTTTCGTCATCGGGGGCGCCGCCCGTTATGCGCCCGTGCTCAGCTGCCGGTCTGCGGTCGTTGCCAGGAATGCCGGTTCCCCTCGGTCGGGGTCAGGTGGAGAATTGTGACTCCGCTCGGGGCGTCGTTGCGGTGCCAGTGGCCACTCGGGATGATGGCCATGTCACCGGCGTGGAGTTGGCGCGTCGCTTCGCTGATCACCGTGAGTTCGGTGCTCCCGGCCAGGACCAGCAGCAGTTCGTCACCGGCAGTGTGTTGCTCCCACGGTGGCTGACCGGTGAAGGACGCGACCCCACCTGCGCACCCGTGAAACTCGAACTCGCCGATCGCACTTTCGGGCTCGTCACCGATGGTGGCCAGGTCGTGGCGGACCATCTGGTTGACCGTGTCGATGCTCAGATCGTGCACGATCACGTGGTCACATCGCCTGCGGTCGGGGTGAACCCACGGGTGGCGTCGATCGGGCTCATGAGTCCGACCGAGTGACCGTCGGGATCATCCACCATCGCGTAGCGGGCACCGAAGAACGCGTCGTAGGGATCGAGTCGACCCCGGTAGCCAGCTGCGACCAACTCACCGTACGTGACATCGACTTGACCACGCGATTCGAACGAGAAACCCATCACCGGAGTGCCTGGCGCGAGGCCCGCGTGTCCCCAGATGCGGGCCAGTTCAGTGTTGTCGAACTCGACGCGCGGACCGTCGGCCGACAACGCTGTCGCGTGACGGCCGCCTGTCCCGGGCGGCCAAGAGATCGGCACGGCTTCTAGGTCGAGTCCGAGGAGCCGGTAGAACGCCAGTGTTGTGTCCATGTCGGCCACCACAACGTTGACCCCAGTGAAGACCGGTTTGGCTGTCATCTGATCGTACCTCCCTTGTTGAGCGATACCGCCACGATGACAGCACTAACGCGGTCCGGTCTTGGACTTTCGGGAACAGATCACACGACTGGTGATGCCTACCGACCATACGGCTCGTCGACCGGATCCTTGGATTCAGTTGCCAGCCACTCGGTTGGGGTCATTCCGGCCAACGCCTGCCATTCCCGGGTGAGGTGCGCCTGATCGAAGAAGCCACAACTCGCCGCCGTGTCCGCCAATGACGGGCACACCGGCCCCATTAGCAGGTTCGCGGCCCGTTCAAATCGGAACACCCTCCCAGCCTGCTTGGGCGACACGCCGTACTCGGCGCGGAACTGCCCCGACAGGTGGCGCCGACTCAAACCAACGCGATCAGCCAACACACCAACCCGCGCCATGCCCGCCGAGGCCGCCAGTTAATCCCGCGCCGATGCGACCGCGCCGTGCGGATCGGCCGCTTCGGACAAGCCGTGCAGCAGGAACCGATCAAGGACCACCAGCCGTGCGTTCCACCCGTCCGCGCTCGCAAGCCTCTCGACCAGCTCGCCAGCTCGGGAACCCCAAAGCTGACCCAGATCGACGACCTGACCGGCGATGGCTGACGCGGGCAGGCCGAGCAACGCCCGGGCCCCCGCTGGCGTTACGTCGATAGCTACACCGCGGCCGGCACCGTGATCAACAACCTTCGAAGGCGACGTCTGCAAGCCAGCAGCAAACGAACCAAACGACCCGGACTGCGAACCACACAGCGTGATCGGGTCACCGAGACTGATCATCACGGTGAGATGCCGCGACGGCACGGCATGAGACACCCCCACCGGAAAACCCGAATACGAATAGAAGCGGTAACGGTGAACAAAACGCCCAAGCTGCCCGGCTGCCAACCCGACCCGCTGCTCCATCACCCGTTCCACCACATCGACGCTACCTGCGCCCCGGGGGCACGGGCGGATCTGGAATCAAACGCGGTATTGCAGAACGTTGAGTACGTTGCCGTCGGGAGCTCGGACGAAGAACCGGCGTACGCCCCAGGGCTCTGTTGAGAGCGCGTACACGATCTCGTACCCTCGGCGCTTAGCCTCCTCGTAGGCCTCCTCGACGTCATCGACCTGAACGGAAATAACAGGGACATCGGGCGCCGTCGCGTCGTGGGTCAACAGCTGAACGAGCGCCCCGGTGTCCGGCGACGTGTAGCGCGCGACCCAGCCCATGTTGAATTCTTCGTCGGCCAGGCCGAGGTAGCCGGAGTAGAACCCCTTTGCCGATTCGATGTCGTCGACGCGCAGGTCGGCGATGATTCTCATGACACGCACTATCTGTACCAATCGCTCAGACCGCCGCGTCCGAACCCAAGGACGATCACATGACGCGACGCAACGTAGCGACCAGAGAGGCCTCGATTTGATGACAACAATTCAACCCCTCGAAAATTCTGGTTTGAATCGCGATGACAAATTGATGACAAATCGGTAGAAAAGACGGTAGAAGCCCTTCCCGACGATTTCCGGAAAGAGCCTCTGACCAGGTGTTACTTTGGTGGCGAGGACAGGATTTGAACCTGTGACCTTCGGGTTATGAGCCGTTTCGAGGGTCTGTTCGCTAGTGACCATGAGTGACCGTTAGTGCCGTTCACCAGGGTTTTCGCGGTTTCAGGATGACATCGTGTGTCACCCAGACTCAGGTTCTGTCACCTGGTCCATTAGAAGAACCATTAGAAGTGTCGCACTTCCACCCTTGTCTCAGGTCATCTGAGACACTATGATTTATGAGACAGGCAGGTCACCCGGATTTGCCTCGAACGGTGAGTTGTCTGTGGCAGACAAGAAGCGAATTTCTGAGACAGCGGCGCTCCGTCTGGCGGAGCAGATCGTTGCGCGCTCGATGCCGGCGGGGTGGTCGGCGAAGGTCGTTCAAGCCCCCGGCCGCTCGACCGGCCCCCGGGGCGTCTCGCTTCGCATCCGCACAACAGACGGCGACGCAAGTGAGTTCGGCATCATCACCAAACGGTCGCTCAACCCAATGGAGGCCGGGCAACTCCTCGACAACATGGGTCTTCAAGACACGACCTCGCTACGCGGACCGAAGCCGGTCGACGTCGCGATCATCGCCCCGTACCTCAGCGAGCGGACGCGAGAGGTGATCGCCGTCCGCGGTGTCAGCTACATCGACAGCACCGGCAACATGCGGCTGCAGTCAGACAAGTCGGCATTATACATCCTCACCACGGGCGCCGAAAGGGACCCTTGGCCCGACGACCAGCCACTGAAGTCGCTACGCGGACGCGGCGCCGGACGGGCGCTGCGCGCCATCGTCGACTTCCGCCCTCCGTACGGCGTGCGAGAACTCGCTGGCCGCGCCAGCGTCTCGCCTGCAACGCTTGCACGAGTGATCGACCTTCTCGCCCGCGACGCGCTTCTCACGCGCGATGCCCGCGGGCGCGTCAGCGACGTCGACTGGGAGGGTTGCCTGCGCCGCTGGAGCAAGGACTACGAGTTCGCGACCTCGAACCAGACCACCGCGTTTCTCGCGCCACGCGGACTCAGCGACCTCACGTCGAAGCTCGCCACCGTCAAGTGGCGGTACGCGCTCACCGGCTCACTCGCCGCCCAATCCTTCTCCCCGATCGCTCCCGCCCGGCTCGGCACGCTCTATGTCGACGACATCGAGACGGCCGTCCGGCAGCTCGACCTCCGAGAGGTCGACAGCGGCACCAACGTGCTCATCGCCGAACCCTTCGACCCCGTCGTCTACGAAAGAACTACAAAGCGAGAAGGACTCACACTCGCTGCGCCAACACAGATCGCCGCCGACCTCCTCACCGGATCGGG
Source organism: Actinomycetes bacterium (assembly GCA_031360915.1). Classification (GTDB taxonomy): domain Bacteria; phylum Actinomycetota; class Acidimicrobiia; order Acidimicrobiales; family Ilumatobacteraceae; genus JANMCE01. The sequence continues at coordinate 30,493 of JANMCE010000083.1, read as the reverse complement.
CCGAATGCCATCTGAGGGTGAAGAGCTGCTCGCATGGATGAAGGACAATGAGCGTGTCTGGCGCGCCTGACCCCCTCTACGTCCGGGCACGCCGCGCGCTACTCGACGCCCTCGACGCGTTGGAACCTCACCTCGATGCGATCGTGCTCGTCGGCGCGCAGGCCGTCTATCTCCACACCGCCGACACCGACCTCGCCGTCGCCGAGTACACCACCGACGCCGACCTTGCCGTGGCGCCGGGTGACCTCGCCGACTCGCCACTGATCGGCGACGCGCTGACCGCCGGCGGATTCACACCCCGAGTGCACCCCGGCGGATGGTTGAGCCGGACGGCATCTACCTCGACGTGATGGTGCCAGACGCGCTCGCCGGCCCCGGAACACGAGGAGCCCGCCTGGGCGCTCACGGCAAACGCGCAGCACGTCGGGCGAAAGGCCTCGAAGCCACACTTGTCGATCGCGAACGCCGCACCATCGTCGCTCTCGACTCCAACGACAGTCGAACACGGGAGATCTGGATCGCCGGGCCGGCCGCGCTGATCGTCGCCAAGCTCCACAAGATCGGCGAACGCGTCGAAGCACAGGACCGCGTCCGCGACAAAGACGCTCTCGACCTGTACCGGCTGTTCCAAGCCGTACCTACCGACCATCTCGCCGACGGCATTCGCCGGCTACGCGCGCACCCCCTCTCCACCGACGTGACCGCCAAGGCGCTCATTACTCTGCGGGCGCTGTTCACACGGCGAGACGCAGAGGGAATCGAGATGACGGTAAGAGCAGCCGGTGACTCAGCGAACAGCGACGTCATCCGCGCCTCGATGGTCGCCCTCGCTACCGACCTTCTCGCAGCGACAGAGCCGTAGAAACCCACACGACTCCGGCCCTGGTTGCGCTACTCCGAGCGCGGCACTTCGCCAAGCATGGTGAGGAACGCTTCCACGCTGCCAAAGTGCCGAACTACTGCGCGCTGAGCGGCACCAGGGGCGTGTCGCGTAACGAAAAACTCTCCACCCTGCGTTGTCTTCCCGCATCCGCACCAGCAGAACCCAGTCGCCACTGGCGCAACCGTTCCTTGGGGTAGACAGGGGTGGGCGTCTGGAACTGTCGAGGCCTCGGAATGATTCGCAGAAGTGGGTTCGGACGAAACCTCTGGCTCGCTGGCCTCGGTGGTGGATGACGACCGTTCGGGGTCGGTCAACGCCAGAGGGTCAAAGGTGAGCGCCATCTGGCTCACAGAAGCAGTGGACCCGGGCTCGAGGGGGCCAAGTTCAAGGATCTCCTCGGGGCGATCAATCGGCACTGCTCCCGCTTTGACAAGCGGAGCGTTGCCCAGGCCCCCACCTTCACCCATCCATACCGCAACGCGTCCGTAGCCCTTCTTCAGTGCCTCGGTTGCACCCGACCAAGTGCCGCCCTCGCCCTTGGCGCTGGCGATGACGAGCGTTGCCCGGCTGAGGCCATAGATGATCTTGTTCCGTCCCATCGCCGTTCCGGCTGTGAATCGAGCATCAGGCCGGTACGGAGTACAGAGGCACGAGCGGCCTTCCAGCATCGCAGTTCGATTATCGCGCTGGCCGATTGCAGTCTCAAGCGCATCTGGCAGGACCCCGACGACGCTTCCGCCACGTTCGTACGCCGCTGCCATGCTGATCTTGTCGACGCCCTTCGCCCCACCGGAAATCAGTGGAACGCCTGAGTTGGCAATGCAGTACGCCACCTTCATTGTCGCCTCGACACCCTCAGGGCTGACGTCTCGTGAGCCAACCATGCCAATGCCATCAACTCCGAGGATCGACACGTCGCCGGCACAGTAGAGGACCGGAGGGGCAGCCGCACCCAGACGGTCTCGGAGCCTCGTCGGATAGGTCCCGTCGAGCACCGTAACCGCACTGATGCCGCGCTCATACAGGGCATCTAGACGAACTGCGAGAGCGATCCCTGTGTCGAGGAGGCGAACAAGTCGTTCGGGTTCGATTCCGGTACGCGAGATGAGATCAGCGACAGAACGCTCGTCAAGGCCGAATAGACGAGCGGGATCATCGACGGCGTCCAGCAACCGCCAGATTTCGGATGCTTTCAGTGACGGTACGCCAGCATCAACAAGCCGATTCGTCATGGCTAGCACCGCGAGGGAGCTTTCGTTTACGACGCTCACGAGTGCCCACTATCCGAGAGAACGACTGGCATCACAGAATCGCAGCCGGCCAACAGCAGTAGTGAGCCCACGTAGCTCAACGTCCACCGAGAATCAACGATGTCGTCGACGAGAAGGGCTGGACCGCGCGGAAGTGGCTCGTTCACTGCGAACGCCCCCTTGATGTTCGCAAGTTGCTGCGCACTGTTTTCCATGTTCTTCTGTGATCGGGTGTTCTTGGACTTCACGACTGCGGCGACCGTAGGCAACCCCAAGGCTACGCCCAACCTCCGGGCGAGGTCTGGCACGAGAGTCGTGTGGTTCAACGATGGCACCCACGTGATCCACGTCGGCTTGGGGTCTGGATGCCAGCCAACGATCAGCCCCGCAAGCGCGTCGACGAGCCTCTGGTCAAAGTGTCCATCGACCTGCTTGCCCCGCTTCACCAACTCGCTCCACCCTCCGTCTCCCCAGCGGGAGAGGGCGCGACCCTCAAGGAGCTGAAGGCTGTCCGGAATGTGCTTGCGGTCCGGCCACTGCTTCCTCGGGGAGATCACTACCGGGCGCTGGCGCAAGAACTCGGCCGCTTCACCGGCGAGAGCCGGATCAAAGTCGCCTGCTAGCGCCGGCCCTGCGCAAAGGTCGCAGACGCCGCACGGCTCGGTGTACGGGTCGTCGAGGGCAGCCGCTAGGAACTCCATCCGACACCCAGACTCCAACTCTCCGTATTCCTCCATCTGAACCTGCTCAGCGCGACGAAGGCCAGTAATCGCTGCCGCGCGCTTGGCGTCGTAGATGAAGGGACGTGGGGTTCGCTGATACTTCTTCCCATCGGCGACGACGATGCCGTCGACCTCGAGATTCTTCATCAGTAGTTCAATCCGCGACGGCCTCACGTTGACCATCGCCTCGAGCTCAGTCAGCTTCATGAATCCATCGTGTTGCTCAAGAGCAGCAACCACCTGGGCAGACTCCTCAGCGGTAGGGAAGGACGTCGAAATGAACCAGTCCTGGATGTCGGTGTCCTCCGCTCCTCGGAGCAATACCCCGTACGACGACGGAAGCTGTCGTCCTGCTCGCCCTACCTGCTGGTAGTAGGCGACGACCGAACCCGGCGCTTGGAAGTGGATCACGTAAGCGAGATCCGGCTTGTCGAATCCCATCCCGAGCGCTGACGTTGCGACGACTACGTCAACGTCGTTCGAAAGGAGGGCCTGCTCAATCGACTCCCTTCCCTCCGAGGCTCCGGTGTATGTCTCCGCTGTGAGCCCCTGCGTTCGCAGCCACTCGGCTACCGCCTCCACATCACGTTTCGTCAGGCAATACACGATGCCGGAACCCGGCAGTCGAGGGATGGTCTGAGCCAGCCAGGCCAAGCGCGCTGCCGGAGCATTGATGCCGACGACTTGTAGAGCAAGGCCATCCCGAGCCAACGGTCCCCGAAAGACGCTGAGCCCCTCGCCTAGCTGAGTCTTGACGTCGTCGACCACGCGGTCATTTGCTGTTGCGGTGCAGGCGAGGACTGGAACCGTTCGAGGAAGAAGATCAAGCACCCGGCTGATCCTCCGATAGTCCGGTCTGAAGTCGTGACCCCAGTCGCTGATGCAATGTGCCTCGTCAACCACTACGAGCCCGGCAGAGGCGCCGATTCGATCGAGGACCGACTCGCGAAACAACCTGTTCGCGAGACGCTCAGGGGAAATCAGAAGGATGTCGACCTCGTCGGCTTCGACGGCGGCGACGACCTTGTCCCACTCGACGGTGTTGACGAGTTGATCGTGGCGGCACGAATGCCCATCTTTCGGGCCGCTTCAATCTGGTTGCGCATGAGAGCGAGCAGCGGAGAAACCAGAAGAGTCGGACCGCTGCCCTCGTCGCGGAGCAGGCGCGTCGCAATGAAGTAGACGGCGCTCTTTCCCCAGCCGGTGCGCTGGACGACCAGAACCCGTTGGCGGTCAAATGCAAGGGCTCGGATCGACTCGAGTTGGCCATCGTGGAACATCGCATCGGGTCTCGCGGTCAGCTGCCGCAACAGCGCAAGGGCCTTTCGCTCGAAGCTGTCCACGAGCCGAGCGTAGCGACCTGGAGTGGCGCAGGCCGCCGACAACGACCAGTTCAATCGAGTAGAAGGAACAACGCTCGCGTCATTACTCGCTCGTTCATCCGTGACAGGCCCATACCCTCGTACCTGCGGTCAGCAACTCGGCGCGTCGACGCTCGTAGTCGAGCATGGCTCGCTCGACGGTGGCCCAGTACCGATCCGTGTGGTTGAGCTCCTTGAGGTGAGCCAACTCGTGGACGATGACGTAGTCGATGAGGCTGGGTGCCAACTGCAGTGTTGCCCAGTGGATGTTGATGTAGCTCTCGCCTTTGGTCGAACCCCAGCGGTAGCCAAGGTCGCGCACGGCGACGCCGATGCCGGCGGCACCCATTCGGTTCGCCCATGGCTCGACACGGCGGCTCAGCCATTGCTCGCCCGTTCGGACGTACCACTGACGCATGGCTACATCTCCGCTCGCCGCCGTCTCAGGTGACATGCGGAAGCGACCCCTTTCGAGACGCACGCCCTCGATTCCGTCCTCGATCTTCAAGCGGTAGTTCCGCCCGAGATAGGCGAAGCCTTCGCCGTCGACGAATTGCTTGACGATGGGCCGGCCGACGAGCGCGTCCTTCTCGGCGAGTTTGCGATAGACCCAGCTGCGCTTCGATTGGATGAAGCGCTCGACTCGTTCGCGCGACGCTTCGGCTGGGGCCCGGAGCACCAGGGAAGCGTCACGGTCGACCATGATCTCCAGGGTCTTGCGATCGGTCATCGGGGCGATCGTGAAGACGAGGTCTCCAACGGCGATCGACTCGAGGGTGTGGATCGAGGTGCTCATCGCAGCCTCTGCTGGTTGGCCTTCGCCAGTGCGACGAGGTCGACGGCGAGCTCGTCGAGGTCGTTGTAAGCGAAGAGGTTGCTGTCGTCGAGGGTGCGCTTCACGCTCTTGCGTAGCTCGTCCTGTTTGGTGCTGTTCTCCCAGAAGCCGACGACGGCGATCTGTCGGCGGATGTCGCCGACGAGTGAGCCGGTCAATGCCACCAGTCTCGGAGCCGCGTCGGAATCCGAGCTCGCGACGTGTTCCGCCATAAGCCCGTGGAACGGCAGCTCGGTGGTCGGGTCCAGACCCGTGTGCTCCACGTCCTGGCGGCCTGCGTCGATCTCGCGCACGATGTCCTCGAAGAGCGAGATCTGCGCCCAGCGATCTTCGAGCTGTTCGAGGATCTCATCGGCACGCTGTGACAGCTTCGCGAAGTAGGCCGGGTCTTCGTCGATGTGCTCGCGGATGTGGTGGCGGATGGCATGTTCCATCTCCGACGCCTTCGTGCGTGGAGAGACGATGCCTCGCACGTGGGCAGCGAACTCGGCATCGGTGACCTTGATCGGCGCAATCCGCTGCGAAAGGTCAAGCACCGTGATGTGCTGGTCGATCAGCCGGCGCACCTTCTCCTTGTACTTGTGCGGGTCGAAGTCGCCGTCGACCGTGTCGCGGTAGCGACGGCGGGTGAGTACCTGAATCTCGCCGAACAGATTGACGGACGCGACAAACGGAAGTGCCTCGGGACGGGGCAGCACGGTGTCGAAGGTGGTGAGGAACGCCTTCAACGCTACGTCGAACTCGGCGCGCAGCCGTTCGTCTTCGAGCAGCAGGACACAGTCATCGATCGTGTCCTCCGTTGGCTGTACGCCTCGTTGCACGAACAGTTGGCGGACACGTTCGCGTTGCGGGTCGAGCTTCTCGATCTCGGCGAGGAGCGGCCGGAGCGCGCCATCGACATCGGGGTCGATCTCGCCCTCGGCGCTCGAGTAAGCAGCGAGCGCGACGGTCAACTGTGAGGCGACTCCGTAGTAGTCGACGACCAGCCCGTAGTCCTTCTTCGATGCAGTGCGGTTCACGCGGGCGATCGCCTGCAGCAGCTCCGCTTCCTGGATCATCCGATCGAGATACAACACCTGCGCGTGCGGGGCATCGAACCCGGTGAGCAGCATCGACTTCACGATCAGGATCGCGAGAGGATCGTGCCGTTCGTCGGCGAGGCCGAGCGGCCGCTTGAACAGGTTGGTCCGCACCTGCTGTCGAAGCTTGTCGCTCCACGGGTGGTATTCGGGCGGATCGTTGTTTTCGGCGGAGATCACCGGCGCGAAGTCCAGCGCCCGCAGCAGCTCCAGCTGGTTCGCTCCGTTGCGAAGGAACTGCTCGTCGGCGTCGGGCGTCTCGAACGGGCGATCTTCCAGTTCAGCACTCAGCGATTCGATCTCGGCGACCAGCTCATCGCGGGCCTCGTTCAAGGCGTCGTAATAGCGGATGCATGCCTTGCGGCTGGTTGCGACGATCATCGCCTTGAACCCGTCGGGCATCACCATACTCACGTAGTGACGGAGGATGTCACGAGCTTTGGCGGCAATCATCTCCGGTGCCTCGAGCGGCCGGCTACGTCCGTCACCTCCTTGTCGCCCACGGAGCGCTCGCGGAACGCAACGAGTCCATCGCCCGGCTCGAACAGTGGATCAATACCGCCGTCGCCGCGATCGACGACGCCGAACATCGTCGAGTCGTGCAGACCTTCGCCACATGGCAGACCATGCGTCGGCTCCGGCGGCGCGCAGCACGGACCGCGCCCGCCCGGCGCAGCGCCACCCGCTACTCCCGCAACCAGGTCGCCGCCGCGATCACGTTCCTCGGATGGCACGACGAACACGACCTCGCCCTGACGAGCTGCACCCAAGACCACGTCGATATCTGGCTGACCACCGGTCCAGCCTCGCGACGAGACGTCCGCCACTTCCTCGCCTGGACCGCACAACAGGGCCTCACCACCACCTTCACGATCACAACCCCGTCCGCACACGACGGCGACGCTCTCGACGCCAACGACCGCTGGACGATCGCTCGTCGCCTACTCCACGACGCCAGCCTCCAGCTCGGCGACCGCGTCGCTGGCAGCTTCGTGCTCCTCTACGCCCAACCCCTCAGCCACGTCGCCGTCATGACCCATCAACAGATCACCACCACCACCAGCGGCACCGTCGGCATCCAGTTCGGCCGGCACCCAATCGAGGTCCCAGCCCCACTCGACCAACTCGTCGCCACCCTGGCCCACACAGGCAGACGACCACACACCAGCATCGGTGCCCCCACCACCTCACCATGGCTGTTCCCCGGCCACCTACCCCGGTCGACCCATCACCGCCGCCCGCCTCGGCGTCCGCCTTGGCGCACTCGGCATAGACGCCCGAGCCGCGCGCCGATCCGCACTCATCCAACTCGCCGCCGAACTCCCCGCCGCCGTCCTCGCCGACACACTCGACATCAAAATCGCCACAGCCAGCGACTGGGTCAAGACAGCCGGAGGCGACTGGGCCAACTATGCCGCCACCACCGCACGAACACCACGATGAGCCCGTGAGAGCCGATACCGATCCAACAACCTCACCTTCCAACCACCCATTCGACCGGGTTCGAATAACCGAGTCCGCCAGTTGAAAGCAGGCGTCCCCGTGAACGTAGTCAGCGAACGCCTCGGCCACTCCAGCCCCGCCTTCACCATGACCGTCTACCAACACGTGTTGCCAGGCATGCAGGCCGACGCAGCTGCAGCGTTCAGCGCTGCCGTGTTCGGCTTGAAGTGACGCTCGAACGCCAGCCGGAGCAAAGGTCCAAACACCCACTCGGGGCCTGACGCAAAGGTCCAGCGGTTTTGTACCGTCAAGACACATCACGTCGCAAGGCTGCGAGTCACCGCGACGAGCCCGCGTGAAACCCGGTGGGGTTCACTCCGATCGATTCGAGGCCGATTGCGCGTCGGTCAGTCCGTGGTGACTCCGATGCTCGCCCAGAACACCGCTTCCGCGATGACGCGGGTGCCGAGCTGTAGGGCTCGCTTGGCCTTGCCGGATTGAGTATCGGGATCGGCCACGACCAGAAGATCGAGACCTTTGACGACGTTGTCACGTACGATCAAGCCGGCGTCGCGTGCTCGTTCTTGTGCCATGGATCGCGTGATCGGTGTGCCGTCGATGCGACCGACTAGCGCCCCGGTGAAGCAGACGCTCAGGCCTGTGAGCGCTACGGCTGTGACCGTGCCTGGACCGCCGTAGGTCAAGGTCTGCTGAACGGCTGCCTCGATCAACTCATCAGCGAGGTGACGCTCGATCCCGATGAGCGTGGCGACGAGATGAAGGTCCTTCTGCTCAAGGTCGCTGATGATCTTGTCACCAGCTGCCACGGCGAGGAGGTGGTCAAAGTAGTCGCGATGGGCGTGGGCGATCTGGTGGATTGAGAGGCCCCAGTCGGCCGCGGTAGCCAACAGCGCTTCGGACTCTCGTGACGTGAGTCGGCGATCTTCGAGGGCTCGGTCGAGTAGCTCGATGTATGCGGCTGTGTTCGGGTCGTCGAAGGTGAAGTTGTCGAGTTGTTTGACGAGCTGCGTGAGGTATTGACCTTGCTCGGTGACGCGTGCAGAACCGGCTCCGCGAAGCTGGTGTCGACCGATGGCGGGCAGCTGGAGCATCAGGTCTGGCCATTCGAGCGGGGTGCATCCGAGCTGTTCGAGACTTCGTCGACCGGCTTGTGCGGCGATTGCGAGATAGGCCGTCAGGAGCTTGCCGGTTGCTTGGGCGTCGTCGTGCGCTGAATGTGCGAGGTGAATCGAGATGCTGAGCCGGTCGCAGCAGGCGGCCAGCTTGCGGCTGGCGGTTCCGGGTTGGACGAGCGCGCTCAGCGCGAGCGTGCACATCGCCGGCCATGAAGGAATGTCGTGGCCGGCGCGTGCAAATTCGGCGGCAAGGAACTCGTGGTCGAAACGGAGGTTGTGGGCGACGAGAACGGCTCCGTCGGCCTGCTGGAGTAGGTCACCGATCACTTCGTCAAATCGTGGGGCGTTGAGGACGTCCGCGGCGGTGATGCCGTGGACGTGGGTGGCGCCGACATCGCGTTGTGGATCGACGAGCGTTGTCCATTCGGTGAGCACGGTGCCGTCACCTCGCATTCGGACTGCTGCGATCTCGACGACCCGGTCGCCCAGCCGGGGGCTGAACCCGGTGGTCTCGACATCGACGACACAGAACTCCTGCTGTCGGAGGCTCTCGGCGGCGGTTCGCCTCGGGGAGGAGCGCGACCGGTGCGGTGCCACGTCGTGCTGGTTCGGTGCGGGGTCGTCGGTCGGAAAGCCATCGCGAGGTACCCGTCGAACGTCGTGGAGAACCTTGTCGAGGACCGCCCATGCTCCGGGGACGTCGAGGCGTCGGGCAGCGTCGACTTCGCAGATGAGGGAGTCGTCCAGGGCCCAGTCCCATTTGTCGAGCAGTTTGTTCTCGATGCCCGCGGCGAGTTGTACCGGATCGGGAGGTTGCGAGCTCATGAGTTTCTCGACGGCGGTTGCGAGGTCGGCGGTGCTTGCGCCGTTGATGGCGATGGTGGGTCCTTCGACCGCCGCGTCGAGGCCGGCGGAGCGTAGGGCGATGACCGTCGTGAAGAGAGCTTGGTCGCTGGTCCAGGGAAGGATGATCACCTCGCTTCCTGCGGCGATTACCGTGGCGCGAGCCAGCCCGTGTCGCTGCCACGCGGCTCGAGCGTCGGCGAGGAGCTGCCGCCCTGTGGTGTCGAGCCAGGCTGGCACGACGTCGTCTTCGTAGACGCGGATCATCTCGGAGCGAACACGTTCGCCGATCATCGCCGGGTCGCCACCGAACATTGGAGGGTTGCCACCGGCGGCGCGGACGAGTTCGACGATGTGGGAGCGGTCGTCGATGGACAGCACTCTCCAGCGTTTGCCGGCGAAGATCAGTAGGACGCCTTCGTACAGGGGTTGTGTGATCGGGACCGTGCCGAGGGTCTTGCCGCCGGTGACGAGTCGCCACTCTTCTGCGGTCTGGAACGCGGTGTAGAAGGAGTAGTGGTTGACGGCACGTTCGCCGATCCTGCCGTGCAACAAGGTGCCGTCGATGGTCTGCGTGATCAGATCGGCTGCAGCCATGGAGCGTAGGAGTCGAGCGAATCGGGACGGGTCGACGAGTTGGAACGGCCCAGGGCCGCAGAGCGCGCTGTGCAGTTCGATGGCGGTGGCACCACCGTGTTGGGCGATGGTCGACAGGATCTGCTGGATGAGGGTGGACAGGTTCAGGCCGGGATCGTTTGGCGGTTCGAGCCATCGGTCGAGGAGCAGCCGCACCATGGCCACTGTTTGCACCAGATGTATGCGGAGTTCGTCGAGGATCGAGGATCGCTGGTCGATCTCGGCTTCGGTGATATAGGCGCGCAGGACAGCAGGTTCGTCTCGGCGGCCTGAGCGGCCGAGGCGTTGCCTGAGCGAGGCCACGGACGGGGGCGGGCCGATCTGCGCGACGCTTGCGACGGACCCGATGTCGATTCCCATCTCGAGGGTCGATGTGCAGATCGCACTGGCGGGACGGGTCCGATCCTTGAGTGCGGCTTCGACGGACTCGCGCATGTCCTTGGCGAGGCTTCCGTGGTGAGGCCAGAATTCGTTGGGTAGTCGTTCGGCCTCGCACCGGCGGGCGAGGAGATCGGCGTAGATCTCGACGTCGCGTCGGGCATTGGCGAAGACCAGGTTGTCGGCGCCGCGCAGGTGGGTGAACAGGTGCTCGACGATGGCGAGCTTGTCGCCGTCAGCGGTGTCCTCGACGGCGACTTCGCGGGCGGCGTGTTCGGCGTTGGCCGCGGCTTTGGCTGTGACGGCGGGTGGCGTCGCGAGGTAACCGCGCACTTGGAGTTTCAGTTCGCGCCTATCGGTGTGCGAGGAGATGACCAGCACGCGCTCCGGTGCTGTCGGTCGGAGGAATCGGGCAGCTGCATCCATGTCGCCGAGTGTCGCCGAGAGTCCAATTCGTGGGGGTCGCCGTCGGATCGCAAGTTCGACCCGGTTGAGGAGCGATTGGAGCTGGGCTCCCCGCGGTGTTGCAAGGAAGGAATGGAGTTCGTCGATGACGATGTACTGGAGCCCGGCGAACAGGGCTGGGACCCGGGTGCCGCGGAGGACGAGCGTTGCTTCCAGCGATTCGGGGGTGATCAACAAGATGCCGGATGGGTCCTTGAGCACTTTCTGCTTCGCGGAGCCAGCGACGTCGCCGTGCCATCGGTGTACCGGGATGTCGGCGCGTTCGCAGAGCTGTTCGAGGCGGTCGTACTGGTCGTTGATCAACGCCTTCAAAGGGGACAGGTAGAGGACCTGCACACCTATCGATGGTGCTGGCGGTTTCTCGGTCCACGGGTCGTGAACCGCCCACGGATCACGCTGCGTCACAGGTGCAGCGTGGCTGGCGGTCGCCAATGCCGAGCAGATCGGCAGGAACGCGGCTTCGGTCTTCCCGGAAGCTGTGGCGGCGGCGATGATCACATCGCAGTCGGCGTCGAGAATCGGTGCGATCGCTTGTTCTTGGGCGTCGTGGAGTGTCGTCCACCCTTGGTCGTGAACCCACCGCTGCAGTCGGGGGTGTAGCCGATGAAACGACGTTGACGGCTGTGGGCCGTCAGAGCCGGAGATTGGTGAGGTCATCGTCGGTCGATGGTGGCGGTGGCGGTGGCGGTGGCGGTGGCGGCGGTGGTGCGAAGCCTGACGGTGTTGGCATGGCCAGCGGTGCGGGCGCGTTGTCGCCTTCGTCGTCGAGGGGGGCCAGATCCGGGTTTGATTCTGTGGTGATCTGGACACGAGCGATCAGGGTCGACCAGTCGACCCCGGGGTTCTGCTCAAGGACCGCGAGCAGGTTGACGAACTCTTTAATGGTGGTGCGCGGCGTGCGGAAGTAGGCATCGCCCACTCGCTTGGCGCAGTGCGTCATGAACGATGTGAGGGCATCGTCGGGTACGAGGTATTGATCAGGGTCGCCGGACGCGAACAAGTGGCGGAGCTTGCCGAGCAGGACGTACATGTCCTCTGGGGCGAGGTTGGACAGGCGCAGCACGGGACCCGAGTAGTCGACGAGGCCGCCGCCGGCGAATGTGTTCTCCGCCAGGCGTGACTGCAGTGCCGTGTACGAGTAAAGCCCGCGGCGGGTGTCGAGCAGCATGTCGGGTGTGCCGCCGAGGACGAATCCGAGTCCTGCTGCTGAGCCTTGGAGGCAGTCGTTGAGGATTCGCAGGATCTGTTCGTAGTTCGAGTTTCGCGCTTGGGTGTTGGCGAGTTTGTAGAGGTTGACCAGTTCGTCGAGGCAGACGAGGAGACCGGAGAAGCCAGCGAGCCGGACGAATCGGGCGAGGAGTTTGAGGTGGTCGTAGAAGGTGGCGTCGTCAATGATGGTGCGGACTCCGAGCGCGGCGCGGGCGTCGGTGCGTGTTGCGTACTCGCCTCGGAGCCAGCGGACGGCGTCTGCTTTGAGTTGTTCGTTGCCAGTGTCGTGTCCGCGCCAGTAGGCGGAGATCACTTCGGCGAAGTCGTAGCCGCCGGTGAGCTCTTGGAGTTCTGTGAGCCGCTCGCGGATCACTGTGTCCGGACTGACGTCGCGTTCACGCGCTGTGCCAAGGCTGTCGGTGACGAATCGTTCTACGACGGAGGGCATTGCTCCACCGTCGGGGCGTGCCCGGGTGGCCAGGTTGCGCATCAGTTCGGAGTACAGGCTGCGGGCTTGGCCGCCCGTGGCTTGTAGACGCCGGTCCGGTGAGAGGTCGGCGTGCACGGTGACGAGTTTCCGTTCGAGTGCGATCGAGCGGACCAGGTTCAGGAAAAACGATTTCCCCGCCCCGTACTCGCCGATGGCGAATCGGATGGCCGAGCCTCCGTCAGCGATGCAGTCGATGTCAGCGACAAGCGCGTTGACTTCGTTTGCTCGTCCCACCTGGATGTGTTGCTGTCCGACTCGTGGCACGACACCGGCACGGAGTGATTGGAGGATCGCGTCTCGGTCGCGTGGGCGGATCCGTTCAGCTGCGGGTGTTTCGGGCATCAGAACAGCTCCTGTTTCGCATAGTCGTTCAACTCGAGCGGGTCGTCGCCCTCGATCAGCGGGTCGCCGCATGCTTCGATTGCGGCTTCGTTGATCCGGTCGATGGCGCCGTCGAGGAGGGGTAGACCGAGTGTTGCGGCGAGTTGTTCGGCGTCGGTTCGCTGCCAGACGGGCCGTTCGCTGAACGCTGCGGCCAGTGCGGAGTGGGTGCTGTCGAGACCCGCGACGGTGGTCGTCGTTTGCGTGACTGGTTGTGGTGGGGCCCATCCGGCTGGGGTGGTTGCGGCGGCCGGTTCGTCGTCGGCGAAGATGGTCGACAACAGCGCCGTCACGCTGGCGGTTTCCGCGAGGCGTGCCTGAACCTTGGCGGGATCGAGGAGCACCTGGGCTAGGTTTGGTGTTGCGGGACCGGGTATCTCCCATCGGGTCGTCGGTTCACTGTTGCGGATCGTGACCGGTCCGGCATCACCACTGCCGAGAGCGTGCACCTGGCGGTACACGTCGGTCTCGTCGAGCCCGAGCTGGGTGAACATCTTGGTGAGTGTGGCGACTTCCTCGCGGCTGACGGCACCGTCTGCTGCGGCGACGTCGATGAGGAATCGTCCAATCGCGACGCGTTGGTGCGCGGGAAGGATGTCGACCCGCTTCTTGATGCCGGCCATGCCGACCTTGCCGGTCGCAAGCCAAGCGAGGTGCACTTCGAGCCGATCGCGTTCGTGGCGGTCGAGACCAAGGACGGTCTCCATATGGTGAGCGAGGTGTCGTTGCTCCGGCTCCGAGATCGTTCCGTCGGCTGACGCGACCACCGCGGTCAGATAGATCAGCGCTGACGCGGCCGCGTATGCGGATGACGGTGCAGCGGGCGCGTTCGGAGCGAGACGGAACAGCAACACGTCCGAGCCCGAGGTGGGAGTCGGTGAGCCGAACCGGACGTCAGGTTCAATACCGACGTCGAGTTTGCCGAGTAACCCGGCCAGCGCTACTGCGTCGCGCTTTGAAAGCTTCTCGGTCCGATTCGGGGACCAGCGAGCAACCAGTTCGGCGAGTGGCACCGTAACGTGTCGAGCGCCCGTAAAGGTGTTCGCGGTCCAGGTTCGCAGCTCGTCGATCAGTCGACCGCCATGTGTGGCGAGCAGCTCGTCGGGAAGCAATGAGATCGCCTCTGCCGTTCCAACGGCGGCTGTGTTACGTCCGAGGTATCGGCTGTACGGGTCGAGCATGTCAGTGCATTCGGACGCGAGTTCCTTGAGTTTGTTGATCGGGCCGACGATGCTGGTGACATCGGGAAGCGTGCCGATGTGCGCTGCCACTTCCGTGCTGATCCCACCAGACGCCGGCCGGTACTCCACCCTGACCGTCGCGGTCGGCGGTGTGATCACCAGGCCTGCTCCGTAGCGGACCGAGTACTTGCGAGTGAACAGCGCGTCGAACTCAGCCCGGCACCGTGTTGCCGGAGTCCGGAGGTAGGCCTCCGGATGGTGCAACAGCAGCGACAGCGCCCAGTTCGAAGGGATCGGCTGGCCGGCGGCGACGTAACGACCGACACCGATCCTTATCGACAACGGGACTTCCCACGAGTGATCCTCGGGATCCCACTGCGGTGGTGAGAGCTCGGCATTGAGCATCGTGCTCGCTTCAAGAAGGGAGAGAAACAACTTCGCGTAGCTGCGGAACGATCCATTGGTCGCGTAGATGTCGAGGAGGCGTCGAACTTCGTCGGCGATCAAGGGAGTATCGGGGTGTGCGGGATTGAGCTTGGTGTCGGCGATGACGCGGCGTTCGAGTCCGTAGAAGTACAAGAAGACGTAGCCGATGTACACCGACGGGTTGCTTCGGCCAGTGGAGAGCCATTGCAGATATGCAGCACGTGCCGTTGGGCTGATCTGGTGATACGAGGGCCAGTAGCCATTGGTGTTGCCAGTCTGATCGGGATGCTCCCAATGAACCGGCAGAGCGGGGTCGATCAGCGCCGGTTCGACGCTGCGCTTATCCAGCGACGGCGCCTCGCTGCCGAAGTACAGCATTCCGCCAGGAATCGTTCGACGGTCGACGACGATGCTCTGCCCCATGGGGATCCATTGAGCGACGCCGCGGGCTGCACGTGTGACGGTGGCCTCGCCCGGTGGCCCGGTTGGCGGCGCGAATGGCGCCCCGTCCGACGTCCGAACGGGCGAATCCTTGCCGCGGAACAGATCCCGTAGTCCCATCAGCAGGCCCCCGTGCTGTCAACGCATGCCATCAGCCCGTTTGCCACGATTTCAGTATGACAGCGGGATGTGCCACACAACGCCCGAAGTAGAGCCCGAAGCGTGCGCAACCTGTCTCAATCGCGCTGCAAGTGCGCGACGACTCAAACGACATACTCGAGAATTGGTGTCCCCAAAGTCGAAGGGAGCGTCGGCCGGCGGCGGGAGACATCCCGACGCGCTCTATCGGGCCCGCCGTCGAGAGCCCGCTCGACGGTCGACGAGGTGTTCAACGAAGGCGGCGACGGCCCGCTCCTCACTCTGGCTGAGGCTGGCCGTCGCGAGCGTTCTGCCGAGGGCACCCTGTATTGCGTTGGCGCGAGCTGGCACCTCGTATCCGGCCAGTTCCATCAATCGCCGGTATGGAATGTTGAGATGCGCTCCGAGGGCACGAAGTATCCGCGGGGAGGGTGTCTCGACCTGTCCTCGCTCGAGCTTCTGGAGGTACGCGGCCGAGACACCCGCGGCGACTGCGACAGTCTTGAGCGACTCGTGAACCTCCGCTCTGGCGTCGGCGAACTCTCGGCCGAGCTGAGCAGGATCCCCCATGACATCTTCCACAGGAGTGATCGTACACAATAGTTGACAGAGTGACAAGCGTACACTATTGTGTACGTCATACCCCTTCAGTGAAAGGAGCCATCACATGGCCCAGTCCCGCAAGACAAGCTCAACCGCCGCCAAGGCGGCATCCAAGGTTCTTCGCGACGGTCGCACCAGCAAGGCGTCGAAGACCGCGGCAGGAAGTGCGCTCTCGCAACGCGCGCCGCGGCCGAAGCGAGGTAAGTGATGGCACGAACGATCCGCATTCCAACGCGCATCCGGACAACGGTGCGCATCCCGACACTTCGCTGCTCCGCATGCGGTTTCGAGGACATGCCGGTGGCGTTCGCGTCTCCCTCATCGCCGACGGGTTGCAGGTGTCCGCGTTGCGGTCGGCCGCTTCGGCGATAGCACGCGACATCACCCAGCTCCGGTCGCACGCCGTCGCCGCGATAGGTTCTAGGCTGAGAGCGATGTCGACAAAGAAGATGGCCTCTAACAAGACACGGGTCCCGGTACTTCCGAGCTCACCCTCGGGTGGCCGTGCGATACACCGAGCGAAGGATCTTCTCAACGACGACCAGCGACAGGAGCTGCGGAGCGACCTCGATCGACTCGCGCGTATCCGGCGCGATGCCGAGGCGAACTCGGCGTCGCTGCGCTTGAGCTGAACCGGCCCCTGTGAGCGACTGGGAGTCGCCAGATCCGGCCGAGCTGATCGCGTTGAACTCGGACGCGGATTGGGAGGCGCTACTCGACCGCTATCCAGCGCTCAACCCTCGACCCCTACAACGCTGCCTCGAAGTCGCCCAAGCGGGCGGTGCCGCGACCGCCGTGATCGAGACGCGCTATCTCGACGAGGACTATCGCAGCGAGTACTCAGCCTTCTTCTCGAAGACGTTCGCTGAGATCTCCGACACTGCGCACCGTGTGCACTTCTTTCGCCGAGCACTCAAGGCTGACGAGTTGTGGCGCCTGCCTGATGATCACGGATACCTCGGCTTCATGGTCATCAGGCCATCCTGGCTCGGGCGCGTCGGGCGCACAATGCTGGCACCTCCGCCCGAGTTGGCTCCAGCGGTGCGCACCTCCGTCGAGTCAACTGTGAGCTTCTTCGGGCAACGCCTGCTGATTGCGGCCGTGCCCTTCGCCCAACAGGATACTCAGTTCGGTCGATGCGCCCACGCGGCCGCGTGGATCTGTCACTACACCGCCGCGCTGCGTCACGACACACATCGGCGGGTGATGGCGGACTTCACGTTGTTGGCTGACGCAAACGTGGTCGAGGGCCGGCCAGTGCCGTCGCAAGGGCTCACGGGACTACAGCTGACGAACCTTCTGCGTGACTTCGGGCTGCCGCCGTTGTTCTACCGGATGGGCGAGTTGCCAACACCGAATCCGAACCAGAATCCGCCGCCGCACGCCCCCGGTCAGAATCCTGGAGAGTGGGACACGCGCATCGTCTCGATCGCGTGCCGCTACCTCAACTCGGGGTTCCCCGTTCTCATCGGGACGTACGACCACGCGTTCGTGTTGATCGGATACGACCGTGAACCCCGACGAGGCGACACCGATTGGATCAGGTTCATCCGCCACGACGATCAGCGGGGACCGTATCTCGTCGTACCCGACGTGCTCGCCGACGTCGACCCTGCAACCGGTGACGCGTACGGCTGGTGGACGATGCTCGTCGCACCGGTACCTGAACGGCTGTGGCTGGCACCCGAGCCGGCGGAGCGCTCCGGCCAGAACTATCTGCGGGCGGTGTCCCAGGAAGCGGTGGCCCGCGGCCTGGTCGCCGAGCGCCTGGCACTCCACACGTTGCATGATCGCGGGCACGTCACATTTCGCACGTACGCGATCACGTCAACGGCGTTCAAGGCTGCGGCCGTGGATCGTGGGCTCGATCAGGTCTCGGCGCGGGAGTATCGACTGGCTCGTCTGCCGCGGCTGGTATGGGTGGTCGAGGCTGTCGACCGACGCAAGCGTCGTTCGGGTCAACCGTCGGTGATTGGCGAGGCAGTCTTCGATTCGACCTCGACGGACTACGACCCGCGTGAGTTGATCGTGAGAGTGCCGGGGGCGTTGCTGGTCGTGCAGACCGATGGGACGATGCGCTTCCCACTTGCCACGATGCGTCGCGCGTGTCGCAGTGCGGCAGCGAGCCAACCTTGAGGACTGCCGGGCAAATGTAGGAGGCCAGATCGCCCGAGCGACCGATGGATCGATCTACCCGATGTCAGCAATGTGCCCGGCGAGTTCGGCATATCGGCAGAGGCCGTTGACGAGTTGCATCTGTCGCACCGTTCGACACTTGGTCGTCAGCAGAGTTGGGCTGGCGACCACGACCGCTAACGCTCGCGCTCGTGATACTGCGACGTTGAGGCGGTTGGCGCTCAACAGGAACTCAAGGCCACGCGGCGCTTCGTCGGCGCTTGACGTCGCCATCGAAACAATGACCGCCGCCGCCTGTTGGCCCTGGAACTTGTCGACAGTGCCGACATGCGCCCCGGCCGGCAGGAGGCGCCCAATTGCATGTACCTGCGCGTTGTATGGCGCGACGACCAGGATGTCGTCCGTCGTAAGGTCGAGTTCACGACCGTGTTGGTCGATCCAGCGGCTGCCGACGAGGGCCGAGTAGCAGCTGACGACCACGGCGGCTTCTTCATCCGATGACAACTTGTTGCTGGTGTGCTCGACGGGCAGCCACCGCAATCCGCTGCCAGCAAATGGACCGGCACCGAGGATCTGCTGCTGCTCACATTCCTCCGCCGAGAAGAGTCGGCCCTCGTAGGACAGCTCGGACACGAATCGGCAAACGTCAGGGTGCATGCGGTAGGTGGACTCGAGGAACAACCCGCGGTCACGAGGGACGGTCTTGTGATCATCGAGAAGATGTTCCAGCGCGGCAACACCGGCGCCGACCGGATGTGTGCCCTTCGTTGGCTGCGGGAGTTGCTGCGGATCGCCGACGAGCACGAGATTGTGCGTGGCGGTTCCGACCGCGACAACGTTCGCAAGAGACATCTGGCCCGCCTCATCAACGAACAGATAGTCGATGGCCACCTCCATGCCGGGACGGGCAAAGAGCCATGCCGTTCCGGCCACGAGCAAGAAGGTTCCGTCGGCAAGAGCCGCCTCAACCGCGCCGGAGTTGCTGGCGTGGGTCACGTTCGGGTTAGCCGAGCCGTCACCGTCATCGCGCTGCATCGCCATGACCTGGTTTCCCCGTCGGGCTGCTTCCGCCATCACTTCGTCGAGGAGCTTGGTGATCACGGCGTGACTGTTGGCAGTGATGCCGACTCGCCGGCCTGCGGTCACCAACTCGACGATCACGTGTGCCGAGGTGAAAGTCTTGCCCGTCCCGGGCGGACCTTGAATCGGAAGGCAGCTGCACTGGAGGCCGCTGACGAGTCGCGTCGCAGCATCGACAACACTCTCGCCGTCTCGCCTCAGCACCTCACCCGCCGTGACCCCGTCGATTCGGGGCGGATTGCCAACAAGGAGATCGCGCACCGCGCGGTACCGGCCGGGCGCATCGATACCGTTGACAGCGCTCCAATCGGCGACGCGACGGATCGCCTCGCGAAGCACCTCGCTCCCAACGACGTTGTGATCCATCAACGCGACAGGGTGACGGGCCGACGACGTGGCGGCGCGCTTCAACACGATCTCGCCGGCGATCGGATCAATCTCGGTCACCACCCCAGGCGAGACCCGCGCGCTGCCCGACAGCAAAGCCTCTCGCTCCACCGACGGATCTGGAGGGCGATCGCCGACACGAATCTTGTGCTCCTGCTCCGGGTCGAATCGGTAGCGGTGCAGAATCGATTTCTTCTCCATCCCGTCCGCACCGACGTACTGCAGAAGGTCGAGGCATCCGCCGTCGTCGACCAGGTCGCCTGGTGCGTAGTTCTTCACGATGTCGAAGAACCTCCACCACAACGGTTTGTCCTCGCGTCGGTGCCACTCCAACAGATGGCCAAGGACCCAACGCGCGTAGTCCACGGACGCCTCATCGCGCGGCGGGGCAACGAGCATGTCGCCTGCCAGCCGCAGGTGGACATCGTCCACATCAGCGGGCTCAGTCTCCGCTGCGTCCTCGGAGTCGGGATTTGCAGGCCGTTCGAGATGACGGCCGAAGGCTTGCTCACCTTCGATCCGGCGGTCCTCGAGCCAACGGTGAAGTCGCCACGTCGACTCGCAGTCGCTCCGGTTATAGTCCTCGATGTCGTCGAGAATCTGCTGATCCTGAGTCTCGAGCCACCGCTCGTACTCGACGATGCTTGAGGCAGCGTCAACGATCGAACCGTCCCGTTCCGGCATGTAGAGCGGCTCGAGCTTCTTGATCGAGTACGACTCGACGCCGACTCGCACGCCTTGCTGCACCACGCGGTAGAGGTCGACCAGGACTCCGCGGCGGAACAGGTTGTCGACGGCATCCTCACGGGTCCCGTACTTACCCATCAGCCGCCCGAACGCCGAGCGTTCGTAGGACGCGTAGTGATACACGTGAAGATCCGGAGAGGCGGCGAGTCGGTCCGTGATGAGATCGATCACCGCCTCGAATGCTCGACGCTCACCGTCGGCCTCGTGACCCCAGAAGGCGGAGAACCCGAACGTTCCCTCGGCGCTCACCCATCCCATGCCGAACAGGTAGTCCAACCCGTCCGGCCCGACGTATGGATCCCCTTCCAGGTCGAGATAGAGGTCACCGGCTGATGGCGTCGGCAGCGCCTCAAGGCCGCGGCCCGGTCCCGACAGTTCGACGAACTCGTATGGTGGGGGTTCGTCTTTCATAGATCGCGCTGCGACCTGGAGCGATGCCTGGCGGCGAAGCCGCGCGACGACGTGCTCACCGATTTTGGTCACCTTGGCGGCGGGCGGAAGGTTCGCCAAATCGACGACGGTGCGGACGTCTGCGGCGGTAAGTCTGCGTGCCTGTTCGCGGCCCAGTCCTGCCACCAATGTGAGGTGATCCTCCGCTCGACGAATCGCGTCGCAGCCGTCCAACCTGTCGCATACTGCGCAATGCGCGACCGGCTCCGGAGCTTGGAGACTGCCATCGAACAAGGCCAACGCTCGCTCGAAACGGAGCCTGGCGAGGCGGAAGTACGCCGCGACGCTGGCCGCAGGCACGCTCTCTCTTCGGCCGTCGCCCAGTTGAACATGAAGGAATTCGGGGGAGCGTCCCTGCAGCACAGCAAGTTGTGCTGCGTACTGACACAGTTGGATCACGGCACCGGATTTGAGGTGGCGAGCCAGCTTCGTGTCGACGGGCTCGTAGAACGGTGGGTCGATGTCCGCGAGTTCCAAGAAGTCGGCGTGACCCCGCCACCACGGCCGGCCATCTCCGCCTTCGTCGAGGAATGTCGCCTGGTAGATAACCGGGACTTGGGATCTCAATGCCTCAACGGTGGCCGCTACTCGGTGCTCGACGGGTCCCTCCGGAATCTCCGCGACCATTCGGCCAGCCGATTTCAACGACTCGAGGTAACCGCGCTCATGCTCCAAACCTCGGCGCTGAGTCACCGCGACATGCCCGTCGACGACGGTATTCGGCGTCCCTTGGCCATTTAGCGCGAACTCAGCCGACAGCTGCATCAGGCGGCCGCACTCCAGAAAGTTCACGAGGTCGCTCGCGCTCACCATCCACGCACCATTGGCTCTATACATCAGCCCTCCGCATTCCGGACATCAGCCCTCCGCATTCCGGCCGACTCTCCAGTTGGCGAACCCACCCGCGACGACCGACTCTATAGAAACCATCACACCCCCTGATGCTGTTGAGGCGCCGGTCGACGCTGAAGCCCAAGGGTACCGAAGCCCTGTGACAAGGTCGGGGCCGACGTGTCAATTAGGCGAGTCGACCTCATCTGGATGAGTGGAACTCACCGGGTCTGACAACCCGTAGCCAGTCCGTTCGAAATGAAGGGATCTGCGTCTCCTACCGATGTCTTCCAACGGCCGGGACATCGCCGGGGGCTCGAACGCGGACATCATGCAGGGTTACGTGGCACCCAAGAGAGATCGGTGTTACGCAGTGAGCTACCAGCGCATCGACCCGCGGACCGGGTTGTCGATGCGGTGGTTGGCCCGGCGCCGGTGCGAGTCCGGCCGAACCCCTTGCAGATCACCCGCAGTTGCCGGCCCAATTCGCGAAACGCCCTGCGGAAGCGTCGCTTTTGCGACCCACAGCTCGCGAAAAGCATTAGAAGAACCATTAGAAGTCAGGCCGATGAACGACGAAGCCCTGGCCCGCCGTAGTGGCTGACCAGGGCTTCTTTGGTGGCGGGGACAGGATTTGAACCTGTGACCTTCGGGTTATGAGCCCGACGTCATCGTCTGCTCCTGTAGACGGTGGCAGACTGTTGCGCCTGCTTAGAGCAGGTTTTTACCACGGCTGTCAAGACACCTGTAGACCCCTGTAGACCCTCGTAGGCGCCTGCTGGCGGCAGTGTCGTTGACATTTCGTTGACATTTAGTTGACATTTCGTTGACATTTCGTTGACATCTCGTCGGTTTTCACCGAGCCCACCCGGCCGACCGTGTCGGGGCATGAAGGGGGCCCCGTGAGGTCCGGGAACGTAGTCGCAACGGCACGTCGATCGCCTTCGTCCGCGGCCTACTGACCGATCCAAGCGCTCGATGAAGCGTGGCTGACGGCCGGTCGGCCACCCGACCCCCGGGTGTTTGTAGGCTTCAAATGCTCCGAACCCCCTACCTTGTGCGGGCACACTACATTCTCTACCCCCCACCTTTTGCGGGCTATCATCGTAACATGCGAGACGATGACCTTCGACGGGTTCTGACCGATGCCAACCCGTGGTGGCGCGCGGCGTCGTTTGGCACTGACCCGCTCGCCTGGGTCGGTGCCCACAGGCTGCTCGTCGACCGCGCCGAACATGACCTCGGATACCGGACGCAGATCCTTGACGACATCGCAACGAACTCTCGGGTCGATGATCGACTCGTCGTGCTCACCGGTCCACGCCGCGTCGGAAAGTCGGTGGCGTTGCTCGACGTCGCAGCGGCCCTATGCGGACGGGCAGACATCGACCCCCGGCAGGTCATCCATGTTCCCTGCGACGGGTTCGCGACGCGAGATCTTCGCCGTGCCCTCAGTCTTGGACGTGAACTGACCAGGGTGATTGACCATCCCCAATCCATTTCTCGGGTTTGGCTGCTCGACGAGGTCAGTTCAATCGAGGGATGGACCGCTGTTCTCAAGTCGGCACGCGACGGCACCGCGTTCGGTACTGACACGGTCGTCGCCACCGGGAGCCGGTGGTCGGCCACCGACGATGTCGAAGGCAACCTGCTTGCCGGTCGTGCCGGGCGGGCCGCTTCTCGCCGCGTGCGCCATTTGCTGCCGATGTCATTTCGGGCGTTCCTCGCTGCATCGCGGCCAGAACTCGCCCGCCCTCCAGCGGTCCATCCGGCGTTGCTGCAAACGCAGCAGGTTGCCGTCACCCTCGACGCGCTCCGCTTCGACGTCGACGCCTACGACTTCGCTTGGCAGGACTACCTCACCTGCGGCGGGTTTCCCCGAGCGGTTTTCGAACACACCCGAATCGGTGCCGTCAGCGATGGGTTCCTCCAGGACCTCGCCGCCTGGCTACGGCAAGACGTCGATCGTGACGCACCGCCAGAGTCGATCCCGCTGCTCCTCGACGGGCTCGCGATGCGGGCGACAAGTCCACTCAATCAACGCAGCACCGCCGCTGATCTCGGTTACACCTACGACTCGTTGTCTCTGCGCCTCGCCAAACTCGTCCGCAACTTCGGCGCAATCTGGTGTCCTCAGCGTGACGACCGCGGGCGTCCCGTACGTGGCAGCCAAGCCAAGCTCTACCTGTCCGACCCGATCCTCAGCTGGGTGCCGAGTCGCCTTCGTCCCGCGTGCGCTCAACCGGCGATGACAATGCTGACCGAAACCACGATTGGGATGCACCTCGCCCGCGCGATCGACGAGGTCGACGAGGGGCGCCTCGTGGTGAATGACACGATCGGCTATGCCCGAACCGGCGCCGGCAACGAAGTCGACCTCCTGCCCGTGCCGATCAGCAGCGCGTCTGGCGCGGCCCGCACGGTACCGATCGAAGGGAAATGGGTCGACGACCAATGGCGCAGCGACGCCCGTACGATCGAGGCCAAGTACGGCAACGGCATCCTCGCCACCAAGTCGATCCTCAACACCGACCACCCCACCTGGGCCATTCCCGCACCGCTCCTCGCGCTTCTGCTGATGTGAACGGGTCAGCCCCAGAAGATGCAGGTCGGGTCCTCGTCGATGTGCGCGAGCAGCGCTTCGAGGTTCGGTGTTGGGGAGATCAGGTCGTAGGCGTGGAATCGCAGATGCCGGTCGCGCCACAAGATCGCCCATTCCCGTCGGGACTTCGTGTAGCGGAGCCGGGCGACCGGGAACCGCGTCCAATCCGGCCCATAATCTGCCCGCCATGGAGCTCGGCATTCGAGGATCGTGACGGAGCGGTCGTTGACGTCGAATTCGTAGCGGGTCTGCCCGGCGGCGCGAGGCGGCAATCGGTCATTGCGAGCGTCGACCCAACGTCGGATGCGCGCGAGATCGGTCTCCGGTAGCGGCACGACGCGAGCGTACCGGCGGCCCGACCCGGTCGTCCGGAGTCAGGTCGACGGTGACGAACTGGAAGCGCCGGGACACGGTGCGGCGGTGTCCGGCGGCGTCGGTCAGGCCGTTGACGATGCGATGCTCGAACCCGGCGAGCACGTGAGGCTCGGTGCCAAGGTCCTGATCATCGACGAGCACAGCCCCGCGGAGCAGATAGGGCTCGTAGCGTTCGAGGATGGAATCGACGACGGTGTCAAGGAGGGGATGTCCCGGCCGGACCAGGGCCGCAGGTGACAGCCCTTCGGGACAGGCATCGCCGGGGTCGAAACACACTCGTTCGTAGTTGTGGAGCAGGGGCGCCCCGCCGCCCGCCGCGCGGTCACGTTGGCGCAGTTCCTGTGGCACGCGGGTGACTTCGTATCGACCGGGCTCGGTGGCGACGGCACGACCACCGACGTGGGCGAATGCTTCGAGCCAGAACGATCGGATGTAGTGAGGTTGGAGTCGGCGTGCTTCGGCTTCCTCCATCTGCAGGCGCATGGCTTCGACGGTCGCGAGGTCCATCACGGTGGCGTCAAGGGCGTTGTTCTGCACGAGCTCGGTGAGGCGGGTCCCGACTTCTCCGTCGATGATCTCGGTGATTCGCGCACGGCTCGATGGCTGGTCGCCGTAGCGGATCGCTTCGAGCAGCAGGTCTCGCAAAGGGGTGCCTTGGAATGCTTGACCGAGGACGTCGAATACCTGGTCGCCGAGCGCCGTCCGCTGCTCCTCGAGCTTGTTGAGCAGGGTGAGGTAGACGGCGCCTTCGCGGGTCTCGCACAACGCAACCAGGAAAGCTGTCGCGAACGAGCTTGGCCTCGCACTCAGCCGTCACCCGAGGGTGAAGCCGCAGATGACAGATCTGGACAGGACGCGACTCGTCAAAGCGAGGGAACGCGTTGCCAGCTACGCCGATGCCATCAACGAGGTCCGGTCCCCGCTCAACCGGTCGCTGCATGACGTCCTCGGTCGCCTCGCCGAACTGTCGAACTACATGTCTGCGCCGCCGCCGACGGCCATCTCCCTCGCGTTGGATACACCGACATTCGCAAGGTTGATCGAGTGGGCTGAGACGCTCGGCCGAGCTTGGGGACCCGTCGATCGAAGCGACACCTACCTGTGGCGTGATCTCCAATCGACTGACATCGGTCCGAGTGTGTCCGAAAGCCGCAGGAGAACCCTCGACGAGACAATGGCCAGCGTTCAGGCACTCGGAACCCGACTTGAGTCGGTGGACGAGGAGCTCGGGCTCGGTCTTGTCGGTGATCGCTCGGCCGCGCAGCGGCTACTGGAGCTTCTCAGGCTTCTCGATCGGCGCTACGACATCGACCCGACGTGGCTTCACACCCCGAACCCCAACGCGGTCGACCACGCGATCAACAACGCATCAATCGGGATCGATGAGCTGAACACCCTGGTCACGATGCTGACGCGCGAATACGCGGACGACTGGCACTCACTCAGCAGCGTCGCCGAGTCGACGTTTACCAACCGCAAGAACGCCGTCGCTGCTAACGGGATTGCAACACCAGCCGAGGATGACCACACCGCGGCCGACGTTCGACGGACACAGATCCGATTCGAAGAGGGCGCAGCCGCCATCGCAGCACTGGACGAGGGGGCCACCCGGTTGGCCGAAACGTTCCGCGTTGAGAAATCAGCCGTTACTCCGAAAGTACTGGAACGGCTCGCCCAGCTCGCTCAACTCGCCGACCCCGTACAGCGACCCGAGCCAACGTGGTTCGGGCGCGCTCAGAGCAGCGACGTCGCCGAGGCCCGACGGGTGCTCGACGGCCTGATCGTGGACCTCAAGGCCGCCCGGGCCCGCGTCGAGGAGGTCTTCCGACCGTCAATTGTCCCCGCACCTCAGCCTCGGAGTCATTGCATTCTCGGCAAGCCAGCAAGAGGCGATCGATAGCGCGATCGAGGAAGCCAGCCTTCAACACCCCGACCTCCTCACCCTGCTCTCCGATGACCGACTCGACGGCTTCTTCGTCAAGAACCTCGAGAACGTCCAAGGCGACGAACGCGACATTATTCTATTCAGCATCGGCTACGGCCCCGATGCCGACGGAAGGATGACCACCAACTTCGGTCCGCTAATCAAAGCTGGCGGGTGGCGACGACTGAACGTCGCCATCACCAGAGCGCGGCGACGCGTCGAAGTGATCGCCTCGTTCGTTCCGAACGCCCTCTCGGCAGCGACAACCAACGAAGGAGTCCGCCACCTGCGCGGTTACCTGGAGTTCGCTCGCACCGGAATCCTCACCACAGACCACACAGAAGACACCGACGACACAATGAGCAAGGTCGCCGACGTGGTGGCAGTAACCATCGAAGGATGGGGGCACAAAGTCGATCGAAACGTCGGCGCAGGCAGCCTCCGTATCGACGTCGGCGTCCGGCACCCGGACCATGCGGGTAAATACATCCTCGGCATCCAGTGCGATGGCGAAACCTACGGCGCTGCGGCCGTCACCCGCGACCGCGACCGACTCACACAACAAGTGCTCAACGGGCTGGGCTGGAACCTCCACCGCGTCTGGTCGACTGCCTGGTTCCGCGACCGCGGCGCAGAGGAACGTCGGCTCCGGAACGCGATCAACGAGGCCCTCCATGGGCCGCCAAGATTCAGCCCCAATCGGCGAGTCCAGGCGCCACCGCCACCACTCGAGGTCGAGCATCAGCGGGTGAATCACGACCTGCCGCCCGGGGCCAAGCGTTACGTGCCGTGGAGTGGGCCTGCGGTCCGGACAACCCTGCCGCCCCACTCGCCGGATGCCCGTTCGCAACTGCGCGAACTCATCACCTCCATCGTTCAGGTAGAGGGACCGGTGTCCCTGGAGCGGATCGTTCGAATCATCAGAACGGCCTGGCCGGTCGGTAGCGGCGGCTCCAAAACCACCGACGCGGTTCAGGCAGTCACCAGGTCGATGATTGGACACCAACTTGTGGCCCCCGAGCCCGGATTTCTTGCGATCCCTGGTCAGCAGAACGAAACCGTTCGAGTCCCGATCGAGGTAGACGCCCGGACTCGTCGCACGATCGACGAAGTACCGGGGGCGGAGCTCCACCAGGCCGTGCTTGAGGTGGTCCGAGGGGCATCAACGGTCGACCAGGACGAACTCGTCACCTTCATTGCTCGCCTGTACGGCTGGAACCGCACCGGCGCCCAGATTGCCGCCGGCGTAGCGACCGCTATCGCATATCTGATCGGAGCCGGCGACCTTCAGCGAAAGACCGATGGAACGGTCGCGCTCGCGACATAACCGACAGCGCTGCTGCTCGAGTATGAGTCCCGCGGCGTGGTGCCCGTGTTTCCGCGCCAGTTCACGACTATCCATCTCGAAGACCTCTACGCCCACCGGCACCCGCGCTGCCGAAGACCTCTGCTCGGATCCGGCCATCAGCGGCGGCCTCCTTCGCCTGCAATGGCGCAAGCGCAGAGGACGGCGAAGTCGCGAAACTCCTCGCGAAACGCCATTTCGCAGCCCATGCTCCGCGAAAAGCATTAGAAGAACCATTAGAAGTCGCGCCTCTGAACGACGAAGCCGGGTCCGACATAGCGTCTGACCTGGGCTTCTTTGGTGACGGGGGCAGGATTTGAACCTGCGACCTTCGGGTTATGAGCCTCCCGAGGCTCGTCTGCTCAAGTACGTCGTCGGAGGCGTTTGTCCTGCTCAGCGGCTAATTTCGATGAGCGCCAGTCCGCTCCCGTAGGCGCTCGTAGGGTCCAGTCTGCGTGAGTCGTGATGACAAATTGATGACACGGCCCGGAAAACCTCTTCGGGTTCTGTAGGTTCGTTCGGCTGTCCAAAAAGTCGGGGCATCAGCCGGCGGTGACGATTCGTTGGAAGCGCCGCATGGCGAGAACCGAGTCGGAGGCCAGTTGCCTGGGGTCGCTGTCGGGGTGGTTGATGAGCGTCTGCTCGATGAATGCTTGAGGTCCTTGGCCGTCGGTGTCGGCGAAGTTGGCGGCTAGGTCATCGAGTGCTGTCCTGACCCCACCGACAAGCTGATCGCCGAACCGCTCGGCGACAGCTCGTCCGGCGGCAACCGGACCGCCTCGGTCATTGTTGAGTAGCACGAACGCAATGTCGTACCAATCCTTCGGTTTGCGACGCGAGTGCGCGGCGGCGCTCTTGGCGAGCAGGAAGCCGGCGAGACCGACGTTGATCTCGGCAGTCTGCTCCTGTCCAGCGTTGAACGTGCGCAAGATCCGGACCTCGTGATCTTGTGTGGCGAAACCGGTGCCGCGCAGGTTCACCGCACCGAGTCGTTCGCAGCCATCGAACGAGATCGTGACCTGCGCAGGCTGGTCATCGAGATCGGCGAGCAGCTCAAACTTCACGACCGACTTCGGTCCGGGGCCATCGGTGACCCACCGCCACTTGCGTTCGCCATCGGGCTCGAACTCAGCATTGCGCAGCGCGTTTTCGAGGCGGCGGGTGTTGACCGCTCCACACGCGATCTCCATGTCGACCTGAACGTCGACATCGGTTGTTCCGGCGTGCAGTTGATTGCTCGCCGAGCACAGCAGGTCTGGGACAAGTCCTCCAAGCACGACGAACTCGGGTCGGGCGCCGTAGTGGTGCACGACTCGGATCAACGCGCGCTCTGCGGCGCGACGGGCATGTCGGGAACGTTCTTCATCGGCCACGAGCGATCACCTCCTTGAGATGTTCTGCGGCTTCTTCACCGCGTACACCAACGGTGCGGAGATCTGCGTAGACCCGCGGCCATGGCGCAAGCTTCAGACCGTCCACGTTGGTGGCGAGTGTTCTGGTTGTAGCCGTGGGGAACGGGGCGAGGGTGAGTCGTCCGCCGTCGGTTGGGGTGAGATCAGCGGCGGATGCGACGCGTTCGAGTTCCGCGATCGTGGACGCGTCGACATAGACGACTGCGGAACCGAATGAGGTGAGGTACGGCGCGAGGTGATCGGCCGCCAAGACCCCCGTCACCGCCCACTCAAAGGACTCGAGCGCCCAACTGCGGCCTATCTCAACGACCTCTGCCGCGAGGTCACGACCGAGCACCCCGACTGACAGAACGAGCGGCTTGCGGAGCGGTACCGACGCATCCGCGTAGACAGCGAGCAACCGGTCAGCGTCGGCAACCCGGCGGGCCGAGTGCGGCCCACGCGCGGAGTCAGTGATGAGCAGGCGCTGGTCGGTCAGGAATCGCAGCGCATTCGTCGCTGCACCTATCGATAGTCCGGACGTCGACGCAACGGACGAGGCCGTCACAGATCCCGATCCAGCCAGAACAGCCTCGACGGCAGCGAGCGTCGAGGCTGTCCAGCCCTTCGGCTTAGATGGGGGGAGTGATCGCCCGTCGCGCGCCACCACAACCGGTCCGATCGAGATTTCAGCCGCACCCGTCTCGTCGACCCAGGACGCCTTTGCGGCTCGGAGCACATCGCGGGCGGCTGGGGTAAACCGTTGAGCCGCCAAAACCGTGTGCGGCGCCACCAATTCGACCGCCGACCGGCTATCTGGCAGCGTGCCTTGGCCGACCCACACTGTTCGTACCTCGGCTCCGTTCAGCCTCACCGTCCCTGCAACATCCTCGGCCCAGACGACGTGCGCCGGTACCACGGCGCGCAACGCCGCTACCGCACGGTCGGTCAGACGATCACTCACGTCATCACCATACATCATGAATCTGTGATGTACAGTCATATCGTGATGTTAATCGCCGCAATAGACGCAGGCCCACGTGCCAGCGCGCTGCCAACCTCAGAAAACTCGAAACATCACTGTGACGCTGAGGTTTCCTCGATTGTTGATGATTCGGCGGGAACTTTGATCGTTCCGACCCAGGCCGCGGTGGCTGCCCGGAGACGGCGGCGCTCCTCAGCGGTCCCAATCGCTTTGCGAGCATCAGTCTTGATGCGGGCTCGTTCGTGCAGGATTGTCTGCACCGTGGCGGCATCGATTCGTCGAGTCAAGCCAGCGGCAACACTCGGGATCCGCCCCTCGTCGCACAGTCGGCTGAGCAGCG
>JANMCE010000049.1:0-8766 GCA_031360915.1 Actinomycetes bacterium | reverse complement strand
TCGGGCCAGCCGTAGAAGTACTCGATGATGTTCAGCCGCTGCGAGATGGCGTTGAGCGTTTCCATCGACAGGTACGGCACAATGAATCCGCCGCCGAACACGCCGCTCGTCATCGCTTCGATGTTGTCGATCTGATTGTTCGCATCGGCAATCGAGCTACGGCCTACGGCCATCATGCCGAGTGCGCCGGTATCGGCAACGGCGGCCACCAGACTTGGCGTGGCGACTCGCGTCATGGCCGCCATCTGCAACGGCAGCGTGGTGCCTACCAACGAGCAGAAAGCGTTCATGACTCGTCGGTCCGAAAGTTGTATGCGTGCCACTCGATGAGCAATCCGTAACGCATCGTCCAGAACTCGCCCGCCTTACTGGTGACGAGCGTATCGTCCTCGCGACGGTAGCTCGACTCCCATTCGACACAAATGGTGTCACCCTCAGCAGCTCGCAGCGTCTTGGTGAGCTTGTAGTCGCGACGAATTACGGATGACCCGAAGCCAAGCTTGTCGAGGTGAAACTGCTTCGCCTCGGCCAGCCCCGAAGCCACCTTCTGGCCATTCCAATAGATAACGATCTGAGGGTGCAGCATCGGCAGGATGGCATCGAGATCGCGCGAGCCGTACGCCGCCTCCGCCATGCTCACGAGTCGCTGCGCCTCACTCGGCGGCACCAGTCCAAGAAACTCCCGAGCGCGCTGGAAGCCGAGCTCACGGTCGAGCGGATCAATGTGCACACCGACCATGCCGACGGCTCTGGCACCCTCGATGCATTCGGGCGTGTCGTCGAGGAACACGATGTTCTCCGGGGGTAAGCCGAGCTCGGCGATGACCTTGAGGTAGCCGTCGGGCGCGGGCTTGCGATGGCCGATCACCGTTGCATCAACAAACGCGTCATGGCCCTGCAGAGACGGTTGTCTCGTCGACCACTCGAGTCCGGAGATGCGCACAAGATCGTTCGTGAGAATGCCGGTCTTCACACCTGCGGCACGCGCTTCAGCCAGCAGCGCGAGCGCGTCGGGGGCAAAGATGTTGGGAACCTTCTGCGGGAACTCGGCAAACATGGCGATGCCATCTTCATACCCGGCTGCCTGTGCTTTGCGGTCCCAATAAGGGTACATGCCGAGTTCACCGCGCAACACGGCCTGCCAGTCGGGATCACCGTCGGGCGCGTATGGACCACGGCCAACAATGGTGCGGCCGGTCGCGCGTTCGAGATCATCGAGAACTTCCCAGTTCGACAACATCATCACGTCGCCAACGTCGAAAACCAGCGCCTTTGTCACCTGCCCAGGTTAGACGTTTCCCTCGAACTCACCCAGAAAGTTGTTCGTCCTGAAACCACAGCCGTGCCAGACGCAGGTAGACTGCGCCTGCGATGACGGGGCGCTGGACACGACGACAACTGCTCCGGTCCGGAGCCGGTGGCAGCTCGCTGATCGCAGCCGGGATTGGCATCAACCAATGGGGCCGCTTTATTCGCTCCGGTGGCCCAACGCCGTGGGATGAGCCCGCTCTGGCGCGCCCGTTTGCCGACGCAACCGGGTCACCCAGGTATGACCAATCCTCGGCGGCGTTTGCCGAGCAATTCTCGATCCAGCCCGGATATCCGCTGGTCGTTCGTGCTCGGTCACCGCAACGCGTCGACGTCTCGATTGTCCGCGTCGGCGAGTCGCAGCGCATCTTTCAGCAGCGCGACGTGGACGTGCGGTCGACAGTAAACGATCCGGCGACGTGGCCCGTGTTGTTGCACATGCAACGAACTGAGAAGTTGGCGTCAGGTCTGTACCTCGTCGTCATGCGGCCGACGCACGGATCAGGAGAGCTTCGTTTCGCCCCGTTCGTCATTCGACCAGTAGAACCGCCGTCGGGCATTGTCGTGCAGGTTCCGGTCACCACGTATCACGCCTACAACGGCTGGGGTGACAGCAGTCTCTACAAGTTCAACTCACGAGAGGGTGCTGCCACCACCGTCAAACTCGCCCGCCCTTTCGACACGTTCCAGGGTGCGGGGTTCCTCTTCTACGGTGACTGGCAGTTCGCCCGCTGGCTGGCCGAAGAGCGCCGCACCGTTACCTACGTGACGAGCTACGACCTCCATCGTGACCCCGGACTCTTGGCGAACGCGTCGCTGTTTGTTTCGGTGTTCCACGACGAGTACTGGTCGACCCCTATGCGGCGACATCTCGAAGCCTTCGTGGCACGAGGCGGCAACGCTGCCTTCCTTGCTGCAAACTCAATCTTTTGGCGCATCCGTCTGAACGATACGACGATGACCTGCCGCAAGGCGGTAACAATCGGGCAGGATCCCGATCCAGACATCACTGGACAGTGGCGCAGCGTGCTTATTCGAGAACCAGAAGACCTTCTCTTGGGGTCACGGTATGACACCTACGCGCTTCCCTACGGTCGCAGCTTTGACTGGACAGTGACGACCCCGGACCACTGGCTGTACGAAGGCACCAACCTGAGGCGAGGTGATCGGATCAGCGGTCTTGTCGGCTACGAGTGGGACAACGCCCCCTACCCCGACACCAAGGGCCTCACCGTCGTCTCGCGCACCGACATCACTATTGACCCGTCCAAACCCCATCGCCACGAAGCCACCATGTTGGTGCATCCGAGCGGCGGTACTGTTTTCAATGCAGGCACAACCTATTGGGCTCGTCATTTGCTCGGCGACAGCACGTTTCGCCGAGATGCCCGGGTCGTTCAGATGACGCGAAACGTGCTGCAACGCCTGGGTCGCTCCTAGCGAAACCGCACCAGGTCAGGGGTGAGTTCGGGGACGGAGGTGACACCGAGAAGTTGCATCGTACGAACGAGTTCGGTGGACAAGATGTCGTACGCCCGCTGCACACCGGCCTCGCCTCCCGCCATCAGGCCGTACAGGTAGGCCCGACCGACGAGCACGGCCTTGGCGCCCATCGCCATTGCTGCGGCGATGTCTGCTCCACTACGCACGCCCGTGTCGAGCATCACTTCCATGTGTCTACCAACCTCGGCGACAATCTGCGGGAGCAGCTCGATTGGTGTTGCGGACCGATCAAGCTGTCGGCCGCCGTGGTTCGACACGATGATGCCGTCCACCCCCGCTTCGGCCAGCAGCACAGCATCGGCCACGGTCTGCACGCCCTTCACGACCAGCGGACCCTTCCACATCGAACGGAACCAGTCGAGGTCAGCGAACGACACCGACGGGTCGAAGAGTTTCGATGCAATCTGCGACATCGTGACGCTCTCGTCGGATTTCAACGTGGCGAACGCGGGAGGGGGCGTGGTGAGAAAGTCGGCCAGCCAAAAGGGCCTGGCCGCGCCATGGAGAAAGGTCTGCCAGGTGAGCTTGGGTGGAATAGTCAAGCCGCTACGCACATCACGAAGTCGCGCGCCACCGACCGGCACATCGACGGTGAGCAGCATCACATCGAAGCCCGACGCTTGCGCCCGCTCGAGCAGTGCAGCGCTGCGGTCACGATCGCGCCAGGTGTAGAGCTGGAACCAGCGACGGGCATCACTCGACACTTTCGCTATGTCTTCTGGCGTGGTCGTTCCCATGGTGGAAAGCGAATACGGAATGCCAGCCTTTGCCGCCACTCTGGCGACCGCAATCTCACCCTCTGCATGCATCATGCGGGTGTACCCCGTTGGCGCAAACACGAACGGCATCGACGATTCCCGGCCCAGAATGGTCGTGGTCGTAGACACGCTGGAGACGTCCCGCAATACCCGCGGCATGAACTCGATGCGGTTGAACGCGTCACGCGAACGTTGGATGCTGATCTCGTCACCTGCCGCGCCGTCCACGTAGTCGAACACTGGCTTTGGCGTGCGACGACGGCCCATTTCGCGAAGGTCGGCGATATCCGCGGCCTTTGCAACCTTGCGTTCCATCCGGGTCCCGGTACCAAACGACGGTTTGAGCAGAGGCGCGAATTCCGACCAGCGTGGCGATTGGCGTTCCATGAGTAGCGTCTTACCATGCGACGCACCGGCCTGGTAGCCCACGAACGATTCTTCTGGCACGACCCAGGTCCCTCCGCCGGTGGGCGTCGTCCCGACGGCATCATGCTGCAGGTCGCCGAGCCATCCGACCATCCCGAAACGAAACGTCGCCTCCTCGGTCTACTGGAGGCCAGCGGCTATCTCGATCACCTCACTCGTGTGAAACCACGCGAAGCGACACCGACCGAGGTTGGGCGGTTTCATACCACCCGTTACATCAACGAGGTCGCCACCATGTCGGCCGCTGGCTATGGAGAGGTCGGTCGATCCGCCTACATCGGAGCAGGCACGTACGAGATAGCTCTTCTCGCTGCTGGTGGTGCCATGGAAGCAGTCGATGCGGTGCTCAGCGGCACGGTCGACAATTGTTACGCACTGCTGCGCCCGGCTGGTCACCACGCCGAAGCCGATAGTGGAATGGGCTTCTGTATCTTCAACAATGCGGCGCTCGCCGCTATTCACGCGCGGACTGACTGTGGCATCAAGCGCATAGCGATCATCGATTGGGATGTGCACCACGGCAATGGCACCCAGGTCGCGTTCTATGACGACCCCCACACGCTCACGATCTCCATTCATCAGGACGGACGGTTTCCCCTCCATACCGGCAAGCTCGACGAGCGCGGCGAGGGCGCCGGATTTGGTTGCAATATCAACGTTCCCCTCCCACCAGGTTGTGGACACGGCGCGTACGTGGCCACCTTCGAACAGGTCGTAGCTCCGGCACTCGACGCGTTCGAGCCAGACCTGATCATTGTGTCGAGCGGTTACGACGCTGGCGGGTTCGACTCAATGGCCCACATGATGGCCCACTCCGACACCTTCCGCATGATGGCCGAAACCGTCACGGCCGCGGCTGATCGCCACTGCGGCGGCCGCCTGGTCGTGCTGCACGAAGGCGGCTACTCCACGTACCACGTGCCGTTCTGTGGCCTGGCGGTCATCGAGACCATGGTCGGCGAGCCGTCAGGTGTGACGGACCCCTACATCTCCCTCGCCAACCTCCCCTACCAAGATCTCCAGCCACACCAGGCCGCAATCATCGATGCCGCAGCGAGCCTCCTCGCCGATGTTCCATCAGGAGAAATGTAGGCGAACTGACTGCCTACACCCGGCTCGGCGGTGTGCAGCCGATCGCTACAGCCGCAGCCAGACAAACAGCCTGCATTTGCTCGGCGTTCGCTTGGCCAAGCATTCGTAGCAACTGTGTTCGAGGCAAGAGGAACATGTTGTCAAAGTTGGCAACCGAATCATTCTTCAAACCGACCTCAGATCCCAAAGCAACCTCGGTGGAGATGCCACGGACCGTCGACGTGATCGGCGCGCAGATAACAGAGTGGAGATGGCGCCCCATTGGATCCCTCGTCACGACCAAGACCGGTCGCTTCTTCTCGCCCGTTATGTCGGCGAACCACACCTCACCTCGGGACGGCTCAGGACCTTTCACGGCGCACCGTAGAGCGCTTCGTAATCCACGTCGTCATCGTCAAGATCGAACCGGACCCGCACGCTGCCGAACATGGCCTCTTCGGCCGTCGGCGGTCGACCCAGATACGCCCGAAGGTCGCGCAGCAAACGTTCGGACTGCACGAGACGGTCGAGTGCCACGTCAACAACCTCGGAGGTGGACGTCAGCCCGAGGAGTTCCGACGCATCACGCAGGCTTTGTTCATCTATGCTCACTGTTGTCTTCAACCTTGGCATACCAATAAGTATACTATAGGTATGCGACATCTGCATCCGAGGTTCTGGATCCGGAGAGTGCTCTCGTGATCTGTCTGGAAACGCAGACAGAGATTGCATTTGGTAGCATTGTCTGGAATTCGAGACAATGATGGGAGAGCGCATGGAGTTCGTGACCCGATCAGCCAACGATCTTGGTACCGCTCTGGCCGAGTTCCGCACAATGAGAGGAACCTCACAGGCGACGTTGGCAGAGCGCATTGCTGTGCACCGCACGTATCTCTCGAAGCTAGAACAGGGTGAACTGACCACCGCGATCGAACGGCTTTGGGCCGCGTTTGATTCGCTCGGCGTCGATGTTGTGATCCGTGATCGGCCGTGAGCCGCGCGTCGGCACTCAATGTCTGGGCTGGACCGGAACTTCTCGGTCAGCTCGAAATCCAACGCGGCACGGTCCGCTTTCTCTAACGGAGTGCCGGCGGCCGAGGTAGCTCTCAATCAGGTGGCCGACTCAGACGCTCTTTTCGTTCGACGGTTTGATCGAGAGGTACGTGATGATGGCACCATTCAGCGGCTTCATCAGGAGAACGCCTGTCAGGCGCTTGCCGTGCCGGTCGGATCGATTCCGCGGAAGTACGAGGAGAACGGCGGTCCTTCACTTCGTTCGATCGCGGCGCTGCTTGGCCGTTGGGGAGACCCATCGGATCTGGACATGCTGTTGCGTCATACCGCCATCAACGTGCTCGTCGGCAATGCCGACGGACACGCCATGAACACATCGATCCTGCTTCGTTCGGGCCGAGCGATGCTCAGTCCGGTCTATGACATTTTCTCGTCCTTGCTCTATCCAGTCTCCACCACGCTCGGGATGTACATCAACGGACAAACCGATATCCGCGACGTGACCATCGAGGACCTGGCCGCGGAGGGGAAGGCCTGGGGCCTCGCCGCAGAGCACTCCGAATCGATCGTTAGCGATCTCTTTGCCGCCGCCCCGAGGGCCGTGGGGAAGGCCCTCGAAGCGACACCGGAGGCGCATGGCCGATTAGGTGACTTCCTCATCGACCGAGCAGCCACGCTCGCCAGCGTCAGAAACCGTCAGGTAAATCGAGTTAGTCGAGACCGAGGGCGGTGACGGTTCGTTCGGCGATGTTCGGTTCGGGAGGCGACGAGAGATCCACCCAGTAGAGGCCGTCGGCTCGATGGAGCAACTTCATATCGATGAGGTACCGGCGGATGGTGACGTGGTCCACCTCGCCACCATCGCACCAGACACGCAGACGGTCGTTCACCTCGAGCTCGTCGTATGTTCGGCCCGTCTGAAAGGACTCGAACACGATGTGCTGCAACACATCGTGGCGACGCCACTGCTTGGCTGGCACCCTGATGAGGCGCCCGTCTTCCACGAACGGACGCAGACCTGCGATGCGCGACATCACATCAGTCTAGAAACGACAGGTCCTATGGTGCGATGACGTTCTTCGAACCGGAGCGGGCCCACACGATGAGCGCGGTGGCGATGAGGCCGCTCACGAAGAAGGCTCGGGTGAACGGGTTGACGGTACCGTCGTAGGCGTTGTCGATGACGGCGCCGATAACCGCACCGACCAGGTTCGACGTCGTGCCCATGACCGCCGCGGCTGCCCCGGCGACGTGTCCGACGGGTTGCATCGCGCCCGAGTTCATTTGCGGGAACGCGCCGTTGTGGGCCATGAGTACGAACGTGAAGATGCCGAAGTACAGCCAGAAGTTCGGCTTGCCATGCGCTGCCGCCGCGACGACCGTAGCCACAAAACATGCAACGGTGTACACAATGATGAGTGTGCGAATCATGCGGTGCATGCCGAGGCGTTCGACGTTCCTGCCGATGTAGAGCGACGCCGCACCCATCGCGAACGCGGTGAAACCGAACATGAGTGGGAAGAGTGCCGGCTTGCCGAACACCTTGCCAACAAGGCGCTCCGAGCTTGCTAGATACGACGCGAACACGCCGAAGATCGGCAGCATGGCGAGCGTGTAGCCGAGTGAGGTGCGGTTATGACCGATGGCCTTGATCGCGACCAACAACTGGCTGAGACGCATGGGCTGTCGATCATCAATGTGCAGTGTCTCGGGCAGCCGCGTTTGCCACCAAAAAATAACGAGGCCGAACAGCGCGCACACTACAAACAGGGCCCGCCACGTCATCACCTTGATGAGCAGCGAACCAACGACCGGTGCGATCACCGGGACGATGAGAAAGATGGTCATGGCGAATGCCATCTCGCGACCCATCTCGGCGCCCGAGAAGCGATCTCGGATCATGGCCATGGCACACGTGCGAAGCCCGGCCGCGCCGAGACCCCACACGAAGCGGGACACCAGAAGCAGCGGCAGCGTGGGAGAGAAGAACGCGCCGACTGTGCCGAGCACGAAGAGAGCGCAACTCCATCGCACCACCGGCTTGCGTCCCCAACGGTCCGCGGCCATGCCGGCCGGAATCTGACCGACGGCCAGACCGACGAAGATGGCCGTAATCAGTCCGGCTGTGCCCGACGACGCTTCACCGAGCTTGAGGTCACGACGAATGCGATCGAAGGCCGGCAGGATCAGGTCGATCGACAGAGCGGAAGCAGCCATCGACAAGCCGGTGAAGGCGCGGAATTCCTTGCTGCCGCGCTGCCCCGCCGGCTTGGAGATCGTCGCGGTCACAGTGTCAGGGTACTTGTCACTCGCCGAGCAGAGCGAACTGGTCAAGGTCGACACCACAGACGACTTCGCCGTCAAAGTAGGGCCGCGCTCGACTCTCCCAATCGGCCTCGGCGATCTCATCATCGCCGGGCACAAGGTGGGACATAACGAGGGTCTTCACACCAGCCCGCTGCGCGATGCGGCCAGCATCAGCGGGCGATGTGTGCGACTCGGTGAGGTGCTTGATGATGCCGTCACGGTTGGGCAGCTTGGCCACTCGCTCAGCCAGAAACGCCACGTCAATGACCTCGTGCACCAGCACGTCGGCACCCTCCGCTAAACGCACCACGTTGTCGCACGGCCCGGTGTCGCCCGAGATCACAATCGAGCCGGTTGGCGTGTCGACTCGGTAGGCCAT
>JANMCE010000009.1:0-1687 GCA_031360915.1 Actinomycetes bacterium | reverse complement strand
TGTCTACCATTTGGTAAGCACCCCGCGCCACGATCCGGGTACGATCACCTCCGTGGCAGGCGTAACCACTCGTGATCGCATCCTTGATGCCGCCCTCTTGGGGTTCGGTACCCGCGGGTACGAAGCCACGGCGCTCGACATGATCGCCGCTGAACTAGGCGTCCGAAAGCAGACGATTCTGTACTGGTTCGCCTCAAAGGAGGCCCTGCTCGATGCCGTGCTTGAACGAGGTGCCATCGAGCTGGCAGGAGTGTTTGAAGCTGCGCTCGCGTCGGGTGAGGTTGGCGTTGACCGGATCGAGTCCGTGATGCGCTCCGTGTTCCGATACGCAGTTCGACGACCGCAACTACTCGGTCTTTTGCGTGAGGTCGAGCGACTCGGACCATCGATTGCAACGGAACTTTCGAGTCGTCTCCAACCACTTATCGACCGAGCCGTCCGCAGCGTCGATCTACTGATGCAGGCCAAGGTCATACGTGAAGGTGACCCTCGGCTGATTTTGTCGTTCCTTTACTCCACCATCCTGGGCGTCGCCACCGACGTCCAAGCCCAGCGAGCCTTCGGCGTCCCGACCACCCCCGCCGGCCTACGCCGCCTCCGCCGTGAACTCTTCGCTTTCGTCCGCGCCGCCGTCATCGCCTAGCGCTTGCGGCGGTTGCGGGGATGTTGGGCGGCGGTTCTTTCGTTGCCTCGTTTGTAGTTGCCGGTGAGTCGGGCGAGGAGTTCCTGAACATCGCCTCCTGCGTCGACTTCATCGAGGAACTGCTCGGCTCGCCATCTGCGAAGGGTCGTAGCGACGATGCCGTTATGGGTCACGACGACCTGACCCGATGCCTGTACTTCGTACGTAAAGCCGGACGGCCCAGCCACGGCTCTACGCGTTGGTTGCCCGGCGGCGGTTGGCGTGACGGGCGAGGGCAAGGCCGACTAGCTCGTCGATGAGTTCGGTGTAGCTGAGGCCACTGGCCTGCCACATCTTCGGGTACATCGAGATCGGCGTGAAGCCCGGCATGGTATTGGCCTCATTGCAGAGAAAGCCGCGCCCACCTTCTTCATAAAAGAAGTCGACCCGAGCCAGGCCCTCGATGCGCAGAGCCTGAAAGACCTGCACGGCCAACGCTTGTATCTCCCCGGTCTCGCTCGGCTTGAGGTCGGCCGGGATGAAGTACCGCGCGTTGTCCTCGAGGTATTTGTCCTGGTAGCTGTAGAAGTCGCTTCCGGGCATGACCTCGCCGGGAAGTGATGCCCGCGGGTGTTCGTTGCCTAACACGGCTACTTCGAGTTCTCGACCGACGATGGCTTCTTCACACACCACCACACGGTCGTAGATGAAGGCGGCGTCGAGTGCTTCGGCTACTTCGGCCGTCGTTTTGGCTTTGTTGACGCCGACCGAGGATCCCATGTTGGCGGGCTTCACGAACATCGGCAGGCCCAGCTCATCCACCAGCGACTGCGCCGTCTCGGCCGTGCGCTCGTGGTCGAACAGTCGGCGATACTTCGCCTGAGCGATACCCGATGAAGCCAGGACCACCTTGGCCATTGCCTTGTCCATTGAGACCGAGGAACCAAGAACGCCGGCGCCGACGTAGGCAACATCGAGCAGTTCCATTAGCCCCTGCACCGTGCCGTCCTCACCCATTGGTCCATGCAGCAGCGGCAACACAACGGTTGGGATGTGCTCATCGGC
>JANMCE010000438.1:0-7678 GCA_031360915.1 Actinomycetes bacterium | reverse complement strand
AAAGCGAATACGTCTTGCCACCGGTACCCGGAAGAGTGAAATCGGGGGCTCGGTCACCGACAGACACGGCCATGGTCAGGCCTCCAGCTGCTGAATGATGGCGTCAGGAATATCGAAGTTGCCGTACACCTCTTGCACGTCATCGTTCTCTTCCAACGCGTCAATGGTGCGCAACACGGCCTTGGCGTTCTCCAAGGTCTCGAGCTCGATGGTGGAAGACGGCAGCATGGTGGTTTCGGCCGACTCCACCGTGAGACCGGCGGCTTCCAGCGCCTCCCGCAGCGGCTCGGTCGCCTGAGGTTCACACACGACGCGCCATGATTCCTCGTAGCGGCTGATGTCATCGGCACCGGCGTCGACGCCAGCCATCATCACGTCGTCCTCGGTGTGTTTACCCGCGACCATCACGACACCTTTGCGACTGAACTGCCACGACACGGCACCCGGCTCGGCCAACGCGCCACCCGTCTTGGAGAAGATCGAGCGGATGTCCGAGCCGCTTCGGTTGCGGTTGTCGGTGAGCACGTCGACCAAGATCGCCGCGCCACCTGGCGCGTAGCCCTCATAGGTGATGCTCTCGTAGTGAACACCTTCAAGCTCACCCGTGCCGCGCTTGATGGCCCGCTCGATGGTGTCGATCGGCACCGACGAGCTGCGGGCCTTGGTGAAGTGGGTACGAAGGGTGGCGTTGGTGTTGACGTCTCCCCCACCCTGGCGGGCAGCAACCTCAACCTGACGGATTAGCTTGGCAAACAGCTTGGCGCGAGCCTGGTCGGCGGCACCCTTCTTGTGCTTGATAGTTGCCCATTTGGAGTGGCCGGACATGGTTACTCACGATCCTTGAACGAGGGAAGAAACGAAATACTGGTGAAGACGACGGTCGGCAGTCAGCTCGGGATGAAACGAGGAAACGAGGACATTCTTGTACCGACAGAGCACCGGGCGTTCCGCGGCCATCGCTAACACGGTTATTTCGGGTGCGACGCGCTCCACAATAGGGGCGCGAATGAACATGGCGTGGAAGTCGCCGCCGGGTAGTTCATCGATGGTGAGGTCGGCCTCAAAGCTGTCGATCTGACGTCCGTATCCGTTGCGGCGCACGTCGATCGGAAGCGCGCCGAAGCTGCGCTGATCGGGTCGTCCGTCCAACACTTTTTCCGCCAGCAGGATCATGCCCGCGCAGGTTCCGAACACCGGCATACCGTCGGCAAGACGAGCTGCGAGCGGCTCGAACAGCTCAAAGGTGACCAGCAGCTTCGACATTGTGGTGGACTCGCCGCCCGGCAAAACGAGCGCATCGACCGCGGCAAGCTGTTCGGCCGTACGTACCTCAACGGCGGTTACCCCAACGTCAGCAAGGGCCTGCACATGCGCGGCAAACGCGCCCTGCAGGGCCAACACGCCGATCGTTGGTGGCCGGTTCACCTGGGGGCTCCTGAGCGATGATGGTGCTACCAGCCGCGGTCGGCGAACTTGGCGTGCGGCTCGTCCATGTTGATGCCGGTCATAGGCGCACCGAGGTTGCGGCTGACCTTGGCCAGGATGTGGGCGTCGCGGAAGTTGGTGGTGGCTTCCACAATCGCCTTGGCTCGGGGAGCCGGGTCGTCGCTCTTGAAGATGCCCGAACCGACGAAGACGGCTTCGGCACCGAGTTGCATGGCCAGCGCAGCATCGGCCGGGGTGGCGAGGCCACCGGCGCAGAACAGCGGCACGGGCAGCTTGCCGGTCTCGGCCAGTTCCTGCACCAGCCCGATGGGGGCCTGCAGGGTCTTCGCCCACTGGTACAGCTCGGCCGAATCGG
Organism: Actinomycetes bacterium; assembly: GCA_031360915.1. Lineage (GTDB taxonomy): Bacteria > Actinomycetota > Acidimicrobiia > Acidimicrobiales > Ilumatobacteraceae > JANMCE01. The sequence goes on along the minus strand of JANMCE010000438.1, from coordinate 5,877 downwards.
CCTGGGTGATCTTGCGAATGTCGCCCAGGATGGAACGCAGGTGGCGCACGGCCTCGACGATGTTGCCGGTGCCGGCCTCACCCTTGGAGCGAATCATGCAAGCGCCTTCGGAGATGCGACGAAGGGCCTCACCCAGGTTGGTGGCGCCGCAGACGAACGGCACGGTAAAGGCCCACTTGTCGATGTGGTGGGCTTCGTCAGCCGGGGTGAGCACTTCTGACTCATCCACGTAGTCGACGCCGAGTGCCTCAAGGATCTGGGCTTCTACGAAATGGCCAATACGAGCTTTGGCCATGACCGGGATGCTGACGACGGCCTGGATGCCTTCGATCATTTCGGGGTCACTCATACGAGCCACACCACCATCACGGCGGATGTCGGCGGGAACGCGCTCCAACGCCATGACGGCGCACGCACCGGCATCCTCGGCGATCTTTGCCTGCTCAGCGTTGACGACGTCCATGATGACGCCGCCCTTCAACATTTCGGCCAGACCGCGCTTTACAGCAACGGTTCCGGTGGCGCGTGAGGTGGAGGAATCAGCCATGTACAAAGTGTATGCCGACGGCGGTCACGAACCCCATACGAGTTTCGCGATCGCTGCGGACTTTGCGACAAATCCGGTTGTGTGACGACCGGTTTTGTCGCAACGTCGGCGGAGTGTCGGCGGATATGCTCAGAGCTGCGGGTCGTTGGCCGCTTCGGTGGTGAACGGAAGCTCCAGGAACGTCCGTCCGGGCGTGAGACCGATCGGCTTCTTGTCGGCGTCGAGCAACGTGTAGGGGTCGGTCGCCTTCGCCCGAGTCCAGGTGCCCTTCACGATCTTGCCCGCGGTCAGCACCCAGGCCTCACCTTCACCAACCGTGTAGGCAACCGGCGAGCCATTGCTGAACTCGTATCGGGTGAACGCCACCACAACGTTGGCGGGCGACAGCTGCACGCCGTCGAGATCGTCGTGCTGATAGCCATCGGTGTCGCGAAGCCAGGCGGACTTCTCTTTGCTCCAGTGCCAGGTTGCGTGCGTGCCTGACAGTTGCAGTTCGAGCTTTTCAAGGTCCTTGCCACCAGTCGGTGCCTCGCCGGCTTTTCGGTACGTGAACAGCGGAGCCGGGGTGGTCTTGCCGGGCGGCCTCTTCTCATAGGCCTTGGTGGTACTGATGAAGAACTCGGTGTAGTCCTGAAGGCGGCGACCCACCGTGTAGAGCTCAGTGCCGTACTTGTCGTAGCCGACGTCGGTGACGTTGTCGAGGCTGCGGATCACGGAAATGACGCCGTCGTTGGCACCGGACCAGGCGAACAGTGGCGTGCCGAGACCGCGCAAGAGGTCGGCATCGGTATTACGAGCCGAACGAATAGAACCAATCTTTTCGCAATCGGTCGAGTGAAACACGGCCATGAACCGCGTGATGCCCTCAACGATCTCTTCGATGACGATGTCGGCCTGATTGAGACCGGCCTGTGGGCGGGCTGCCGCCGCGTTGTTGACCTTGACGGCCAACGCCGGACGGGCGTAGTTGACCTCGTTGGTGGCGGGCAGGCCAGTGAACGGGTACACCTTGGTCGGGATCGTCGTGGTAGTGGTTGGTGCAACGGTGGTGGTCGGTGCAACGGTGGTGGTCACGGCCGGCAGCGTGGTGGACGATGTGCTCGTCGTGGCGGGGGCCACGGTGGTGGGCGCCACCGCCGCTTTCGTCTTTCCGCCGCATGCAGCTGCGATGGGCGTGACAACCGCACCGGCAGCGAGGGCGCGAAGGAACGTCGAACGGGTGATCATGATGATTTACAACTCCTGGAGTAGGGCGATGCGTTCTTCGAGCGGCGGATGCGTGTCGAAGAGTCGATTGAGGCGAGAAAGCTTTCCCTCGTCCTCGGCTCGGGGCACCGGGTTTTCGATCCAAAGATGTGCCGTGGCACGGGTCGCCGAATGGGTCACGGTACAGTCTGCCTGCAATTTCTCCAGAGCGGAGATCAGGCCAGGCGGATAGCGGGTCATTTGCACTGCGGAAACATCAGCAAGAGTCTCTCGTCGGCGGCTGAGCGCCAACTGAAAGAGTTTTCCGATAATCGGGGCCAAAATGAGCATGGCGAACCCGATGATGGCGAGCGGGTTGCCGCTGTCGTTGTGATCACCGTCACGTCGAGTACGGCCGCCGTTCCACCACGTCAGACGGATTACCGTGTCGGAAATGATCGCAATGGTGCCGAGCAACGTGACCGCCAGGGTTGCCACCAGCACGTCGTAGTTGCGGATGTGCGACAGCTCGTGGGCCAGCACGCCTTCGAGTTCCACCCGGTTCATGATGTCGAGCAGGCCGGTCGTCACCGCAACCGATGCGTGCTTCGGATCGCGTCCGGTAGCGAACGCGTTGGGCGCAGGGTCCGTAACGATGTACACCTTCGGCATCGGCAGGCCACCGGCGATGCAGAGGCCCTCGATCACGTTGTACAAGCGCTTGTACTGCTGGGGATCGGCCAGCTGCGCCCGGCTCACGGCCAGGGCAACCTTGTCGCTGTACCAGTACGATCCGAAGGCCATGACGCCCGAAAGGATCAGAGCAGCAACGGTGCCGATTGTGCCGTAGCCAATGAGCCGACCAACGAAGAAACCGAGCAGGGCGACGAGCGCGACGAACCCGATAACCAGCAAGACCGACCGCCGTTTGTTTGCTGCGATTTGTTCGTACACGTGGCTCCCGCCCGTTGACCTGCGTTGGTTAGAACTGCACCTTCGGCACTTCGCGCGACCCTTCGTCGGTCTGGAAGTACTCGCGGTGCACCATCTTCTTGATGCCGGCCAGGATTGATGTGGGGAACTGCTCGATCTTGGTGTTGTACTTCATCACCGTGTCGTTGTAGAACTGCCGGGCATAGGAGATTTTGCCTTCCGTTGCCGACAATTCCTCCTGCAGCGCCAAGAAGTTCTGATTCGCCTTCAGGTCGGGATACGCCTCCGACAGCGCGAAAACCTGGCGAAGCGAGGCCGTCAGATTGGTGTCGGCCTGAGCAGCGGCCGCCGCCGACGCAGAACCGCCGGCCGAGGCCGAAATGGCCGAGTTCCGGGCCTGGATAACAGCGTCGAGCGTGCCTTTTTCGTGGGCGGCGTAGGCCTTGACGGTTTCGATCAGGTTCGGAATCAGGTCGAAACGACGCTTCAGCTGCACGTCAATCTGGGCCCAGGCATTTTCCACCCGGTTGCGCAGTTGCACCAGGTTGTTGAACATGACAACGGCGATGAGGACAAGGAGTACGACCAACACGAGAATGACGATGCGGATCATGGTGCGGCCCTTTCAGAAGAGAGAAGCTGAGATGATACGGCGAAGAAGCCCCGTAGGGGTAGCCCCGCGGAATGCTTCGGGTCGACGCGTCGTGCGCACCTGCTCGTAAATCTGCTCGTAGCGCTCGGCCAAAGCAGCCATCGAGAAGTTCTCAGCCCGCTTTAGCCCGGCCTCCATAAAGTGCGCGGCCCGACCTGGGTCATCCAGGATCGACCGCAACGCATCAGCCAGCGCGCCAGGGTCATCGGGCTTCGCCATCACTGCGTCCTTACCGAGCCTGGCTACGGTGCGGTAGCCGTCGATGTCGCTCGCAACCACCGGAACTCCGGCAGCCATTCCTTCAATGAGCACGATGCCGAATGACTCGCCCCGCAACGACGGCGCGCAGTACACGGTGGCTGCTTTCATGCGGGCAAACTTCTCGGTCTCGGACAAGAAGCCCAGCCACTGCAGGCGCGGGTCCCCGGCGTACTTCACCTTGAGCGCCGCAGTGTCTGGGCCCTCGCCTGCGATCCAGCAGCGCACATTCGGGCCGAGAAACGTCATGGCTTCGAGCAGCACGACGAGACCTTTTCGTTCCTCATGGCGGCCGACAAACAGGATGGTCGGGCCCTCGGCCCGGTGCGGTTTGACGGCGCGGATGCGTTCCAACTCGACGCCGTTCCACAACAGTTCGTACTCGCCACCGAGGTAACGGGTTGCCAACTCCTTGGCGTCCTCGGACACTGCGCAGCGGTAGTCGATGCGCTCCGCTGTCCATCGCACCTGGCGGTTCAGCAGTCGGTAGGTGGAGCTGTCCCCGGCCGCGTGGAACGTGCCGACGATGGGCGCCGGGTGCACAAACAGGCTGGTGAGCGTCGGGCCAGGGGCGAGCGGCTCGTGGAGATGCAGGATGTCGAAGTCCTCATCGCGCAGTGCCCGCAACGTTCGCAGCGCGGCAGCAGGATCAGGGGCAAGCGGTGCCACCGAGCCGTTTGCGGCGGTGGGGATCGAGTTCCCCATCGGCGTCACGAACAGCTCGGGGGGCGGGCCATCGCATGGCGCGAGCACCCGCGCTTCATGGCCGCGGCGGCGAAGTTCACGCGCTAAACCGAGCACTTGCGCTTGCACGCCACCTGGGATGGTGAGGCTGTAGGGGCAGACCAGGCCGATACGGATATGCCGACCGTAGCGGGCGACCGGTACGGTTCACCATCTAATGGCCACCTTCACCCACGCGCTCGGAAGCAGCGAGCTTGTCCGACGCCCCCTCTCCAATGCCGATCTGCTCTTGGCGTGGGACGCGGCCGATCAGCTTCTGCTCGAATGTTTCGCCGAGCTGGCACCCAACGCCGCCAAAGTTCTGGTGGTCAACGACAGTTTCGGTGCGCTGGCCGTCGCGCTGAAGAACGAAGAGGTCACGTCATGGTCCGATAGTCGCACCGCGGACTTAGCGACCGAAACGAACCTCGCGGCCAACGGTGGGCACACCGTACGGATGATTCGTAGTACCGAGCAGCCCGATGCCCACTACGACGCCGTCTTGTGGAGGGTCCCCCGCTCGATGGATCTGCTGCGCTGGCAGGCCCATGCCCTCCACGCGGTGCTGACGCCCGGCACCAAGATCTGGGCCGGTGGCATGGATAAGCACTTACCCGACCGCACCCTTGATGTGCTGCGTCAGATGGGCGAGATGCAGGTGCTGCCCGGCAAGAAGAAAGCCCACGTATTCGCCGGTCTCACCGTTGCCGGCCCGGCGCCAGCTATCACTCCTTCGCCCGGCTTCTCCGCCACTGACTTCGCGCTCGACTTCGTCTCAAGCCCGAACGTCTTCGGCAACAGCCGCATCGACTCCGGAACCCGACTGTTGGCCGAACGGTTCGACAAGATGCCCGATGCCAACCGCATTGCCGATGTTGGCTGTGGCACCGGCATTCTCGGTCTGGTCGCCCAACGCATGCAACCGCAGGCAACGGTCCACTTCTTCGACGAGTCCTACGCCGCCATCGCTGCGACCGAGGCAAACTACCGACTGAACATTGGTGACCCCGCCGACACCGGTGCCATGTTCTTCGCCGAGGACGCCATCCCGGCGGTGCCCAACGAGTTGTACGACGTGGTGCTGTGCAACCCTCCGTTCCACCAGGGTCATGTCGTCGGTGATGGCGTGGCCTGGCAGATGTTCACCAACGCCCGAGTCAGCCTGCGCATGGGTGGCGAGCTGTGGATTGTGGGCAACCGACACCTCGAGTACCACACCAAATTGGCCCGCCTCTACGGAAGCGTGCGTCAGTTGGCCGACAACCCGAAGTATGTGGTGCTGGCCGCTACCCGCGACTCGAAGCCGTTTGTGCCGGTGAAACGGAAGAAAAAAAGGCCCACGTCGCCTCGGTCGCGTCCAGCACAAAGCTGACGTTCAACTCATCGTTGGTCGGCGTGCGTCGGCTCGGCCATGGATGCTCGGCGCCGTCAATCGAGATGAACTCGACGATGGCGTTGCCCCGACATTGCTCCCAGGTGGTGGTGGTCACCGAGCCGTCGGTGGATTGTGTTGACTGGTCGAGACAGCGATCGAAGAAGCGCCACGACGAAACGCCGCTCTGACCTGCATCCCACACCA
>JANMCE010000421.1:0-2880 GCA_031360915.1 Actinomycetes bacterium | reverse complement strand
CCAGATCCACCGGTGGGACGATTCCACGCCGATCGAAGAAACGGTGGAGGCGCTGCACGACATCGTGCGATCGGGCAAGGTGCGCTACATCGGCGCGAGCAGCATGTTTGCCTGGCAGTTCGCCAAAGCCCAACATGTGGCAGACAAGAACGGCTGGACGACGTTCGTCTCGATGCAGAACCACTACAACCTTGTGTACCGCGAGGAGGAACGGGAAATGATCCCTTGCTGTCTGGATCAAGGTACTGCGGTCATCCCGTGGGGGCCGCTCGCTGGCGGATTCCTCGCTGGCAACCGGGGACGAGACGGTGATTTGAGGACGGCCCGTGCCAAGACGGACCGCTTCAACAAGTCCCTATACCGCCATCCGGCTGACTTTGACGTACAAGATCGCCTTACCCAAGTGGCCGATGCGCTGGGTGCACCCCCCGGCGCAGGTTGCCCTGGCCTGGTTACTCCACAAGACAGGAGTCACCGCACCAATCGTCGGCGCCACCAAGGCATCACAGATAGCCGACGCCGTCGCAGCAGCCGAACTCGCATTGTCACGTGACGATCTTTCGCAACTCGAAGAGCTCTACCAGCCACACCGAGTTGCCGGACATCGATGACCACCGGATCCGGGCCTTATCGTGTCCAATAACCGCAAAAGCAACCAGTTGGGAAACTTCTGCCGCGAATGTTGCCGCGAATCGTGCCGATACAGGGCGATACTGGCTGGTATGCTGGGACCTGATAATCCTGCTCTGAGCAGGACAGATGCACACTAGGCAGCACCAGTATATACGAGTGGTAGCCGACTTTTAATCCTAAGGTGCTGGGTTCGAGCCCCAGACGGCCCACCTGTTTGTCCTGTTCAGGGCCTGTTTTCGGTCGGGTAAACTGGTTGCATATGCAACCGTCTGGGCCGCGCCTCACGAAAATCTCACCGATTGGGTTCTCTGGTGTTCGGGTGGCGGCCGGGTCTTGCGCATTACGGCACGGTGATGGTGGCGGGTCATGGGTCAATGAATGTTCGATCGGTACCCCCGGCGAAGTTCGACAATGGCTCATGCACGGTAAAGCACCCGGCAACCTCCCGGTCGTCTCAAACCAACGGTTAACGAATAGCTCGTATGCATCGGTCTGAATCTGTGGTTGTGCGTAGACCGCGCGGCTGGTCTTCGTGTCGCCGCCGGGAACATCCTGTGGGAAACCACCAGCCTCGTCTCCGCGACCGCTGTCGATGAACTGAAACGCGAGGTGGAGTCGCCCTCATTGTCATCTCGCAAGCATTTCTACTCCGGCATGGACGACTGGTCGGACGCCCTAAGGCGCTGATTGCGGCTACGACTCCCGAATGGCGAGGCGTTCGATTCGGTTATGGTGGACGGCGTAGATGAACGGCCCAGGCTCGCCGCACGCGTTCGTAATGGCTGGGAGGTTGTCGAGGAACCGGGAGGCCATGGCGGCTCCGCTGAGGCTCTGGCTCGACAGGCAGAAGCAGCGGACCATGTGTTGGTTGACGGGCTGCTCGTTCGGCGGGGTTATAGCGGATGCGCGTGTCTTTCATAAATACGACCCAGCCCATCCGGCCGGCAAGTTCGAGCCATTCCGTGTCAGCGACCCTTTCGTCAGCAGGTACGCCGTAGTGCTCTGACAACGTCGCGAGTCGCAACCCGGCGTCGCGTAGGAGTGCCGGGACTTTGATGCCGCCGAGACTCCGGTCGAGGAAGAGGTCAGGCAGCGCGGCGGGATGCGACACGCAGGACATCCTCGAGTTGTTCGGCTGGGACCCGGTACTCGGCTGCCAATTCCTCAAGCGAGTCTCCGGCCCAGAACCGGTGGAGGACATCGTCTACTCGGGCTCCGCCTCGCTCGAAGATCGGTGATCCAAAGGAACGGAAAGGGTCGGCGACCACCTGTGCGTGTTCGTAGGTAGGTACTCGGATCAGTGCGGCGTAGCCGTCGTCGGCGTACTCGATGCGTTTTAGGTAGGAGTCGATGACGTCGACGAACACTCGTTGCCCGTTATGGACGACGACCAGCTGAAGCACTAGCAGCGCGTCGTCCGCACCGCGGTGGCTGTCGACGTAGTCGAAAAGGATCTCGGCGCCGTCGGTGTAGAGCTTACGAGAAGCAAGGGCGTGATCAATCCCGATATCTCGTTGCAGCACGGCCAGCGCTGGTCGGACACGCTGCATTGAGACACCGCTCCTTCGTAGTGCCGCAAGCACAAGTGCTTCGGCTAGCCCGACGAAGGGGATCGATGGCTCGCGTTCCTCCGCCGGTTCCAGGTACGTGAGAAGTGGGCTGCCGGTGGCGTCAGCACGATCGTCGAAATGGCGAATGTAGCCCCGTGCCCAGGACCGCAGGGTGCTGCTTGGTACGCCGACGATCCGTGAGACATCGGCAACGGTGTAGAGGGGAGTGTCGAAGCGCAGCTTGTCAGTCGCAATCACGATCACACCTCCTCCTTCGGTCGCCTTCATTGAACCACGCGGGTTCGGCGTTTGTGGGTTGATGGGGTGACGCTATGACTGAATGGGGTCCGTTTTGCGGCGGGGCGGCTCGCGAGCGACACGTGCTGACAGTCCGTTCCGATTCTTGGTGATCGATGATTCGGTGCAGGCGATGGACCCTGCCAAGGTGGATCGCATGGCCCGAGTGTTCGGTCAGGTCGGGAAGGATCCAGCAGCCGTGGCAGGTGGAACACTTGGACCCAGGCGCGCACCGCTCGCCTCGACGGAGCCGATCACCTGGTCGGGTCGATCCAGGGAATTCGGTAGGGGCCCAGCAGGTCGTACTGAGGCACCGGCTCGACCGAAGCCAGAGCTGTGGCCGTGAGGATCAAGTAGTACTTCTTGAACAAGTCGAACAGCACTTCGATAGCTTTGTCTA
>JANMCE010000416.1:0-8030 GCA_031360915.1 Actinomycetes bacterium | reverse complement strand
GCGAGGGCAGTGGGCAGCAGATCGTCGGGTTCGCAGACCTGGTTGATCAAACCGATCCGCGCTGCCTCGTCCGCCAGAACAACGCGAGCCGAGAGCAGTAGATCCATGGCGACGCCGGTGCCGACAAGTCGGGGAAGAATCCATGAGAGCGAGTTCTCCGCAGGCAACCCCCGCCGGCTGAAAGCAGTCGTGAATTTCGCGGTCGTCGAGGCGAAGCGCAGATCGGCGCTGCAGATCTGCACAAACCCGATGCCCGCGCACGCGCCGTTTATGGCGGCGATGATTGGCTTGGGGATTTTGCGGGCCATAGTCATGGGCCAGCGCCGGACAAGGTTCGTTGCGAGACCACCCGATGCGGCCGATTCGGCCAGGGCGAGCATGTCCATCCCCGGGCAGAATGACCGACCGGCGCCGGTCACCACGATGACCCGCACCGCTGGATCGGCCGAGGCGGCGAGAAGGCTGCCAAAGTAGGCCTCCTCCATCTCATGCGTCCAGCCGTTGTTGCGGTCGGGCCGGTTCAGCGTCAGCAGCAGTACGCCGCCGTCGAGCGCCCGCAGCAACGTGGGGGAGTCTGGGTAGATCGGGTCCGTCGGAGATTGAGTTGACGTCATCGTCAACTATCGTGTCAGACAACTATGCGCACCGTCGTCTGCAGCGAGTATGGGCCGCCCGAAACGTTGCGCGTCGAGGAGCGTCCGACTCCGACCCCGGGTGCCGAGCAGGTGCTGGTGGCGGTCGCTGCGGCTGCGGTCAATTTCCCTGACGTGCTGATCATCGCCAACCGGTATCAGGTTTCGGTGCCGCTTCCGTTTACGCCAGGTTCGGAGTTCTCGGGCGTTGTGGAAGCCGTCGGCGAAGGCGTCGCCGACTGGCACGTCGGCGACCGAGTGTTTGGCGCGGCGATGTCGGGCGCGTTCAGCGAATACGTCGTCGTGCCCGCCGCGTCCCTGCATCGAGTGCCCGAAGGCGCAGACTTGGTATCGATGGCCGGCTTCTGGGTTGCGCACGTAACGGCATACCACGCGTTGCGGTCGGTGGCGGGGGTCGGCCCGGGGGATCGGGTGCTTGTGCTCGGCGCGGCCGGGGGCGTCGGGCTCGCAGCCGTCGAACTGGCGACACTGCTCGGCGCGGAAGTTATTGCCGCTGCGTCATCCGAGGAGAAGCTGGCGGTCTGTCGGGCGAGGGGCGCAGCACACATGATCGACTATTCGACCGAAGATCTGCGGGACCGCATTCGGCAGGCGGCACCAAACGGCCTCGATGTCGTCATTGACCCCGTCGGTGGTCCGATGGCAGAACTGGCGCTTCGCTCCACCAAATGGGGCGGCCGTTTCGTCACCGTTGGTTTCGCATCGGGTGAGATTCCCCGGATACCGCTCAACCTGGTGTTATTGAAAGGCGTCATCATCAAGGGCTTCGAAGTCCGCACATTTGGCCAGCACGCGCCCGAGGCCGCGGCCCGTGACGAGCACGAATTGATGGAACTGGTGGCGTCCGGACGGATCGTCCCCCACATTTCCTCCACGCACACGTTGGAACACGCGGCTGCAGCTTTGCGTGAGCTGGCCGACCGTCGAGCCGTCGGCAAGGTCCTCATTACGCCGTGACCGACCACGACGCAACGGTGGACCATGCCGCTCGCTTCTCTTACTCGGGGGCCCGAGGGGCCGGGAGTTACTTCGGGATGCCGGTCGCGCCAGCGGCCAAAGCTGCGAGTTGACGGGCGGTGAACGGCGTCCCCTTGGGGCGGCCCATGCTGCGGATCTCGATATCAACGTGGGTGGCCATGGCCTTGAGCGCACCAACGGTGCAGGTCTCACGGGCACGGGTCTTGAACGGGTCGAAGCTGTAGAGCTTCATAGCGTTTAGGTGGGTGATCTTGTTGATCTCGTCGTCGGGCACGCCTTCCAACGAGTGCGCGAGCAGCGTGGCCGAGTGGGGCCAGGTTGAGTCGCTGTGTGGGTAGTCGCATTCCCAGGTGATGCGATCGATACCGACCTTGTGGCGCATAGCGATACCGGCATTGTCATCGATGAAACAGGTCGAGAAATTACGGTGAAAAATGTCCGTCGGGGTGAGCCCGCCAAAGTCGGCACCGGTCCAGGCCTTGTGGTGGCTGTAGGTGTAATCCATGCGCTCCAGGGCGTAGGGGATCCAGCCGATGCCACCTTCGGACAGGGCGATGATCATCTTCGGGAACTTCCGTAGGACAGGCGTCCACATCAGGTCGTTGAGGGCCAAGAACGAGTTCATCGGCGTGATGGCAATGGACACATCGGCCGGAGCGTCGAGCGATGTCACTGTCATAGATGACGACGAACCAATGTGCATGCATACGACGGTTTCGGTCTCCTCGCAGGCGGCGAAGAACGGGTCCCAGTGGTCGCCATGTAAGCCTGGCTGGCCCAACTTCTCGGGGTTCTCCGAGAACGTGACGGCATGGCAACCCTTGGCCGCGGACCGGCGGATCTCATCCGCCATAAGCTGCGGATCCCACAGCGGCATGATCGTCATCGGGATGATGCGATCGGGGTAGGCGCCGGCCCACTCATCGATGTGCCAATCGTTGTAGGCACGCACGCATGCGAGAGCGAGGTCTTTGTCTGTCGCCTTGAGGAAGAGCTGGCCGCAGAAGTGGACGAACGTCGGGAAGTTGATGGACCCGAGGACACCGTTGGCGTTCATGTCGTCGATACGGGAATGGATGTCGTAGCAACCCGGGCGCATCTGATCGAAGCGGAGCGGGTTCAAGCCGTACTCCTCGGGCGGGCAACCGGCCACCGCATTCAGGCCCATGTTCTGCGCCCGATTCCCTTCGAACGACCAGTACTGGCTGCCGTTCGGATCTTCCATAATCCGCGGTGCCTGGTCCCGATACTTCTCCGGAATATGCGCGACGAACATGTCGGGTGGCTCGATCACGTGATCGTCCACACTCACCAAAATCATGTCATTGACGTCCATCAAAAACCCCCAAGCTCGTCCCGAAAACCTACATCTGACACTAGCGTCAATTCTCCCGTTTGCGCTGTCACCTCTCAGCTACGCCCGCATCAGCACTGGTCCGGGCCAGACCTCGCGCCGAGTAACTTAGCCAAGAACAACAATGCTGATTTCGATAGTCCAGCCAGGGGGGGTCCGACAGAATGCGAATCCGTAACGAGGAACCGATGTTAGCGCTCTGCTGGGCGCGACCGCTCCGTCGAGTCCCACAAGGCACCGGCGACCGGAGCGGGCGAATGTCATTGTTGCGGACGCCACGGCGGGAGCCGTCGGTAGGCCGCGCCGCCGCGCTTGTGTCGCTGTGCGTGCTGATGATCGCGGGTTGTGGCGGCAGCGCCACCAGTTCTGGCTCGGCGGCAAAGTCAACGGCGACAACGGCGACAACGGCGGCGACGGCCACAGATGCGGACTCAGCCACCGCGACGACTCCCACGACAGCGGCGACAACGGCGAAGAACACTGTCGCAAGTCCCTCGGCAACGCCGAGCAAGCGCACTGCGATCGATTCCTGCTCTCTGCTGTCGGACGACGAAGCCGCCCGGTTCCTCGGTGGACCGGTCGTCAGCTCCGGACCGACATCTGGCGTCGGCGAAAGCGTGTGCCAGTGGGCGAACGAACAGGGTTGGTCAATTGACGTGTCTGTCGGCTCCCGCGGCACCGCACCACGCAACACCTTCGTGCCCGAGAACCTCTTCGGTGTGGAGCCGACTCCCATTCCTGAGCTGGACGGGTCCGGGTGGTACATCGGATCGGGAACGGTCGACTTCGCTGCCAGCGAACGGCACAACTCCGTTCTGGTGGTGTCGTCCGCGTCGAGCCAGACGAAAGCGCAGACAGCGGCCGCGGTCGCAGTCCTCATTCGCGGCCGGATCGAAGCCGCCTCCTGAGCGCCATAGCCTCGCCGATGGTATCGGCTGAGGCGGCGATTGCGATCGGATTCGAACCGTTCGGCTCCGCAGCATCCAGTCTCCGGCCAACTCGCGGCGGCCGTTTCCTCTGAGCGCGACTGCGCTTCGGATGGTGGGTCGGAAGGGAACATGTCCGACGATGAATGCAACACGTCGAGAAAGTTGGTCGACATGAACCCTGGTATCGCCCCGGCGGCCATCGATTCCAGCCAGCTGAGCCGCGCCGACGATGGGTTGGCCCGAAGGCGTGTAGCTAAGAACTGCTTTGGAGGGCGAGCGCCCGACTTCGTAGCGAGGCGACGAATGGTTCGGCGAGGTCAGGATCACTTCGCAGATCGTCGCGAAGGATTGCCTCGGCGAGCTGGGCGAGCGTCGTGCGTATCGTCGTCTCCGCCACTGACGCCATGACTCCCCAGGTGGCTGCTTCGTTCACGAGTCGGGCGACCGTGATGGCTTCTAGTTGGAATGTGCGATCGACCGAGAGACTCATCGTGCGGGAGAGCCGGGAGTATTGAATAGTCGACCAGGCGTCATAGACGGGAGCGAGTTCGATTCTGCCGTCGGAGTGATGGAGGATCGAATGATTCTTCCCGTGGGCGTCCGCATTGCCGATGGCCACGTGGAATGTCGTCATGGCCAGCAGCCGTAGACGCTCAGCCGTCGCATCGCCAGCATGAAACCGCAGCACCTCGGCAATCGCCCGCAGGGTCATTCGCTTGGCATTGTGCACGCCGTACTTCGCTCGAGAATCAAACGTCTCGATGCCGAGCGCCTGGCACATGTCCTCTTGGTGGATCCGTTCGACCGTACCGTCGATGACCGCTCGGTCGTAGCGCGAGACGGCGAATACTGGCGTCCCTTCCACCGCGAGAACCTCGACGTCAACAGTCGTGAGGCCGCACGCCTTGGCCAATCGCATGCACCAGGCCTCGTTGGCGGCACCCCCGGGATAGTCGGGTTCCTCCGGCTTGAGGATGTGAGTGGACGGCGCGCCATTCGTGGAATAGGCCCACGAACCGGAAGGCAATCGGGTGAGAAGGAGCTTGGGCTGCATGCCGGCGAGGGACTTCCGGGTGACGGGCTCGGTCACCATGCCAAGCGGTGCCGCCGGGAGGAGGGCAACCAGTTCCGCGAGCCCGACCTCTGACAGCACCTGATAGCTGGCCAGCTCGGTTGAGGGTGTGGCCCCCTCGGGCAACGCGACAACAGCCCCGGCGCAATCCTCGCCGAGTTCCCGCAACAGCCCGATGACATCGCGGGGCCTCAGATTGAATCGCCGCGTGAGCTCGTCGCGCCCAACCCCTTCGGGTAGCAAACCGTTGAAGAATGCCCGAACACGATCGGCCGTCGGTGGCAACCCTTGGACGAGTGGCAGCGCGACGGAAAGAATGGCCGACCCGTTGCCCCAACGCCCAATGGCATTGGCCGACGGCTCAAACGTGAGGTGATCGGCTCGCTTCGACGTCAATCGCCCGACGAGTTCGCCGTACAGCCATATGTCGAGGCCCGACATTTACGGCCTTCGATCGGTCACGCTCAGGTCAGCCCCGAGCGCGTTGAGCAGGTCAAAGATCCGCTTCACTTGCTCGGAGAAGTCGCCGTTCTCAAGCTGAGAAAGGTATGACCGCTGCACCCCCAACGTCTCGGCCAGCGCCGCTTGCGACAAACCGCGCCGTCGACGCAGCAGCCGCAACGCATTCCCAAGGTTGGTCGGATTCGTTGCCGGAAGCACGGCGAGCTGGGCCACGTAGTCATGCTATCGCGTGATGTTAGATATTACAGACATACTACTGAAGTGGACAATGATGGATATTTACGACATATGGGTGAATTGACACCGTGTCGGCAAATCCGCACAATTGGGAGAAAGTCGCATTGTTCTGCCACACCGCGGCCACGACGAACTGGAGTGGTGACGTTGAAAAAGGCGAATCTGGCGATTTCGGTTGCGCAAACAACCTCGTTGTATGGCCGCTTGGACGAAAACATCCGACAGACGGTGCTCGACACCCGAGTGGCAGCCGCCAAAGGGGCGCGGGTGGTGTTCTTCCCCGAGCTCTCGCTCGTGGGCTACGACCTAAGCGCGCTCGCTGATCCGCGGCTGTGGGTTGCAGGAACGCGATGCTCGCCTGGAACCTCTGCGATTTATAGCGCGGGCTGAGGATATCCACATTTGTGTGGGCGCGTCGGTTGTGATGAGCGATGGACGTCGAATGCTGGCGACCGTCGTAATCGAACCGAACGGCGAGGAGTGGATTCACGGCAAGCAGTTCCTCCACGGCGAAGAGTTCGACTGGTTCGAAACGGCGCAAACCCCGACGACCCTCCTCGTCGTCGATGGATGGAACATCGCGCTCGCCGTCTGCTTCGACGTCGCCGTGCCGGGCCATGCAGCCAACGCTGCGCACAAGCCGATGTGTACGCCGCGTCTGCGCTGTATGTCGAGGGTGAAGTTCGACGGATGGATATTCACTTCGCATCGACGGCCATGGACCATCGAATGTTCGCCGTGTTGGCGAACCATGCGGGGCCAACTCCCATAGGCGAATCGATCGGTGGCAGCAGCGTCTGGTCACCAACAGGCGACAAACTCCTGACCGCTTCGACCAGTCCGGAACTCCTGACCTTCACCTTGGACCGCGCTCTCCTCAACCGCTATCGCCACTAGAGATCGCTCCCTCGGTCCGCCATCGGTGCCAAACCTTCGACGAGTGGCAGCGCCACCGAAAGAATTGCCGACCCGTTACACCAACGCTCAATGGCGCGGGCAGTCGGCTCAAACATGAGGTAATCGGCTCGCGCTGCCGGCCAACGCCCGACCAGTGCGCCGTACAGCTAAATGTCAGGGCCAGTTGATCGGCCGAAGGATTGCGTTGCAGGGGTCCAGAAACGGGCACGCCAAACAACTGGGACTCGGCAGCGCCGACTGTGCGACGGCATCCGATCGGCCGTGTTCGGGGCAGCCGCAACGTCATTGCGCATTTGACGCTCGCCGCTATGCTCTCGCTCGATTCAAACGGTGACGGGAGCCGAGGCATGAACTGGTTAGTCGTGGTTGACACCTCCATTCTCGAGCGCGTTCGAAGCGACGTGAGGTCGGACAAGTGGAAGCAGCTACGGCGCGCAGCAGAGCTCGGGTATTGCGACGTCGGCCTGCCCGGAGTCGTGCTGGACGAGGCTGTAAGCCATCGCGACCGTCAACTCCGAAAAGCCTCAGACACTCTTCGGGCAGCACAGCGCGACTTCAATCGCTTGAACCCTGGTCGGTCTACATCCACTGACGAGGCAGTTCTAGCAGCGAGCCCAGCAACAAACGTCGACCTTAAGGAACTCGTCCGTGAGTTCAGGCGTTCAATTGTGGACGACATCGGTGGCGAAGGCGCGATTCTTCCGTACCCCAGCGTTTCACATCGGGACATGGTTCATCGCGTGCTCACACGCCGGAGGCCCTTCTCGGAAAGTGAGAAGGGGTATCGCGACGCGCTCATTTGGTACACCGTCCTCGAACACGCTCAAGAACGGCCGATCGTCCTGTTCACCGGAAACACAAAGGACTTTGCGGAAGCCGATGGCCGTCTCGCGGTAGACTTGGTGGACGACCTTCGGCTAGCCGGGCTCGCCACCGATCGGGTCGTTATAGCGACTGACTTTGCCGAGGTTCTGGACCGCGTGCAGGTGTTGCGCGGCTTCGTCGACGCAGAGGAAGGTTGGTTAGCAGTAATCGATGGCGGTCGACTGCACGACGAGGTGAACGCCATCCTCTCTAAGTGGAGCGGGGTGCCCTTCCGAACAACTGGCTCGGCGATCGCATCTGAGTTGCGAGACCTTGTTCTTATCGAGGTCGTGGGCCCGTTTTGCGTCGAGAACTCTCGGGCATCGCCGACCCGGAACGAGCAGAGATACTTGGAATCACCTGCAACGTGACTTGTCGTGGTTCCTTCGGCGCTTGGGAATGGCACCTGGCACCCGGCGCATGTGAAATCGGGTTGAGCGGGCCTTGGACTGAGGGGCTTGTCGCTGATCTTTGGAAGGCTGACGCCGAGCGGATCGTGCGATTCACTGTCGAGGCACGGTTCTTGCCCTCCGGAGTCATTCGCGAGGTGTATCTGTCGAATA
>JANMCE010000395.1:0-6669 GCA_031360915.1 Actinomycetes bacterium | reverse complement strand
CTGCGGCACTCCACGGCCCACGTGCTGGCGCAAGCTGTCACGCAGTTGTTCCCGGGAGCCAAATACACGATCGGGCCCGCGATCGAAGACGGCTTTTATTACGACTTTGATCTCCCCAACCAGCAGACGTTCTCCGAGGACGATCTCGTGGCGGTCGAGGCTCGCATGCGCGAGATCATGAAGGCTGATCAGCCCTTCGTCCGATCGGAGATGGATCGCGACGAGGCGTTGGCGTTGTTCGCCGATCAGCCTTACAAGCAAGAGATCATCGAACGGGCTTCGGCTGCCGCTGCAGATGCCTTCGACGCAGGCGAGGTGGGCGCAGGCGGTGCCATCAGCATCTATCGCAACACGCCCGAGTTTGCCGACCTGTGCCTCGGCCCGCACGTTCCGTCTACATCAAAGTTGGGCCAGTTCAAGCTGATGAAGGTGGCGGGCGCCTACTGGCGGGGCAACGAAAAAGGTCCGATGCTGCAGCGCATCTACGGCACGGCGTGGGCGTCAAAAGAGGAGCTAGCCGAACACCTGCATCGGCTGGAGGAAGCCGAAAAGAGAGACCATCGCAAACTGGCGGTCGAGCTCGATCTGCTTTCGTTCCCGTCCCGCCTTGGTGCCGGTCTCGCCGTGTGGCATCCCAAGGGTGCCATGGTCCGAAAGATTATGGAGGACTACAGCCGCGCCCGCCACCTGTCGGGCGGTTACGAGTTCGCCTACACACCACACCTGGCCAAAGACACGCTGTTCGAGACGTCGGGTCACCTCGATTTCTACAAGGACGGCATGTACCCCCCGATGGAGATGGATAACGGCACGTACTACCCGAAGCCGATGAACTGCCCGATGCACTGCCTCATCTTCGAAGGTCGCCAACGCAGCTACCGAGAGCTTCCGCTGCGGCTTTTCGAGCTGGGCACCGTCTACCGTTACGAGCGAGCCGGCACCCTGCACGGGCTCATGCGCATCCGTGGGTTCACACAGGATGACAGCCACATCTTTTGTACCCCTGAGCAAGCCCCCGAAGAGATCAAAAGTCTCCTGGCTTTCGTGATCAGCGTGCTGCGGGCATTCGGTTTCGACGAGTTCGAGGCGATGCTCTCTACGAGAGAATTGGGTAAGTCGATCGGCACCGACGAGGGCTGGGAAAGTGCGACCCTCTATCTACGTGAAGCTCTGGAATCCGAGGGCATCGCCTACAAAGTCGACGAGGGTGGAGCCGCCTTCTACGGCCCCAAGATCGACGTGAAGGTCAAGGACGCCATCGGCCGCACCTGGCAGCTCTCAACGATCCAATATGACTTCAACATGCCGGAGCGGTTTGAGCTTGAGTACATCGGGGCCGACAGCGCCCGCCATCGTCCGGTCATGTTGCACCGCGCCCTATTCGGCTCGATCGAACGATTCTTCGGCGTCTTGGTCGAGCATTACGCCGGCGCGTTCCCAACGTGGATGGCACCGCTGCAGGTTCGCGTTCTGCCGGTGGCGACCGCTCACGACGACTACGCCAACAGGGTGGCGTCTGATCTCAAGGCCGCCGGTTACCGCGTCGATGTGGTTGAAGCCACCGATCAACTGGGCAAGCGCATTCGCAACGCCAAGATGGAAAAAATTCCGTACGTGCTCGTGGTCGGCGACGACGATGTAGCCGCGGGGACTGTCGGCGTGAACCCCAGAGGCGGCGACGTCGAGCGCGGCGTGACGGTTGCTGATTTCACGGCGCGCTTGGCGGAGGAAGTTGCGGTTGCAGCCGCCTTAGGCTGATGTTCGAGTACATCTGGAACGGGTGGCGTTCCAGCTACGTGAGCAGTCAATCCGCTCCCAAGCCGCCCGGCAGCGGATCGATTTTCACGCAGATGCTGACCAGTGGCATGAGCGATGTGGAGACAAATATCGTGTTCCGCGGGTCGCTGACGTTCGCTATCCTCAACGCGTTTCCATACACATGCGGACACGTTCTGATTCTCCCGTACCGCGAGGAAGCTGAGTTGGAGCACCTCACCACTGCCGAGACCTCCGAATTGTGGGCCACCACCACGAAGGCAGTGCGGGCACTGAAGGCGCTCTATCCGCTCGACGGCTTGAACGTGGGCATCAACCTTGGCCGGCCAGCCGGCGGTTCAGTAAGCGAGCACCTCCACGTGCACGTCGTACCGCGATGGACGGGCGATGCCAACTTCATGACCACTCTCGCCAACACCCGATCGCTTCCCGAATCGCTCGATGTCACCGCAGCCAAAGTGCGTGGCGCCTGGCCCGCCACGTAGCCTGGCGGTATGGCTGATGAGCAGGAAATTCGTGACGTCTTACCCGACGATCTGAACGCGGTCGGTTTTGTCGGCGCGTACGACTTCCCTGACAACAGTCGCCGCCGCGTGCCTGGCTACATCTATCTCGGCTTGGCCGCGGGCTGCTTGATCGCCTGGTACGTCCGCCACACCCACCGTCCCGTGCTGGTCAATAACGGCTTCCTGCTGGCCTCAGGCCTCTTGGCCGCGCTCGGTGTGTTCTGTATCACCTCGGGCTGGAAGCTCGGCCTGGATGAGAAGGAAGCCCTCGCGCAGGCCACGGGCGCGGTCGGCTGGCCCATCGGTCACGCATCAGCCCAGATGGCCTGGCGCGGTCTGCGCAGCCGCCCCATCTGGCGCATCCTGGCCTACTCGGTGGAGGAACCGCCCAAGCGCCGTGCCTTCGTCGTGATCGACGCCGTCGACGGGCGCACCATCGAACACTTCACCGAAGACAACCCCGAACAAGACTGGGAACCAGCAAAGAACTAGCCCTGGGCAGAGCGGGACGATCCACCGGGTAAAGGGTTGAGGTGCCGGGCCGCTGGTCGTCTCCCCGCCAAACCGCACGTCGTCGTCATCCGCGCGTTACGCCTTTTGATTCGCGCGTTAGGGCCTTTAGCGCGGCCTGACCACCCAAATCGGATCTATCGCGCGAATGGATGGTAGCCAAGGCGCGATCGCCTCGATGGCGAGCGAAGGCCCGTGTGTGTCCCGAACTAGCCCTGGGCAGCGTGTTCGGCGGCGCGTATTTCGGCGCCGGCGGACGTGGCGAGAGCGCGAAGTTGGTCGAGTTTGGCTTCGTCCCAGGCGTCGGGTGAGATTTTGTCGATGTGGTCAGCAACGGCTGGCCCGACTTGATCGACCGATGTGCCAAAGCCGCCACCGATCACGCCGGCGGCCTCGAGAACGATTGCCTGCAAGCGGGCGGCGTGGGGTGCAGCTGCGGCGAGGCGGCCTTTGTCGTCGTCGGCCATTTCCAACGCCTGGCGGATACGGCGGCCGAAACTACGGAATGCAGTGGACAAATCAGCGGGTGAGGAGGCGCTCATGATGGTCACCCTAACGCCGGTTGAGGAGTGCCAAGCGCGGCATCGGGCAGTAGGCTACGCAGCGTGTTCGATGGTCATCTCCGCGGTCCCGTCGATAAAGCGGTGAAACCGATTGGCATTCTGCTCCGCAAGACTGGGCTGTCGCCTGACCATCTCACCATTCTCGGTCTCGTTGTTGCGGCCTGTGCTGGTGTGGTTATCGGCAGCGGGCATCTGCTTTGGGGTCTGGTGCTGGTCATCCTGGCCGCGTTGCCCGACCTGCTCGACGGTGCGTTGGCCAAGGCGTCGAACACCACCAGCCAGCGCGGCGCGTTCTTCGACTCGGTGATCGACCGGGTGAGCGATGCGTTCTTTTTTGGTGGCGTCGCTTGGTTCTACGACGGTCGCAGTCGTCACCTAGCACTGCTGCCCTTCGCGATCATGGCGGTCAGCTCAGTGATCTCCTATATGCGGGCCAAAGCCGAATCCCTCGGCCTGGATGCCAAGGGCGGCATCATGGAACGGGCTGAACGCATCGTGCTGCTGTGCGTCGGACTACTGCTGGGCGCCAAGTGGCCCGGCGTGCTCGAAGGTACCCTCTGGTTGATGATGGTCCTCACGGTTGTGACGGCCATTCAGCGGTTCGTGAAGGTCTGGAAGCAGGCCGGTGTGGCGCCGATTACGGCAGCCAAGCTGGCAGCGCGCCAACATCGTCGGATTGAGCGTAAGGACAACCGCAAACGCATCCGCACCGAGATCATGGTGCGACGCCGCACGCCGCGCTGAGCAATGGAAGCACCGATTGATCGTGACGATGTCACGGTGCTCGCCTACAAAATGGCGGCCGCGTTCGCCAAGGCCACGCCAGGTCCGCTTATCGAACTCGGTGTGCCCACCCTCGGGCTCATGTTCAGCCAGGCCATGCGAGGGCCGCGCAAGACGGTGGAGCGACATCAGCGTCGGGTGAAGGGACCCAACGCGACCATGGTGTCGGTTCGGCTGGCCACGCAGGAGGCCTTCGAGAGCTATGCGAAGTACTGGATTGAGAGCTTTCGATTGCCATCACTCAGTACAGCCGAGGTCCGCAAGGGTTTCACGATCGACGGCTGGGAACACGTGCGCGGCGCACTCGACGCGGGTAACGGTGTGCTGCTCTCGCTGCCGCATCTGGGCAACTGGGAGTGGGCCGGACGCTGGCTGGCCGATCAGAACATTCCAATGACCGTCGTGGTTGAGCCGGTCAACCCGCCCGAGTTGTTCGAGTGGTTTCGTGATCTGCGTACGGACTTTGGCATGACCGTCGTGCCGCTTGGGCCTGATGTCGCCTCAAAGGTGCTTGGCGCGCTCAAGCGCAACGAAGTGGTGTGCCTCATGTCTGATCGTGACCTGACCGGTGACGGCCAGAAGGTGACGTTCTTCGGTGAGGAAACCACCATGCCGGCCGGCCCGGCAACGCTGGCCATTCGCACCGGTGCCCCCCTCATTCCGGCGGCGGCCTACATGGGTCCTAGAGGAACGCATCACGCCATCGTCCGCCCTCCGATCGACACCGCCAGAAGTTCAAACGGCCTGCGGGCCGACGTCGCGCGCGTTACCCAAACGCTTGCCGACGAACTCGAGTTTCTCATTCGACAGGCGCCCGAGCAGTGGCACCTTTTTCAACCCAACTGGCCAAGCGACCCGGGCTACCGGTTCTGACTCCGGCTCGGCGGGTCGGTTTGAACGCCGAAAATCGATTGCATCGTGGCGAACGCTTCGTCGTCATTTTGGTCGCTTGACGGCGCGGGTTCCGGACCGGATCCCACGCCATAGATCGAACGCATAACGTCGAAGTTCGGTGCGATGTCGTCGGGTTGCTCTTCTGCGGCAGGCGGGTCGAAGTCCTTCATCAGGCCATCACTTTACGACATGATTTGTTCATCATCCTCACTTTGCTACGGTGGCGACGTACATCGATTTCAATGGGGAAGGTGTCGCATGGACGGTATTCACGACATGGGTGGCATGCAGGGTTGGGGTCGAGTTTCGATTGACCCGAACGAGCCCGTTTTCGCCGAACCGTGGGAGGCCAAAGCCTTCGCGTTTGGTGCGTTATCGGCCCGTTTGTCGGGCGGCAACCTCGACGCGATGCGTCATGCCATCGACCGCCAGCACCCGTACGACTACCTGGTTGATGGGTACTATGGCCGTTGGCTCGGCTGCGTCGAAACGCAGTTGGTCGACAGCGGTGTGCTTGCCTCCGGCGCCGTCGAAGCCCGGGCCCGCAAGCTGCGGGGCGAAAACGTCACCGAGCCCGCTGCTACCGAGCCGCACAAGCCCGACTACCAGCCCACGGCCGGCGGATCACTGCGCACGATCGAGAGCGAGCCCCGCTTCAAGGTCGGCGACCCAGTGAGGGCCAAGACCTCCGCCAATGCGGGACACTCCCGGTTACCGCGTTACACCCGCGGTCATACGGGCACGGTGGTCACCATCCAACCAGCGCAAGTGTTGCCCGACACGCATGCTCATTTCGTGGCCGAAAACGCGCAGCATGTGTACGCCGTCTCGTTTCCGTCCACCGTTCTGTGGGGTGCCGACGCCGAAGACTTCACCCTCACCATCGACATGTACGACGACTACCTGGAGCCAGCATGACCACTATCCCGCACGCCGCAGATCGACCCGGCCCGGCCCAACGCACCGAAGCGCTTGAGTCCCTGCTGCTCGAGCGCGGCCTCATCGACCCGAAGGTCATCGACGGTCTCATCAACCGCTACGTAAATGACGTTGGCCCCATGAACGGCGCCAAGGTTGTCGCCAAAGCCTGGAGCGATCCGGAGTACAAGGCGCGCCTGATGGAAGACGGCACCAAGGCGATCGGCGAATTCGGCTTTGCCGGTCCTCAGGGCGAGTTCATCCGGGTGGTTGAGAACTCTGCAAGCGTGCACAACGTCGTTGTATGCACACTTTGCTCGTGCTATCCGTGGCCCGTACTGGGTCTGCCGCCAGCCTGGTACAAGGACCCGGCCTACCGCGCCCGCATTGTTCGTGAGCCGCGCACCGTATTGGCCGAGATGGGTCTCACGCTGTCGCCGAAGACCGAGGTAAAGGTCTGGGACTCCAGCTCAGAGGTTCGCTATTTCGTGCTGCCCGAACGTCCGGCAGGCACTGCTCAGATGACCGAGGAGGAACTGGCCGCCATCGTCACTCGTGACGCCATGGTCGGGGTTGGCGTCGTTCATGCCTGAGGCAGCGGTCGAGGGTCACGATGACAACCTGCCCGCCGAACTCGACCTCGACGGTCCGAGCGCGCCGCCCCGTTCGAATGGCGCGTTGGTCTTCGAGGAACCCTGGGAGAGCCGCGCCTTCGGGCT
>JANMCE010000361.1:0-2714 GCA_031360915.1 Actinomycetes bacterium | reverse complement strand
GACATCAGACGATGCGGTCAGGAGCGAAAGGTCAAGCTGCTCAGCGAGCAAGACTGCCGACCACGAATCCAGGGCATCGATGGCGTCGAGACCAGCCCGCTCAAGCGTCGCATCGACCAACGTCCTGACGGGGAACCACTCGTGAACGGCCGCGAGTGCAAGTCCGATTTCAACCGATGTCCGAGGCGAGTTTCCCTCGTATCGCATCGACAGGAATCGCCCGACCGTCATCGCCGTCCAATCCAAGGCCAAGACCTCCACATCGGTGGGGACGGTGCCTTCCAACACACCGGCCATCGCCAAAATGCCGCCAGCGTCGCAGACGACGCTACGCGGCATCAATGTTGCGAAGTCGAGCGCGCACGGCCTCAAACTCCGAGCGGCTCATCGGCTCCAGGCCGGCTGCAAACTCGGCAGGGGACTTACGCGCTGCGATTCGTGTCAGCTCATTCCGAAGGTACTGCTGTACCGACAAACCCGCGGCCGCTGCTTGCTCGCGCAGCCGCTCGCCCACGGCATCATCCAGATCTTTCAGATTCAGGTCCACGCCCCGATTATACCAATTTGGTAGAAGATCGGCAACGACTTTCACTCAAACGAAAAGCAAGATCGGCAATGGGCGGTTAGTCCTCGCTCGGTGCTTCGGCGGCGCGGCGCTGCAGCTCGTTGACGACGGATGCGTCGGCGAGGGTGGTGGTGTCACCGAGGTTGCGGCCTTCGGCGACGTCGCGCAACAGGCGGCGCATGATCTTGCCGGACCGGGTCTTGGGCAGCTCTTGGGTGTAGTAGATCGCCTTGGGTTTGGCGATGGCCCCGATCTCCTTGGCGACGTGATCACGCAACACCGACTCGGGCACCTCCATGCCGCCGCGCAACGTCACGTACGCGATGATCGCCTGGCCGGTGGTGGCGTCATTCGCACCCACCACCGCAGCCTCGGCCACCGACGGATGCGATACCAGCGCAGACTCGACTTCGGTCGTGGAGATGCGGTGACCCGACACGTTCATCACGTCATCGACACGGCCCAACAACCAGAGGTAGCCGTCGTCATCGAGCTTGGCGCCGTCGCCGGCGAAGTAACGACCGGGGAACCGGCTCCAGTACGCGTCGTGGAAGCGCTCGGGGTCTTGCCAGATGCCGCGCAACATGCCGGGCCACGGCTGGGTCAGCGTGAGATAGCCGCCGCCACGAGCAACGGGTGTGCCAGCATCGTCGACTAGCTCCGCGCCGATGCCCGGCAACGGGAATGTCGCGGAACCGGGTTTGGTGGTGGTGGCGCCGGGCAGCGGGCTGATCATGATGGCACCGGTTTCGGTCTGCCACCACGTGTCTACGATCGGACAACGGCCGCCACCGATGTGCTCTTGATACCACATCCACGCTTCGGGGTTGATGGGCTCGCCGACCGACCCGAGTAGCCGCAGCGACGAAAGATCATGCTTGGCCGGCTCCTCATTCCCCCACTTCATAAAGGTGCGAATGGCAGTGGGCGCGGTGTAGAAGATCGACACCTTGTACTTGTCGACAATCGACCACAGACGATCATTGGCCGGGTAGTTCGGCACGCCTTCGTACATCACCTGGGTGGCGCCGTTGGCGAGCGGCCCGTACACGATGTAGCTGTGCCCGGTAATCCAGCCGACATCGGCGGTGCACCAGTACACGTCGGTCTCGGGATGAAGGTCGAAAACGTACTTGTGGGTGAAGGCCACCTGCGTCAGGTAGCCGCCGGTGGTGTGCATGATGCCCTTGGGCTTGCCGGTGGTGCCCGAGGTATAGAGGAGGAACAGCAACTGCTCCGCGTCCATGGGCTCGGCCACGCACTCGGCATCGGCTGCGGCCATGAGATCGTCATACCAGTGGTCACGACCGGCCTGCATCTCGACCTCGTTGCCGCCACGCTTTACGACGACAACTGCGGTGATCGTCGGCGTCGTTGCCAGCGCCTCGTCGGCCGCTGCCTTCAGCGGAAAGACTTCGCCCCGGCGATAGCCGCCGTCGGCCGTGATCAAAACCTTCGCGGCGGCATCGTTGATGCGGTCGGACAGCGACTGCGAACTGAAGCCACCGAATACCACGCTGTGGGCTGCGCCGATGCGGGCGCAGGCCAGCATGGCCACTGCTGCCTCTGGGATCATCGGCAGGTAGATGTTGACGCGATCGCCCCGCTCGACGCCCAGACCTTTGAGCACATTCGCGAACTTCTGCACATCGGCCAACAGCTCGGCGTAGGTGATGACGCGGCTGTCGCCTGGTTCACCTTCCCAGTAGATCGCCACCCTGTCGCCCTTGCCTGCCAACACGTGACGGTCAACGCAGTTGTGACTCACGTTCAGCTGGCCGCCGGTGAACCACTTCGCGTAGGGCAACTCCCATTCGCAAATGGTGTCCCACGGTTTCGACCAGTCCAGCAGATCTTCGGCCTGGGTGGCCCAGAACGCTTCGTAGTCCTGCGCTCCGTCGTCGTACATGGTGGTGTCTACGACGAGCGCGTGCTTCTTGAAGGCGTCCGACGGCGGAAAGGTTCGGTTCTCCCACTGCAGCGCGTCGATAGCGTGATCAGCCTGATCGGCCATGCTTTTCCCCTTGGCTCAGAACGTCAACAAGGTATCGGGCCTGCGTGGGGGAAGGAAAACGAGCGTCGCCACCGTTTCAACAGCCGCATGATCCTGCCCGAAAACACCGCTCACGGTTCTTTCGGACTAAAATCC
>JANMCE010000343.1:0-17833 GCA_031360915.1 Actinomycetes bacterium | reverse complement strand
CCCGCCGCTCTCGCTCGACAACACACCGCGAACGCCGCTGGGTGCAGCCTGCGCCTTACTGGCAGCCGCACCAAAATAGGCCGCGGCGGGGCTCAAGTGCGGGCGCGCCGGAGCGCCCGCGGTGGTTAGGCGGCGGGTTGGATGTGGGTGCCGTTTGGGCGTTGGATGTGCCATTGGCCGTTGGGGTCGCGCCAGGTTCGGTAGCCGTGTTCTTTCAGTCGGTTGTGTTTTTGGCAGAGTGGTTTCCCGTTCGACACCCTCGTTTCGCCCCCGTCGCGCCAGGGGATGGTGTGGTCGCCTTGGCAGTAGTGGGCGGGGATGTTGCATCCGGCCCATTGGCAGGATGGATCGATGACGTTTAAGAGTTGCCGGAGTCCGCCGGTGAAGAACCGGCCTTTCTGGGAGATTGATGCTTCGGGTGTGGTGTACACGACCCGGCGGATATGTCCTTTGATTGCTGCTGCGACTGCATCGGCGGGATCGAGCTGGGTGCCACCGAAGGTTTCGCAGCGGATGTTGCGATAGTTCTTTGGGTCGAGTGGGGTGGTGGGGGTGTCGGTCAATGTGGCGAGGCCTTGCTCGAACATGTCGGGAGACATTGCGATATTCACCGACGGTTCGGGAAGATTGCTATCGGGCAGGGTGGCGCTGGCTTGGCGGAGGGCGGCTTCGAACGCGTCAGCCCGTCGTTGCGCCTCGGTGCGGGCGAGGTGCGACTGGTTTGTTTGGTCACCGTGCAGGTCGCGGGCTTCGTCCCAGTCGGCGAGACGCTCGGCGGTGACGAAGCGTTCGTAGAGTTCGCGGATGGTGGCGCCTTGTAAGGCGCCGAAGGATCCTTGGAGAGTGAACCCGCCGTCGAAGTTCTCAAAGATGCGGAGGTCACGGAACTCGTGCGAGGTCTGGTGCTTCTGGCGGGCGCCGTCCGCGTCAGCGAGACGGGTCCAGTGCTTCATGACGTTCGCGAATTCTGCTGCGGTCAGTCGTCGTTCGTCTTCCATCAGCATGTCGAGCGACTCGCCGAGTTGCGTTCGGCATCGCTCAATCCGGTACGTGTTCAACAATGTCGAGAGCTGCTCGCGACCGATCTGACCAGCCCGGTAGGCGTCACCGGTCTGAGGAAGAGCACGGAACATGCGCGCCAACCCAGCACGCCGAGTCGTTTCACCGCGAGTGGTGCGACACACGAAGGCGTTCCACGACTGCGCAGTGGAGAACCCGTCGTCCTTATGCACACCCGAACGATCGACCGAATCAAAAACACCGATAGCGAGCGCATCGACTTTGCGGGCGGCTTGCTCAACCAAACCGGCATACGTAGCGGCGTCTTCAACCGTGGTGAACGACACCGTTTCGGCATGGATTTCGTCCAACAATCCGTGCAGGCGAACGAGTCGTTCCATAGGACTCGTCATACCAGTTTGGAACAAGTGTTCGCTACTGCCTATTCGTCAAGAAAACAGCCACTTACCAGGATGTATCTGTCACCTTGAGTGACCGTTGAGAGGTGGTCTACCACGAAGTCAGTCGCCCTTAGGATTCGTTGCCGGTCCACCTGTTCCAGGTGGCTGGTTCGTCAATCGCAAAGGTAAGAAGGTCGAAGAGCGTTGCGGCAATTGGGCGATACCAACTCGGTCCGAGAAGGGGTGTTCGGCGTAGGACCAAAAGGCCCCGTGCGATGACCCCTCGAATGATTCGGGCTTCCAAGGACGGATCGTCCGCTGGCGTCGATCGATATCCCCTAAGGGTCGAGCAAAGAGTCCGCAGGGGCAGGGACTGAAAGTCATACATCGGGTCGCCGTAACCACAATCGCCCCAGTCGATGAGATGGACGTCGCCCACTTCACCGATTATCACATTGTCGGGCTTGATGTCGTTGTGGAGAAGAACCGATGGAGGAGAACCTGCCTCGGCGATGACTTCGTCGAGTCGGTTGCAAACTTCCCTCAACCAGCAACACCGTCGACGTGAAGCAGACCTGCAGCGATGACCTCGTCGAAAAACGCCTCTGCGGGTGAGTCTCCAGGCATGCGAAGCCAGGGACTAACCGATGATGGCACCGTTGCTCAATGAAGCAACGCAAGCTGTTCACCGAGTTGGGTACGCGTAGCAGCAGGCTGGAGCCGAGACGCCAGAGCGCATGAACGACGCCGGCCGATTCGACTGGGACAATCGATCCGTCGACACTCAGCCCATGTCGGGCAACGATCGCATCCAACGCCGCGTTCGAAACGGACGGCATTCGCATTCGCTCGTAGTCCGAAAGGGGTCGTGGCTCCAGAGTCACGCCAATCAGGCCACAGGTGGGCCATAGTCACGCTCGACTCGTGCGACGCGGACGCGGTAGTTGGAGTACCAACGTTCCTGGCCGATTCGTTGCGCGACCAGGTGCTCGCCGATCTGCTTCCACGCTCGGGCCGAAGCATCGTCGGCCCAGTAGCTGACCGTGATGCCGAGACCGTCCCTTGCTGACTCGATGCCCAAGTAGCCGGGCTGCTGCGCGGCAAGTTCTCCCATGTGCTCCGCCGTGGCGCTGTAGCCGTTGTCGCCATCAGTGCGCAGCGACGTAAAGATAACCGCGGTGTACGGCGGTTCCGGTGTGTTCGCAATCATCAGAGTGATCCTGCCACGACCCGACAAACGATGGTCTTTGGTTTATCGATGAGCTGTCAGGTCTTCCTTGGCATGGGTGACGATTCGCTCGGAATCAGTGGAGACCAGATGACGCCGGCAGAGTTGGCGATGACGTGGGTCGAAGTTCCATCGAGGCGGGCCGCGAGGAGCAGTGGACCGTCAGAGGACACGAGCACCCACCCGTGATGTTGGGCTACGGCAAGGTGAAGAGCGTCGGCGGTTGAGAGGCTGGCGTGGCGATGCCTGAGGCTGGCGGCCAACCCACCGCACTCGTCAGGAACTTCGGTTGGCGTGAGACCGATACTGTCGATGTCTTGCTGAAGCTCTGCGGCGTCGGCGCCAACACGCAGCAGCACGTATGCGGCCTCGGACACGATGACAGCAGTAACTCGACAGTCGTTACCATCGGAAAGCAGCTTGGCGGCCGCCGCGCCGCCCGTTTCGCCAAGCAGCACCGCCACCACCGCGCATGCGTCGAACAGAAAGATGGGGCGGTCGCTCAATCGAGTAGCGCCGCGTCACGTTGACGACGAACTTCGTCCGACGACGTGTTCAGGTGCGCGTACTTCCCGAACACCGCCGCTACGCCGATCGGAAACACGATGAGGTTCCCGTCTGCGTCGATACGCAGGCCAACCTGAGCAGGATTGCCAGCCTGACGACGCCACTCGGCCGGTAGCGAGATCGTTCCGTTCCGCGAAACTTTCATGGTATCCATGTGCATGACTATAATACTTTAGCTTTCATACAACAAGCGGCACACCATACGAAATCGTGCTCCGATTCGCAGTCGAGGTTCTAGCGGCTGGTGGGCATCCAGGAGGGGCGGGTCGCTTCGAAGGCGGTGATGGCGTCGACGTGGGTCAAGGTGATGCCGACGTCGTCGAGGCCGTTAAGGAACCGGTGCTGGACCGAGGGGTCCATGGCGAACTTTTCGGTGATGCCGAGCGCGGGTACTTCCACCTGCAACTTCTCGACGTCGATCGTGACGTCGAGGGTGGGATCTGCCTCAATCGCGGCCAGCAATCGCGTGACGACTGCCTCGGGCAGCACGACCGGGACGAGGCCGTTTTTGGTGCAGTTGTTGCTGAAGATGTCGCTGAAACGGGGAGCGATGACCGCGTTGAATCCGTAGTCCATGATGGCCCACACCGCATGCTCACGGGATGAACCGGTGCCGAAGTTGTTACCCGCAACCATCACCGACGCGCCGACGAAACGCTCATCGTTGAGCACGAAGTTGCGATCATCTCGCCATGTCGCGAAAAGGCCGGCGCCGAAGCCAGTGCGCTCGACGCGCTTGAGCCACTCGGCGGGAATGATCTGATCGGTATCGACATCGGAGCGATTGAGCGGCAGCGCAGTGCCGTTGAGAACGCGAACTTCTTTCATGACAGATCCTCCGGTGATGCGAAGTGGCCGGCTACGGCAGTAGCTGCGGCAATGGCGGGGGAGACGAGGTGGGTTCGACCGCCGCGACCTTGGCGACCTTCAAAGTTGCGGTTGCTGGTAGAGGCCGAGCGCTCGCCGGCCTTCAGCTTGTCGGGGTTCATCGCAAGACACATCGAACAGCCCGGCTCACGCCAGTCAGCCCCGGCCGAGCGAAAGATTTCATCAAGGCCTTCGGCGATGGCTTGGGCCTTCACCTGATGACTGCCCGGCACGATCATCACGCGGGGCACCGTGACGGTGCGGCCCTTCATGACGGCGGCCGCAGCACGCAGGTCTTCGATGCGGCTGTTGGTGCAGGACCCAATGAACACGGTGTCAACGGGGATGGAGCGGATTGGCGTTCCGGCTGTCAGACCCATGTACTCCAACGCACGTTCTGCGGCGTTGCGCTCGCCAGGATTCTCGAATGACAAAGGGTCGGGGACGACGTCATCGATCGACAGAACCTGGCCGGGGTTGGTGCCCCAGGAGACTTGGGGCCGCAACTGCGTGGCATCGATGGTGAGGGTGGCGTCGTAGACCGCGCCTTCGTCGGTGGCGAGTGAACGCCAGTCGGCCACGGCGTCGTCCCACACTGAACCGGCGGGCGCGTGCTGGCGGCCCTTCAGGTAGGCGAACGTCGTTTCGTCGGGCGCAATGAGCCCGGCCTTCGCGCCGGCCTCAATCGACATATTGCAGACCGTCATGCGACCTTCCATCGAGAGCGCGCGAATTGCCGCGCCGCGGTACTCGATGACGTAGCCGATGCCGCCGCCGGTGCCGAGTTTGCCGATGATCGCGAGGATGATGTCCTTCGCCGTGACGTCGGCGGGGGCGTCACCTTCGACGTTTACCGCCATCCACTTTGGCCTTGCTTGGGGCAGCGTCTGGGTAGCGAGCACGTGCTCGACCTCGCTGGTGCCTATGCCGAATGCCAAGGCTCCGAACGCGCCGTGGGTGGCCGTGTGGCTGTCACCGCACACCACCGTCATGCCCGGAAGGGTGAGGCCCTGCTCGGGCCCGATCACATGCACGATGCCTTGGCCAGGTGTACCCATGGCGTGGTTGATCACGCCGAACTCGGCCGTATTGGCCCGCAGCGTGTCGACCTGCTTGGCTGAGATCGGGTCGGCAATCGGCTGATCGATGTCTGCGGTCGGCACATTGTGATCTTCGGTGGCCACCGTAAGTTCCGGTCGGCGGACCTTACGGTTCGAAATGCGCAAGCCGTCGAACGCTTGCGGGCTGGTGACCTCGTGGACCAAGTGTAGGTCGATGTAGAGCAGGTCGGATTCGCCTGGAGCACTATGAACGATGTGGCGTTCCCAAACTTTCTGGGGAAGCGTTTTTGGCTGTGACATCTTGCTGTCTCACATTCTGGGACGTTAGTCTCGCTAGGTGGAATCAAGTGTAAGCGGTGTAGGCGTTCTCGACAAAGCGATGATTGTGCTCGACTCGATTACGGTTGAACCCCTCGGTCTGGCGGCACTCTGTGACGCTACCGAACTCCCGCGGGCCACGGCCTACCGACTGGCCGTTGCACTCGAATCTCACGGTCTCGTGCGGCGGCTTGATGATGGTCGCTTTACGCTCGGACTTCGTCTGATCGGCCTTGGTCGGGCGGCATCTGCCAGCTTTCCGTTGGCGACGCTTGCTCGTCCGATTCTCGACCGCCTGCGGGATGACACGGGCGAGAGCGTGCAGCTTTACGTGGTGGAGGGTGATGCCAGACGCTGTGTCATCTCGCTGCAATCGCCGCACGGATTGCGGTGGATCGTTCCCGAAGGCGTCTTGTTGCCCATGGAACGTGGTTCGGCCGGTCGGGCGTTGGCTGGCGACGTGACTAAGGCCGGTTGGTCGGAAAGTGTCGAAGAACGCGAGCGTGGAGTGTGCTCCGTGTCGGCACCAATAATTGAGTATTCGAACGAGCACGGGGAGCGCATTATTGCGGCGGTCAGCGTCAGCGGGCCCGTGGACCGTCTGACTCGAACGCCGGGCCGAAACGTGGGACACGCCGTCGTGTCCGCTGCCCTGCAGCTTCGACGAGAGATCGAGGATGCCATCAGCGCGAGCTGAACAGTGCGGTATTGCCCGGCGGCCTGGTCGTACTTGTTCGGAACATCACCGGTTCAGCCCGACGCGGATAGCGTGCATTCCCGGATGCAGCCCGTGGGGGCCAACGGAAGGCGTGTTGTGAAGATCGTTTGTCTTGACCTTGAGGGCGTCATGGTGCCCGAGATTTGGATTGCCTTCGCCGACCGCGTGGGCATCCCTGAGCTACGTCGCACCACTCGAGACGAGCCCGATTACGACAAGCTCATGCGTTATCGGCTTGACCTGTTGCGTACCCACAAGCTCAGGATGAACGACATCCAAGACGTCATCTCGGGGCTCGACCCGATGCCGGGAGCGAAAGAGTTTCTCGACGATCTGCGCGAGAGCTATCAGGTGATCATCCTGTCGGACACGTTTTACGAATTCGGCGTGCCGTTCATGCGCAAGCTGGGGATGCCCACGTTGTTCTGCCACCGCCTGGAAGCCGATGCCGATGGCACGGTGGTGAACTATCACCTCCGTATGCCGGACCAAAAGCGCGCCGCCGTGAATGCTTTCAAGGCGCTCAACTTCGAAGTTATTGCAGCAGGAGACAGCTACAACGACATGGCAATGCTCGGCGCCGCCGACGCCGGCATCCTCATGCACCCGCCGGACAACGTGGTTCGAGAGTTTCCGCAGTACCCCATCGCACGTGACTATGTTACTCTTCGAGATCTCATCGACCAGGCTGCAGCGCTAGATTCTCTGCGGCTCACCTGAAGTAAACGCTCCTTGCACCCTTTGGCTTGCGTCTTGTCCCTTTACGCGCTAATTCTTGAGGTCAACAGGTCTGCGTCAACTAATCCGTTGCAGGCTCAAGTCTCCGATGGCAGTACCCGATAGAGATTGAAACATCGGAGAACGAGTCATGGATACAGCAAACAAGGAGAGCAATCAGTGGCGCTCGCGACGGTTCGCGTCGCTCAGCGTGCGCATGCTCATCTTGCTGGTCCCGATTCTGGTTGCGGTGGTTTCATCAATGCTGCTCGGACGGTTTCTGCCGGAAGTATCCGGCTTCCTGACGTGGATTCGAATCCTGGCCATCATCGTTGGCTCGTCGGTGTCAATGATCAAGGCGACCGCACTGATGCAACGGTTCCTGCCGCTTGCTGTCCTCTTCAAGGCCAGCCTGGTGTTTCCCGACGTTGCGCCCTCTCGCTTCAATGTTGCGCTGCGCCTGCGGCCCAATGACTCTGGCGTCCGCGGGGCGGTCGCCGACGACTCGCCAGGCGCGGTCACCGCAGAACTGGCCGATCTCTTGCGGCGTCTGAGCCGTCATCATCGCCTTACCCGTGGCCATTCTGAGAGGGTGCGGGCATACGCGGAGCTGATTGCCGAGGAGATGAAACTGCCGGAGTCAGACCGCATCCAGCTGCGCTGGGCGGCGTTGCTTCACGACATCGGCAAGCTCACGGTGCCCGTCGAAGTCCTCGACCTTCCCGGTAGACCGAATGCCGAGCAGTGGAAATTCATTGCCGATCATCCGAGTCAGGGCGAGGCACTCGCGCAACCGGTGGCGTCTTGGCTTGGTGCGTGGGCGCCAGGCATCTGGGAACATCACGAGAAGTTTGATGGCACCGGCTATCCGAAGAGGTTTGCCGGCCTCGAGATCTCGCTTGCCGGTCGCATCGTGGCTCTTGCCGACGCGTTTGAGACGATGACGGCAACGCGCTCGTACAAGAAGTCGATGACAATTGAAGCGGCACGCGCCGAGGTGGTGGCGTGCGCTGGGCAACATTTTGATCCCGATGTGGTGCGCAGTTTCATCAAGGTTGGAATCGACCCACTGAAGGGCGTTGTCGGCATCGCGGCTCTGTTTCAGGTGCCGCTGCTCATCCTCGATCAACTCGGCGGCATCGGAAAGCTCCTGGCTCGCACCGGGAGTGCTGGCGCCGTTGCCAGCGTTGCAGTGGTGTCAGGGGTGGCAGGCAATGTGAGCGCAAAGACCGATCCCCCTCCCGTCGTCGTGACGGTGCCGGTGACCATCACCGAGCCGCCTACAACGACTACGTCGGTGCTCGTCATCTTGTCGGCACCGGAGACATCGCCGGTGACGGTCGTGGTAGTCGCAACGCCCGAGGCCCCCACCACGACCACGAGCGAGGAGCCGACGACTACGACCACTCAGCCGCAGCCTCGACCTGCTCGAACCAGCACCACAACGATGACCACCGAGCCGGCAACGACGACGACCACGACGTTGCCGCCGACGACCACAACGACGGAACCGCCAACGACCACAACCACCGAACCGCCAACGACCACTACAACCACGGTGGCGGCCACCACAACCACGCTGCCCCTACCGGTTCAAGCGGCCAACGACACCGTGGACGTCACCAATGGCGTGTCGCAAGCGATCTCGCCGTTGGCCAATGACACCGGCCCGATTGACGTGACGACATTCGCTGTCACGGGCAGTACCCCAGGCGTGTCGGCAACGTCGAACGGCGATGGCACAGTGACGGTTGTCGTCAATGGCGGTCCGACATCACGTCGCAGCCTCGCCTACCGGATCTGTAGCGCTGCCGGTGCTTGCAGCACCGCCACCATCACCTTCCGCATCGTCTGACAGCCCCTCAGTGGGGGAGTGAAGCGAGCCAAGCAGCCTCGGCCTCGCCGAGCGGGGTGCTTGGCGGGCCGCTGGTCATAGGCCACAACTCCTCGGCGATGCGGCGATAGTTGCCGCTCGCATGGAGCTGGCCGAGTAGCGCGTAGAGGCCCAGGTTGATCCGTTGGATGATGACGAAACTGGTGGGCACCGACGCGTACTGGGCGATGGCACTGTCGCGATCGAAGGTCTGTCGCACGGTCGCCGACGCGTACTCGGACGACCAGGTGACAACGCCGTCGCTCTGCACGAACGAGTAGAAGTGCGAGAAATACTCGCCGGCTTCCTGCGTGTCGATCGGCGCGTTCTTGCGGAGCAGACCGGCCTCTTCGATGACCGAACGGAAACGATCCCAATCGGGGTGGAGCACGGCGGAGGTGATCATCTGCTTGAACACGTCGAGTTCGTCGTCGCTGAAATACTTCACCAGGCCAAAGTCGAGGAAGGTGACCCGGCCACCTTTCTCGAACAGGTAGTTGCCGGGGTGCGGATCACCGTTGAACGCTTGGAATCGGTAGAGGCTGCGGAACACGAACCGAAAGATCGTCTCAGCGGCGAGGTCACGCTCGGACTGGTCCCACGTCAACAGTTCTGCCCACGTGGAGCCGGTTGCCAGCTCAGTGGTGAGGACGCGTCTGGTCGAGAGTTGGTCGATCACGTCGGGCACATGAATGAAGGGATGACCGCGGAAGTTGTCGGCGAAGAGACGCTGGTTTTTGGCCTCACCTTCGTAGTCGAGTTCCTCACCGATGCGAGCGCGGATTTCGGCCACCATCGGCTTGGGATCGAGGCCTTTGAACATGGCCCGGAACATGGTGCCGACGAGTTCGGTGTTGTCGAGATCGGCACGGATCGCTTCATCGACGCCGGGGTACTGCACCTTGACCGCAACAGCCCGTTCGATGCCGGACGGGTCCTTCCAGACGGCGCGGTGGACCTGACCGATTGAAGCCGCCGCGATGGGCACCGGATCCCAGGTGACAAAGATCTGGTCGGGGTGTGCGCCCAACTCCTGCTCAATAACGCCGGCCGCAAGTTCGGGTGCCATCGGCGGTGCCTGGCTCTGCAGCTGCGAAAGGGCTAGGCGCATCGGCTCTGGCAGGCCTTCATCGAGATAGCCCGCCATCTGGGCGATCTTCATCAGCGCGCCCTTCATCTGGCCGAGGCTGTTGGCGATGTCCTCGGCATTGCGCATCTCGCGACTGCGGTCGAGTTCTTCGCGACGTTCAGCCGAGGCGAAGACCTTGCGGGCGGCCGTCGTTGCGTAGGTCGTGCCGACCTTGGCACCCAGACGCGCAACCTCGGCGTTGCGACCGGCGCGGTTGCGGCGAAGGACGCCACCGGTGTGATCCGAGTGACGTCGACGCCAGCCAAGTTTCCAGCCGCCCGCCGCTGCGACTGTGGCGAGACAACCAATGCCCAGGATCCTGGTCCACTCCTTCGAGGGGGGCGCCAAGTTGGGGGTCTCAGAACCCTGGGGCACTGGTGTTTCTCTCCAAGTAATTCATCGGTCGTTCGCCTCAGGTCTTAAGAAATTTCGGAAAAAAACTTTGCGCTCAGTTGCGGGCGGAGGCGGCGCGATCAACCACATCCTGGAGGGCCGCCAGCAACATCGGCACCCACACGTCAGATGCTCCGATGCAGGCATCATGCCCGGCCGCAACGCGATACGCCACAGCACCCGGCAGGCTATCGGCCAATCGCAGCTGACGTCGGGCCGGAACGGTGCGGTCCTGCATGGTCACGATCACCGCAGCCGGGACCGTCACGTGGTCGATCCACTCGCGGGATGAGAACTGGCCGATGGCGTTGCCCGCTTCGAGCATCTTGACCACGTCGTTGCCTCGTACCTGTTGTAGCGCCCAGGCCTGGTACGACCGGCCCTTGCGGCTGATGAACTGTTCGGTCATCCAGCCCCGGGCCTGCTCTGGGGCGAGTCGTGATAGCGCAGCCAATCCGGCCAGGCCAAAAAAGCTGATGGCCTCGCCCCTTCGTACGTTGAACATGCGCGCCGTGCTGCAAAGCACCACACCGTTCACGAGAGTGGGATGTCGATGGCACATCAGCTGAGCGATGGCGCCACCCATCGAATAGCCGACCACAATGACCGGGCCGAGTCCGAGCGTGTCGATCAACACCGCAACATCATCGGCGCAGTCCTCCAGACGGAAAACTTCATCCGTCCGAATGCCGCCACCATGGCCGCGGTGGTCGAGGGTGATGACCCGGAAGTGCCGTCCCAGCAATTCGTAGGCGGTGAAGAAGTTGATGTCGGCCGTGACGGTCCAGCCGTGCAACAGCACGACCGTGGGCGCGCCGGGGGGACCCTCGATCTCACGAATGAAGGTGGTGCCTCGATCGGGAAGTTCGACTGACCGACCCTCTGGCAGCTCGGGCGCGAGAGGCGGAGCGTCCGTGACGCCCGCTGGTCGGATCAGGCGATCGTTCACTAGGTCAGGCTGGCTCGACCGCGAGGATTTTCACCCGGATGTCGCCACCCGGTGCCTTGTAACTGACCGTGTCGCCAACCTTGGCGCCCACGAGTGCTTCACCCATCGGTGAGCCCGGGGAGACCAGTTCGTGCTCGTCGCTCACTTCCTCGAGCGAACCAAGGAGAAACTTCTCGGCCATGTCCTCGTCGTCACCCTCGTAGAGGATCGTGATGATCGTTCCGACTGCAACGACCCCTTCTTCGAGGTTGTCGACCACTTCGGCGAACTCGAGGATTTTCTTGAGCTGCCGCACGCGTCCTTCCTGCATACCCTGCTGATCTTTGGCAGCGTGGTAGTCGCCGTTTTCCGACAGGTCACCTAGTTCGCGGGCCCGCTCGATCGCGTTGGCGATCTCAATGCGGGCGCGAGTAGTGAGGTCGTAGTACTCGGCTTGGAGGCGGTCGTAGGCGCTTCGGGAAAGGTACGTCACATCGGACATAGGTATCTACGCTACCGGCCCGCTTGACGCCGCGGACGCCGTATTGGGAACCTGTGCCCTTATGGCACACAAGATTGCGATCATCGGCGGCGACGGCATCGGTCCGGAAGTTACCAAAGAGGCCCTAAAAGTGGTGGCCGCGGCCGGTGTTTCCCTGGAAACCACCGATTTCGATCTGGGTGGTGCCCGTTACCTGCGAGACGGTGTGATTCTTCCTGACCATGTCTTGACGGACCTGCGGAACTACGACGCCATCCTGCTCGGTGCGGTCGGCACGCCCGAGGTGCCGCCGGGCGTGATTGAGCGCGGCCTCCTGCTGAAGATGCGCTTCGAGCTTGACCTGTACGTCAACCGGCGTCCCTTCAAGGGCACGGCTCCAGGCGGTTCGGTGGCACATGACTTCATCGTCATCCGAGAAAACACTGAAGGCCCGTACGTCGGCGAAGGAGGCGTGCTGCGCAAGGGCACACCGAACGAGGTCGCTACGCAGGGTTCGGTCAACACACGCATGGGTGCGGAGCGAGCGATTCGCTACGCGTTCGAGTTGGCGGTCACGCGTCGCAATCACGTCACGCTGGTGCACAAGACCAACGTGCTTACCTTCGCCGGTGATCTCTGGCAGCGTGCCTTCAACGATGTTGCCGCCGAATATCCGGGCGTGTCCACCGCATACAACCACGTGGACGCGGCATGCATCTACTTCGTGCAGGACCCGGGTCGTTACGACGTGATCGTCACCGATAACCTGTTCGGCGACATCCTCACCGACTTGGGCGGCGCGGTGTCGGGCGGCATTGGCCTGGCGTCGTCGGCCAACCTCAACCCAGCCCGCACCGGCCCGTCGATGTTCGAGCCGGTTCACGGTTCGGCCCCCGACATTGTCGGCACCGGTAAGGCCAACCCGACCGCTGCGATCTTGTCGGCCGCGCTCATGCTCGACTTCCTGGGTGAAACCGCCGCGGCCGACCGCATCCGCGCCGCGTGCGATGGCCCCACCTCGGGCACCACGTCGGAAGTAGCGGATCAGATAGCGGCACGTCTGTAGCAAAATCTGAGTCGTCATTAAGGCGGTTCGGCTAACGTTGCTCGCCATGTTGACGTACCGGATTGAGCACAACTCCAACGCAGCGACTGCCGAACGGCGCGCCGAGATATTTGCCAATCCTGGGTTCGGTAAGTACTTCACCGACCACATGCTGTCCATCACCTGGACGGCAGCCGACGGTTGGCACGATGCCCGCGTCGAGCCCTACGGCCCCATCCCAATGGACCCCGCCACCGCGGTGCTCCACTACGCCCAGGAGATATTCGAAGGTCTCAAGGCGTACCGTCACGCGGATAGTTCGGTGTGGACGTTTCGCCCCGACCAGAACGCCGCCCGTCTCCAGCGTTCGGCCCGACGGTTGGCGCTGCCCGAACTGCCGACGGATCTGTTCTTGCAATCGATCCAAACGCTGGTGGAGATCGACAAGGACTGGGTTCCCTCCGGTGGTGAGAACAGCCTCTATCTCCGCCCGTTCATGATCGCAACCGAAGTCTTCCTGGGCGTGCGTCCGTCGGCCGAGGTTCGCTACATGGTGATCGCCTCGCCGGTTGGCCCCTACTTCGCCAGCGGCGTGAAGCCGGTAAGCATTTGGGAGTCGAGTGACTACACCCGGGCAGCTATGGGCGGAACCGGCGCGGCCAAGTGCGGTGGCAACTACGCGGCCGGTCTTGCCGCACAGGTCCAGGCCAGCGAGCAGGGTTGCGATCAGGTCGTGTACCTCGATGCAGAAGAGCACAAGTGGATCGAAGAACTCGGCGGCATGAACCTCTGGTTCGTTCACGCCGACGGCACGCTCGTCACCCCACCAACGACAGGCACGATCCTTGAGGGCGTCACCCGTTCCTCCATCATGAAGCTCGGCGCCGAGATGGGGCTCAAGGTGCAAGAACGACCGGTCGCTGTGGATGAATGGAAGACCGGCGTCGCGTCCGGCGCAATCAAGGAAGTGTTCGCGTGCGGCACGGCCGCAGTGGTCACGCCGGTCGGTCGTCTTGTGTGGCGAGACGGCGAAGTCGGCAGCAACGAAACCGGCGAGTTCACCAGCCGGATCCGCAAAACGTTGATCGACATCCAATACGGCCGCAGCCCCGACACCCACAACTGGATGCATCGACTGGTTTGACGTTGACGTTCTTGGGCGGTTCTGCGACACTGGCAAGGTGATCAACGCAACCGCTTCCGCCACGATCATCATTATTTTGTAGCGCACGTTCTTTCACGACGTGCGCCCTCCTACCGCCCCCTGGGGCGGTTCTTGCTTTTTCCCACAACTTTGGAGACAACGATGGAACAGGTAGAGATCTTCGACACCACCCTTCGCGACGGCTGCCAGCTTGAAGGCGTGTCCGTCACGGTGGAGGACAAGCTGCGTATTGCCGAACAGCTTGATCGCCTGGGCGTCACCTACATTGAGGGTGGCTGGCCCGGCGCCAACCCGAAGGATGAAGAGTTCTTCCGTCGCGCCGCTACCGAACTCAAGCTCGAGACCAGCACGTTGGTCGCCTTCGGTTCGACCCGTCGCGTGAAGGGCAAGGTGGATGAAGATGCCACGCTCGCCAACCTCATCGGCGCAGGCACATCGGCGGTGTGCATCGTGGCCAAATGCTGGGACTACCACGTCACCGAGGCACTCATGACCACGCTCGATGAGGGCGTTGCCATGGTGGCAGATTCGGTCGAATATCTCGTCGGTAAAGGCAAGAAGGTGATGGTCGATGCCGAGCATTTCTTCGACGGCTACAAGCGCAACCCCGAGTTCAGTCTGCGAGTGCTCGAGGCCGCAGTCGAAAAGGGTGCATCACATCTGGTGCTTTGTGATACCAACGGCGGCAGCCTTCCGTATGAGATCACGGCTGCCGTTACCGACGTAAAGGCGCATTTCGGCACCGACGTCACCATCGGTATTCACTGCCACGATGACACCGGTTGTGCCGTGGCGAACGCACAAGCCGCCGTCATGGCTGGCGCTCGCCAGGTGCAGGGTTGTGTGAATGGTCTGGGGGAGCGGACGGGCAACACCAACCTTTCCACCGTCATCCCCAACCTCACGCTCAAGATGGGTTTCGCGACGTTGCCCGAGGGTCGCCTCGAACTGCTCACCTCAGTCAGTCACCACATTGCCGAGCTGGTCAATCGTCCGCTCAACATCCAGGCGCCGTATGTCGGCACTTCCGCGTTCGCGCATAAGGCTGGCCTGCATGTGTCGGCCATCGTGCGAGCGCGTGACGCGTACGAGCATGTGTCGCCGGAGTCGGTCGGCAATGGCGCCCGCTTCGTTGTTTCGGAGATGTCGGGCAAGGCCACGATCAAGATCAAGGCCGACGAGCTGGGCCTCGATATGGATGGCGCTGTCATCAATAGCGTCATCGATGAATTGAAGCGACTGGAGCACGACGGCTATCACTTCGAAGCCGCCGATGCCTCACTCGAACTGCTGATGCGCCGGGCGACGGGATGGGCCCAATCGTTCTTCGAGATCGAGTCGATGCGGGTCATCACCGACGAACTTCCCAATGGTTCCTTCACCACCGAAGCCACGGTGAAGGTGCACGTCGATGGTGCGCGAAGCGTGCATATCGCCGAGGGTAACGGTCCGGTCAACGCCATCGACACCGCGCTGCGGGAGGCGCTGACCAGCAAGTATCCGCAGCTCGCTGCCATTCATCTGACCGACTACAAGGTGCGCATCCTCGATGGAGGAGCGGCTACCGGTGCCGTCACTCGGGTGTTGCTCGATGCCACCAACGGCGAGAAGTCTTGGACCACCATTGGTGTGTCATCCAACATCATCGAAGCGTCGTGGCAAGCCCTGTCCGAGACCATCGTCTACGGCCTGCTCCACACGGCTGCCGCGTAGAGGTCCACCTCTTCAAGGTGTTGCCCGTTTCAGTCACGCCAGATTTCACTAGGTGAAATCTGACGTGCCTGAAACAGGCGGCAATCGACCGGTTAGACGCCGAGCGAGGTCTTGATCGCGGCAACTGCAGCGGCCTCGTCTGCGCTGACGGCTTCGCCACCAAAACCGAGGAAGCCACCTTCCTTCGCTGCCTCGGCGACGTGCTGCGCGAGTCCGGCCAGCCAGGTCTTGTAACCGGCTGCATCGGCTCCGGCCTTGGCGTCCACTAACACAGCGACGTCATGCAACTTGCCGGTGGCTGCGGCGAGCGCGTCCTCTTTCGTCTTGGCGCCGTTGTGCAGGTCGCTGGGGCTGGGGCGGTGTTCCTTCAGCTCGGCTGCGACTTCCGCGGCGAGCGCTCCTGATCCACCATCCATGGCACCTGCGACTTCGCGAGCCATTGCGGTGCCCTCTTTGATCATGCCCATCGGGCCACTCGCGTCGGCCACGCCGATTGCGGTTGCCACCAGAAACGGCGCCCGGGCGATGGATGTCCACTCATCGGCCGTGAACGCTTCTTTAAGACTCATGACGGTTCTCCTTGTGTTCGGGGCAGCGACGGGGGTGCTGCCCAGCCGGGGAGACTACACAGCTCATGCAGGGTCCCGATCCGCGACCCCGGACTAGCGGTAGCGGACGTCGGGCGCCCGCTCTTCGTTGCCGCTTCCATCGGTGCGTTCGACTTCGACGAAGCCGTGACGTTCGTCGAACCGCTGGAGCGCGGTCAACAGTCCGGCCATGCTGACGTCGGCGACGGCGAGCGCATCCTCAAACGAGAACCACGCAACGTCGGGGCTCTCGCCCTCGGGGGGTTCGGGGTCGGCGTCGGGCCCGCGCAATAGGTAACGCAGGTCAAGATGGGTGTGACCCTTCGGCGCGGCATGTACGTCGACGTGCACGATCGTCGGACTCCCGCTGAAGTGCGTGGTCGTCAGGCCGGTCTCCTCCAACACCTCGCGCAACGCCGCGTCTTCCGGTCGTTCACCCTCATTGATGTGCCCGCCGGGCTGGATCCAGATGCCGAGCCGCTTGTGTTTGTGCAGGATGACACCCCGGGCGCCGACCACAATCGCTGAGGACGTCACGTGGACTAGTCCCCCATCTTCGGCGAAGGGACGGTCGAGTCGATCGAGCTGCTCGATGAAGGCAGCCAGCGACACCCGTTCCTGTTCATCGATCGGCTGATGATCGTTTAGGAACCGATGAAGAGCTCCCCGTTGCGCCTCGTCGGAACCCATCGGGGCAAGCGTAGCGAAGCGATGCAGACCGAGACTTGCTCGCACGCTCGCCGTCCGGTGCCCCAAGCAAGGCGAGATTCGTATCACTCGGGCGATACAGGTCGAGACTTGCTCAGACGCCGTTTAAGGGGCGCAGATACGTTTGGAGCGGGCGCGCCTGCTTCAATAGGACCTGCTATGGCCGCCCCTCAGTTCATCCCCGTGTCCCCAACCGAACGTATCAAGGCGTACGAGTCGAACGACCATGTGCCCAAAACCTGGCAGCCGACCCGCCCGGGCGAGCTTGACGGTCGCCAGCCAGCCGGCGCCGGACTCGGTTCCCAGGGCCCCGACCAGGGCTACGGCATCAAACTGGCCAACCGCTTCCGCGAAAAGCTGCAGCTGAGCAAGGGCGAGTCAGCCGAAGATGCGCTTCAGGGCGGATTGATCGTCGGTCTTCGCCGGGCGTCGCTGTACGGCCGAGCGCCAGTCATCCACGACTTCACCATGGCATTCACCATGTGGGGATTGCTCGACGCCACCGCCCCCGCCGACCTGGTGGAAACTCGTCGCAAAGCGTTCGAGGGAATCGCCCACATCACCGCCCACTACAGCGAAGGACGAGCCGTGGTGGACCCCATCCCCGACAGCACCTTCCTCCAGACCCCCGACGAACTGGCTGCTGCCTACAAGTCCGATTGGCGCGCCACCCTCGGCCTGTCTGGCTAGCCGAGCAAAAGTTCGAAGCAGACGCTGGTGACGCTGCCGACGTATTGACCGAAGTGGGGGATGGGGGTGAAGCCGGCCTTCTTGTAGACGTGGATGGCTTCGGGCTGCTCGGGGCCGGTCTCCAACACCACTCGCGGACGGCCGAGATCACGGGCGACGCCACACAAGTGCGAAACCAGCGCTGCTCCGATCCCGTTGCCGCGGGCGGCGGGGCGGGAGTACATGCGCTTCAGTTCGACCGTGCC
>JANMCE010000335.1:0-16223 GCA_031360915.1 Actinomycetes bacterium | reverse complement strand
CAGATCGACGCCATGTCGCATGTGATGTTCGGTGGCTTGACGCACGGTCCCGCCGTCGACCTGGCCGAGCAACTGGTCGATATCTCACCCGCCGGACTTTCGCACGTGTTCTTCAGCGACTCCGGCTCCGTCGCGGTCGAGGTCGCCATGAAGATGGCTTTGCAGTTCTGGCTCGGGCGCGGCGCGACCGGTCGTCATCGCATGCTTACTGTTCGGTCCGGCTATCACGGTGACACCCTCGCAGCGATGTCGGTGTGCGACCCCGTGACGGGGATGCATCAAATGTTCTCTGCCGTGCTGCCTCAACAGCTCTTC
This sequence comes from Actinomycetes bacterium, assembly GCA_031360915.1. GTDB lineage: Bacteria > Actinomycetota > Acidimicrobiia > Acidimicrobiales > Ilumatobacteraceae > JANMCE01. The sequence goes on along the minus strand of JANMCE010000335.1, from coordinate 15,908 downwards.
GCGCCAGCACCCAGTCCGGTGTTCGGCGCCGCATTCGACGAGTCGCACATTGCCGCGTTCCGCGATCTCCTCGTGGCTCATCGCGCCGAGATCGCTGCCGTCATCCTCGAGCCCATCGTGCAGGGCGCAGGTGGGATGCGCTTTTACTCCCCGGACTTCCTACGCGCTGTTCGTTCGCTGTGCGATGAACACGACGTGTTGCTGATAGCCGATGAGATCGCCACTGGCTTCGGGCGCTCCGGCACCCTGTTTGGTTGCAACCATGCCGACGTCGCCCCGGACATCATGTGTGTCGGAAAGGCAATGACTGGTGGATACCTGTCGATGGCGGCAACGCTGTGCACGCCGGAGGTCGCAGCTGCTACGAACCGTGCCGAGTCCGGCGCGCTGATGCACGGGCCGACATACATGGGCAACCCTCTGGCCGCGGCCGTTTCGCTTGCCTCGATTCGCCTGCTGCTGTCGCAGCCGTGGCAGGCGAACGTTCAGCGGATCGAGTCTCGGTTGGTCGACGGACTGGCCGCCGCCCGCGATCTTGACAACGTCGCCGACGTGCGAGTGCTCGGGGCAATCGGAGTGATCGAAACGCGTGAGCCATTGCCGATGGACCAGATGCAGGTGGTCTGTATGGAGCACGGAGTTTGGCTGCGGCCCTTCGGCAGGCTGATCTACTCGATGCCCCCCTATATCTCTACCGACGCGGACCTGGATGCGATCTGTGCGGCCATGGTGGACACCGTCAGACGCGTACTGCCGGGGTTGCGTTGATCCGACGACGATGGCGCTGAACGCGGCTGGCGGTCGATAGCGACGAGTTGCGTATCGAGCCGACCGAGCAGGTCACGGTCGTGATCATTACCCGGATTGGGTGTGGTCAGCAGTCGGTCGCCGAGGAACACGCTGTTGGCACCCGCGTGCAAGCACAGCGCCTGCAGTTCGTCGGTCATTTGCGAACGGCCCGCAGACAATCGAACCACCGACTCGGGCATCATGAGCCGGGCCGCCGCGATGGTGCGCACCAACTCGAGCGGATCAAGCTTGTCGAGGCCGAACAATGGGGTGCCGGGTACCTGCACCAAAAGATTGATCGGCACGCTTTCCGGATGCGGGCTCAGGGCCGCGAGCTGTACCAAGAGTCCGGCACGATCGAGCCGTGACTCGCCCATGCCGACGATGCCACCACAGCACAGCTTCACACCCGATTCGCGAACGTTTGCCAACGTGTCGAGGCGTTCCTGATAGGTGCGTGTCGTAATGACCTCCCCGTAAAACTCGGGCGACGTGTCCAGATTGTGGTTGTAAAAGTCGAGGCCAGCGTCGGCAAGCTGTGTCGCCTGGCGGGGCGTCAACATCCCAAGTGTCACGCAGGTCTCGATGCCGAGGTCACCAACGGCGCGTACGGCTTCGGCCACTCGCTCAACCTGGCGATCTGTGGGTGACCGCCACGCGGCACCCATGCAGAACCGCGTGGCACCGCTGGCGGCCGCATTTCGCGCGGCAACAACAATGTCGGCTGTCTCCATGAGGCGTTCGGGTTCGAGACCCGTGTCGTACTTCGACGACTGCGGACAGTACGCACAGTCCTCTGGACACGCACCGGTTTTGATCGATAACAGAATCGCAGCTTCCACCACCTGCGCGTCGAAGAAATTTCGGTGCACCTCATGCGCATGAGCGAGCAGTTCGTGGAACGGCCGCCCGATCAGCTCATTGGCTTCGGCAACAGTCCAGTCGTGACGGATGTCCATGGTGCAACTCTGGTCGTCGGCACGGCCAAGCTGCAAACCGTATGAGAGTGAAGCTGCCTCTGACACAATGGAGGGATGAGGCTGAACCTTTCTGCGGACGATGTGCTTTCAACGACTCGAGCGGTGCGCAAGCGGCTCGACTTCGACACGCCGGTGCCCCGTGAGGTGATCATGGAGTGTCTCGATCTTGCCCTGCAGGCGCCGACCGGGTCGAACAGCCAGGGCTGGGGCTTCGTCTTCGTGGAGGATGCCGCCAAGAAAAGGGCCATTGCCGACCTGTACGGCGCCAACTTCGACGAGTACGCCAAGGGCTCCCAGCAATGGCCAGAGGGCGACCCGCGCAACGACCAGATGGGTGCCGTGCGCAGCTCGGCCGTCTACTTGCGAGAGAACTTTCATCGCGTACCGGTGATGATGATTCCGGTCATCGAGGGCCGCCTCGACAATGCCGACGTTGCTCATGGTGCCAGCGCGTGGGGGTCGATTCTTCCTGCCGTGTGGAGCTTTATGCTGGCGGCGCGCGAACGCGGCCTCGGTACAGCCTGGACCACGCTGTCGCTCCCGAACGAAAAGGAAATCGCTGATATCTGCGGCATCCCGTTCGACCAGTACACGCAGGCCGGGCTCTTCCCCATCGCCTACACACTCGGCACCGACTTCAAGCCAGCCAAGCGGCTCGACACCGCCAAACTGGTGCACTGGGATACCTGGTAGCCGGTGTCATTTACGTCTGCGGGTCAAACCGAAGACGCCTACCGATTCGACTGGGGCAGCGAGGGTTTGCACGCCATAGGTCAGGACGCGGCGGTCATCATCATCGTTGATGTGCTCTCGTTCACCAGCGCGGTTGATGTTGCGGTCGGCCGGGGCGGATTGGTGTACCCGTACCCGTCGGGCGATGACGGTGCGGCCGAGTTCGCGGCGTCGGTCGGCGCAGAGTTGGCGGTCCATCGCACTGCCGTGAACGAAACGTCACGTTGGTCGCTGTCTCCTCAAACGTTGAGCGGGTTGCCAAAAGGCAGCCGACTGGTCATCCCTTCTATAAACGGCGCAACACTGGTGCACAAAGCCGCCGCATTCGGGGTACCGATTCTGGCCGGCTGCCTGCGCAATGCGACGGCAGTGGCAAACCGCGCCGCCAGCCTCGCCGCCAGCCGCGGCTCGATCGCTGTGATCGCCGCGGGCGAGCGCTGGTACACCAACACCGGACCATTGCGGCCATCGGCAGAAGACCTGCTCGGCGCTGGCGCAGTGCTTCACGCGCTCGACCCGTCGGCCGCGGTTCGCCAACCGTGCTGCTCGCCTGAAGCAGCCGCGGCGCGGGCCGCGTTCGCGTCGGCGCGCTATCGGTTGGTGGAGCACATTGCCCGCACAGCGTCGGGCCGCGAACTGCTGGCCCTCGGCTGGGCCGATGACGTTGGCATGTCCGCGGCCCATGACGTGAGCCAGGTGTCACCAATTCTTCGCGACGGCGCGTTTGTCGACAGCTCCTTGGGCTAGACACACGGAGTATGGGGCCGAACTGATCGCTGCGTGGCACGTTGACCGGGTTACGCCGGCCGGCCAAGACCCCGCGGGCACCTCGATGAGAACCACCCGCTGCTCGACCACGAGGCCAACGGCTCGCGAGAGCGTCAGCTGCTCACGGTCTGCGTAGCGAGTCAACCGACTGAGGGGACCCGAACGGCACTTGCCCTCAGATTGGTACTTTGTTCTCCCAGATAGGTTGACGAACACTCAGCGTTAGTACACAATCACCCAATGAGACTCGGTACACGCAGAACCCTCAGGCGATGGTGACAGCGTAGTGCGCATGGGCGGCCACGTCGTGTTTGCGGCTGCTATAGCGCTGACGGCTACCGCATGCGCATCCAGGCTCTTTTCGACCGACACGACGAGCCGCGGTCCGGAGCCGACTGAGTCCGTGATGTCGTCGCCGTCATCGTCTGTGGATGTGGTCTCCACGACTGCGGGATCTTTGCCCGTTCCAATTCAGCCTGCCAACTGCAGCGACCTCGCGTTGGGGCCCGTCTCTCTTTCCGATCCGCGGTTCGATCGGGTGACCGAAATATCGAACCGACTGAAAGCGTATGGCGTGTCTGGATTTTATGTTGGTGCGGGCGCATCGTGTGATGTGACTGTGACCGCTGGCGACCTACCTCCTGACATCGTTGAATGGCTGCGATCATTGCGGCCCCCCATTACTCTTGAACTCGGACGGGAAATCCGTACGCTCTAGTGACCCGCGATCCGATCGGCGCGCTTGGCGTCATCGCCAGTTGCGTGCCCGAACATGAACGACCCCGCCGCTCGACAACGCCGCACAGGGGATCATGAACGTCCCCGGTTACCAGCATGTGAAACGAACCCGGCCAGTCGAGTAAGGGTTACCTCTTCGGCCGTAGCCGGAACGATGGCTACTGGCACTTCAAGCAGCTGGGCTAGCTGTCTGCCACGAGTCGCAGGCCGGTGGCGGCGATCGAGGGTTCCGATTGGGTGAGGTCAACCACGAATTCGGTGCGATGGGCCGGGTAGATGTGCGTACTGAAAAGCACCGGCTGCCCGGCCGGGTTACGCGTCACTCTTTCGCAACGCAACACGGCCGAGCCGAGCGGCACTTCCAACAAAAGCGCGTCTTTGTCGTCGACGACCGCGGCGCCAATGGTCTGGGTGGCGTCACCCAACGACTCGGGCAGCAACTCATAGAAGGGCGACCGCTCAACATCGGCGCGAGACAGGTGCTGGCCTACTTCGGCCGGGCAGAACACCGTCACCAGCGCGAAAGGAACGTCGTCGGCCAGGCTGACCCGGCGCACTCGCAGCACCTGATCGCAGCCGAGAACATCTCGAACCGAGCGGTCGGCGGCGACGAAAGCAAACTCCAAAATGCGGCGGCCGGGCGTCAATCCCGACGCAGCCATCTGCGCCTCGATCGTACCGAGACGTCCGATCTTTTGACGCACCGGATCGGTGGCGACAAACCAACCAAAACCCTGGCGAGCGTCGAGCACTCCGGCCTCGCGAAGCACCTCAAGAGCGCGGCGCATGGTGACTCGGCTGACCTTGTAGGTAGAGGACAGTTCGGCCTCACTGGGCAACAAACGGCCGGGCGGAAACTCACCCTCGATCACCCGTTCACGCAGCGCCTGGGCGATCTCCTGATAGCGGACTGTACGCAAGATTCAACCCGCCCCTGGACGGGGTAGTTGGGCAAACTCACCGTGTTGGTACCCGGCGATGCCGTCGTGGTGGGCGTCCATCCAGTCGGTGGCCTCGCGGTACGACACGCAGTGCACCTCGGGTTTGGCGCACACGTTGAGTACGAACTTTTCGACGGCGTTGTTGTACGCGTCGTGGCTCATATGGGTGAAGTGGTTTGACAGTTCGAGGGGCGCTCGATTCCCGTGGTACACGTTGTCGAACGCGTTCATGTAACCGTCGTACACCAGGGGCTCAATCTGAGCGGCCCGCTTGGCGTCGGCCTCTCCGTGGTTCGGGACGAGGTTGTAGTTGATGCTGTAGTCAACGGCAAGGAGCGCCAGTTTGTTGCCGGCGATGGCGATGGACGGAAATCCGTATTGCCAGACGCCGTTGCCGCTGGTGGGCCACTCGTTCAGGTTGCGGGTCTTGCTGGCGTTGTAGCGGTAACCCTTCTCGACCAGCACCGGCTCAAGCTCGTTTTGATTGCCTTCCAGACAGGGGGTGCGCGCACCGATGGGCTTCGTGAGGAAGGGTGAACCGACGCCGGGTTTGAGTTCGTTGTTGGCATCGACGTTGGCGCCCAGCGCTTCGGACGCCGTGAGATCGGCGCGCCAGTCGTCGCCGTTCCACGATCGCACGCCGCTTGCGCCGCACCAGTGCCCGCCGAAATGCATACCCAACTCATGGCCCTGGCGCTGGGCGTCCTGCAAACCCTTCACGGTCATCGACATCCATTCGGGCAACGGCTGTCCCCCGGTTGGCGCGAACCCGATGTTCGACTCGCCCGGATTATGGCGGGGCCCCTGATAGAGATCGCGCTTCTCTTTGCCGAGCATGTACACCATCGACAAGAAGAAGCTCATGTGGGCAGGCGCCTTCTTACTAACGGCCGTCCATCGGTCAAGGATGGACTGATCGGCCGCGCCATCGAAGCTGACCAGGACGAACTGCGGCGGACGCACACCGTCGTACAAACCACCGACGGGCAAAGGCTTGGCCAACGCCGGGGCGACCGTGATACCTGGGGCCGGGGCAGGCGGGGCGGGGGCGACCGTTGCGGAGGCCGGGGCCGGCGGGGCGGTGGCAGCAACCGACGTGGACGCGGCAGCCGTGGTAGCGCCACCCGAAGCCACCGCCGATGTGGCCGTCGGCTGGACAGTGACGACCGACGCCACCGTGGCCGGGTTCGAGAACGCGGTCGTTACGGCTCCGTCGGCTGTTACCGATGTGCGGGCACCGGCCTTGTTGACCGCCGCCACGCCACCTACTGCGGTCAGGACCGCCAACGCAATGGTGGTTGGGATAATCGGCGCGATGCGCCGGCGCCTGCGTAGCGGCGGGACCGGCATGTCGATGAGTATCGGCGGCGAAAGCGATGCCGGCTCACCCTCGGGCGGCCCCCACAGGTCGGTCATCGCTCAGGCCGCCGGTTTCGATGGTTTCGGGAATGAACCTTTTTCGAATCCAGAGATCGAGCCCTTGTGGGCGTCCATCCAGTCGGTCAGCTCTCGATAGTTCACGCACTGCACCTCAGCCATCGGGCACACCTCGAGCAACAGCTTTTCGACTGCTTGATTGAAAGCTTCCTTGGTGAAGTGCACGAAGTGGTTTGACACTTCGAAGGGCGCTCGGTTGCCGTAGTAGAGCGAATCAAAGCCCTTCTTGTACCCCTCGTAGACCCGGCGGGAGATGTCTTTGGCTTTGGCATCGTCAGCGTCCTTCTTCGGATCCATGTTCTCGCGCAGCGAGAAGTCGACCGTCAGCATCGGGCGGCTTACACCCTCGATGGTGACCGTCGGAAACCCGTACTGCCACAGACTGTCCTTGTCCTTCGGCCATTCGCTCAGGGTACGGCGACCGCTCGCGTCATAGCGGTAACCGCGCGCTTTTATGACCGGATACAGCGATTCGAGATTGCCTTCGAGACACGGCGTGCGACTGCCTATCGGTGGTCGCACAAAGGGTGTCCCGAGCGGAGTGGTGAGCTTGTTGTTGGTGTCGAGGTTGTTCATCAGGTTGTCGAACTGGTTGAGCTCATTGGCCCAGTCGGCCCGGTTCCAACTATCGACACCACTCGGTCCGCACCAATGCCCCCCGTAGTGCGTGCCCAACTCGTGGCCGTCGATCTGCGCCTGCTTCAGACCATTCACGGTCTCGGTCAGAAAGTCGGTCGTATTCTTTCCGGGAGGAACGGGCGCGAAGTTGATGCCAGACTCCCCTACCCCGTGACGAGGGCCGTGGTAGGCGTCCTTGTTCTCGGCGCCGAGCAGGTACACCGCTGACAGGAACAGCGACATGTGGGCCGGAGCCTTCTTGGTGACCTCTTCCCAATGGGTCAGGAGCGTTTGGTCGGCGGCACCGTCGAAGCTCACCACGACGAACATGGGCGGGCGGCCGCTGTACAGACCACCGTCCGGCATGGGCTTTGGCGACGACGGTAACGGCGGCAGCCCGGCAGCCGACGTGGGCGGTGCAACGGTCGTTTCTGCAGCCGACGCTGACGTGGACGACGTTGCCGGTGCCGTCGCGGACTTCTTCCCACCGAGTGCCGCAAACGCAATGACCGCGGTCACTACGGCGAGAGCCACAACGCCGAGCAATCGGGGAGAAACTCCTGCCCGCGCCGGGTTACCGAGTTGGCGGACAGGCTTGTCAATCATGCTCAAGCAATCTTAAATGACCATGCCCTTCGCCAGGTGGCATACCTAAGGCGTCATCGCTACCGGCCCAGCGATAGCGTTGCGTCTTTGAGGGGACTTGTCTTATACTTGTATACAAGTCGTCCACCCCAGAGGAGCCCGCCATGGCCGCAAGCGCCGGTACCCCGATCGAACTCGTCTCGTCCGTCTATGCCACCCTTCCCGCCCGTGCCGCACTCGGCCGCAAGCGACTCGGGCGACCCCTCACGTTGGCCGAAAAGATCCTCATCAACCACCTCAGCGACCCGGAGAACCAGGAGATGGAGCGAGGCCGCAGCTACGCCGATTTCCATCCCGATCGGGTCGCCATGCAGGACGCCACCGCGCAGATGGCTTTGCTTCAGTTCATGACCGCCGGTCTCCCGCAAGTGGCCGTTCCCGCCACGGTGCATTGCGATCACCTCATCAGCGCTAAGCAGGGTGCCAAGATCGACATGGGTGTTGCTGTCGATACCAACCGCGAGGTGTACGACTTTTTAAGGAGCGTGTCGGCCAAGTACGGCATCGGGTTCTGGGGGCCAGGGTCGGGCATCATCCATCAGGTCGTCCTTGAGCACTACGGCTTCCCCGGCGGCATGATGATCGGCACCGACAGCCACACCCCGAACGCAGGCGGGCTCGGCATGGTTGCCATTGGTGTTGGTGGCGCCGACGCGGTCGACGTGCTCACCGGCTTCCCGTTCAACGTGCGTTGGCCAAAGGTCATCGGCGTCCGTCTCACCGGCACGCTGTCGGGTTGGTCGTCGCCGAAAGACGTCATCCTCGAAGTTGCTCGCGTCCTCACGGTGGAAGGCGGCACCGGCGCAATCGTTGAGTACTTCGGGCCGGGCGCCGACACCATTTCGGCCACCGGTAAGGCCACGGTGTGCAACATGGGAGCCGAGATCGGCGCTACCTGTTCGGTGTTTGCCTACGACGACAACATGGCGGCATATCTGAAGGCGACCGGACGTGAGGCGATTGCCGATGCGGCGAATGCCGTAGCCGCCGAGCTTCGCCCGGATGAGGACGCCTCGTATGACCAGCTGATCGAGATCGATCTCGACACGTTGAAGCCGCTCATCAACGGCCCGCACTCCCCCGACCGCGCCAACCGCGTTGGCGCTGCTGTTGGCGCTGAGGCCCGCAAAGAAGGCTGGCCACTCTCGATTTCCGCCGCGCTCATTGGGTCGTGCACCAACTCTTCGTACGAGGACATCACCCGCGCTGCGTCCATTGCTCGCCAGGCTGCCGCCAAAGGACTGAAGGCGCAGTGTGAACTGCTCATTTCGCCAGGATCAGAGCAGATTCGGGCCACCATCGAGCGCGACGGTTTGATGGCCGACCTCGAAGCTATCGGCGCCACAGTGCTGGCCAATGCCTGCGGGCCGTGTATCGGTCAGTGGGATCGCCCGGCATCGGTCACCGGTCAACCGAACACCATCGTGAATAGTTTCAATCGCAACTTTCCGAAGCGCAACGATGGCAGCGCCAACACGCTGTCGTTCGTCACCTCACCCGACACCGTCATTGCGCTCGCTTTGTCCGGCCAACTCGACTTCGACCCGACCACCGACACCCTCACCAACGCCGCAGGCGACCAGGTTCGCCTTGACCCGCCCGTCGGCGAAGTACTTCCGGCCAAGGGCTACGACGCCGGCGTGGACACCTTCGTGGTACCACCCGCCGATTCCTCCGGCGTGAGCGTTGTGGTCTCCCCCACAAGTGACCGGCTGCAGCTGCTTGAGCCGTTCACCCCGTGGGATGGCAAGGACTACATGGGCCTGCCGATCCTGATGAAGGCCAAGGGCAAGTGCACCACCGACCACATCTCGGCCGCCGGTAAGTGGCTCACCTACCGAGGTCACCTCGAGAACATCTCGGGCAACTTGTTCCTAGGTGCGGTCAATGCGTATGACGACGCGGTCGGTGTCGGTCTTGATGTCACCGATGGCGAGCGTCGCTCGTTCCCCGATATCGCCAAGCGTTATTCAGAAGCAGGCATCTCGTGGGTGGCCATTGGCGACAAGAATTACGGCGAAGGATCATCCCGCGAGCACGCGGCCATGGAGCCCCGATTCCGGGGCGGCAAGGTCATCGTTGTACGCAGCTTCGCCCGAATCGCAGAAGCTAACCTCAAGAAGCAAGGTGTCCTGCCGCTCACCTTCGCCGACCCGGCAACCTACGACCAGATCGAAGAGACCGACCGCATCAACGTGCTCGGCCTGTCATCACTGGCACCTGACACACCCGTGCACTGCCAGATCGTGAAGGCCGACGGACGGGTCATCGACTTCCAGTGCACCCACACCTTCAGCCCGGAACAAATCGACTGGTTCCACGCCGGTTCCGCCTTAAACATCATCCGCGCCAAACAAGCCGCCAAAAACTAAGCGATGACGAGGGCGGCGAGCGGTAGCGAGCCAGGATCTTCGTTTCAGTCACGTCATATTGCACCTGGTGAAATCTGACGTGACGGGAACGTAGTGTCTCTCCATGGAACTGATCGAGGCGTTGCGTACGACCGGAGCGGTTCGTGCCTTTACCGACGAACGGGTGGCAGACGAGACGGTTTTGGCAATTCTCGACACCGCCCGGTTTGCACCGAGCGGCGGGAATCGACAGGGCTGGAAGGTTGCGGTCGTTGACGACCGCGCCATCCGGGCGCAGATGGCCGCCCTGATGCAGCCGGTGTGGAACGACTACGTGGCTCTCGGCGGATCGAAACGGGCGGCGTTCAACGCCATCGACAACGACAGGCCACCGAGTCATCCGCGCCGTGTGCCCAACCCGCTCGCCGACAACATCGCAACGGTGCCTGTCGTGCTCGCGATCGCCGTCGACCAGTCGCTCGTCTCCGCCATGGACAAAGACCTCGATCGACCAGCCATCGTGGGCGGCGCATCGATCTATCCGTTCTGCTGGTCGATCCTGCTCGCGGCTCGAGCACACCGTTTGGGAGGCGTGCTCACCACATTCCTCAGCCGGGTAGAGCCAGCGGCCGGACCCCTGCTGGGGCTGCCAGCGGAGCACGCGCTCGCGGCCACGATCATGCTCGGCCACCCGGTAAAGCAGCCGACCAAGCTCGCCCGTAATCCCGCCGCTGCATTCGTTACCCGCGATCGTTTCGACGGCCCGACCTTCATCTAGTTTGATCGGCCGTCAAGATGCTGACTGTCGGCTGATCGTGCGCGCCCGCACACTGGCTTGGTCATTTGTTTCCGGCTCACTCCCGCTACCGCTTCCTGTTTCGTTCGCTTCTTTGTGACTTTTGGTTCGCACCGCCACCTTGCACCGGGTTGCTCAGCTGGCGTCATGATGGCTCTCCGCGGGCACGACTTCACCGGCGGTCAGGAGCACCAAATCCTTACGGATGGGGTGGAATGAGGCGACGGGGACGACCCGAGGCGAGATGAAAAGTCACAAAGAAGCGGAACGGGAAAAAGCTCGACAGGCAAGTCCAGCCTCGGTTTCGCCGGGGACTGCGGGGCCACGGGATCGGGTAGGCGACTTGAGGCCGTACAACGACCTCTAGGTTCTGAAACGGCAACGCCGCTCTGCCCGCAGGTCCTCACGCGTCAGGACCTCACGGCCGAGTACAAGTAGCTAGGCCTCCTGGAATCTTGGCTGTTCCCAGATGCGCTGGTTGATGTAGTCCTTCACCTCAGCGACGTAGCCCTCGCCCTTGGCGGTGTGCCAACGGCCAGCGTTCCAAAAGCCGACACATCCCCATGCATCACCGGCGCCGTAGGTGGCGCCCTTGTCGACGTTGTTCAACCATGTGTAGGCACCCTCGTAACACGAGCGCCACACGGCCAAGGCGTAGTCGAGGTGGTATGCGTTCGATTCTGCTGCCAGCGGAAAGCCATCCCTGTAGTACTGGTAGTTGATCTGAGCAAGACCGATGCTTTGCGGGCACACCCCGGCCTGTCCATCGGAACCAATGGAGTGGCCGTATGCACACACCGAGCTATCACCGGTCAGATCGCCGAGCGTGTTGTCGCGCCACCACGATTCTTTTGCCACGATGCCGCGCACGATGTCTTCGTCGAGGCCCCATTTGCACGAGACCCACTGCAACAGTTCGTCGGTGGTGCCGCTGAAGTTGCCGTCCACTCGAGCAAACGGGGCGGGTCCACCAAGGTTGCGATTGCTGCCGCGCACTGAGTTCTTCGCAGTGTTCATTCGCTTGTTCTCGGGCGCGCGTCGCACCCTCGCCGCGCACTGGTCACTGGAAGGCAACGGAGCGCCCAGGGGCAACGTTGCAAAACGGGTGGGAGCGATAGCGGCCAGCGCAGGACCGGGCAGCCAGCCCATTACGTCGGCAACCAGGTGCACGGAGCCGCTGCCGTAGATCTGAGCCGAAATACACACCGTGCCGTCATTGGCGACGGGTACTACAGCGAGGTTGGCGACATTGCGCCCCCGCACGATGTTGAGTGTGGACGTGTTTGGCAGCGGCCGATCACAGGGAAAAGCGGTGGCGAATCCGTCACCGGTTGCGCCTGTGGCTGTCACATTCAAAATGGCCAGACCGGTACCGCCCGGCACGCCGGACTGGCCTGCGACCGATACCACTGCCGTGGACATCGGCGCAGGCATGAAACCTCGCGGCGCTCCGATGCCGGAGCGCGTGTCGAGCAACCGCGTCGGCTTCACCGGCGTGGATTCACCGCCGTGCATCCAACCCATGAGATCCACCAAGACATGAGTGGCCACGCTGGTAGTGACACACATCGATCCGTTACCAGCCAGCGTGGCCACGACGGCATTAGGCACGGTACGACCGCCGTCAAAGTTCAGATTCGAGCTGGTTGGGACCGCTTGGTCACACGGATACGCGGTGAGGAAACCTTCGCCATCCGGAGCGGTGGCCGTGAGGTTGACGACGGCCGCACCAGCATCGCCACCCACACCACGCTGGCCTCGGATCGGGACCGTCAGCACTTCGCCGGCATTCAGTTTACGAGCGGCAAAGCCGACGCCACTGCGAGTATCAACCAAGCGGTCCGGAGCGAGCGGAGCGAACGGTGACGTGCCGTCGAACCAGGCCGACACGTCGGCCAACACGTCGGAGGCGACCGATGACTTCAGGCAAACGCGACCGTTGGCACCAACGCCGACCAACACGCTGTTGGCCACGATCTGCCCGCCCACAAAGTTGAGGTTGGACGTCGTGGGCTCGGGCCCGCCACATGGCCAGGCCGACAAGAAGCCGTCACCAACAGGGTTCACGGCCGTGACATTCAGAGCCACAGCCGTCGCGTTCCCCGGCACATCGGCCACTCCGGTTACAGCCAGCTGGAAGGTCTCCCCTGCGCCCAGCCGCCCCTTGTGACCACCGGTGGCGTCACGAGTGTCGAGTAATCGAGACGGGGGCACGACGTGGGGCGAAGCATGCGCAGATGATGGCAAGCAGACCACCCCTACCAAAGAAAACGCAGCCACGGAAAAGACGCGCGGAAGGGACGATCGGAAGGTTTGTTGCCACTGCATGACCACAGGCTGACATAGTTCCGTAGTCAATCTGTAACAATCCGACGCGAACCCGATGTGATCCCTATGGACTACACCCCAGTTTCAACCACGGTGGGGACGAAACGGCGAGATGCGCCACTTCCAGCTGTAGCGCCCAGGTCCAACCCGGTAGCGCTCAAGCGTGTCTGGTCCGCAAGACCCGGTGCCCACGCCGCGCTTGGCCACGTCGAGATGCACGACCAGTTCGTCCCGGCGCCGCAGATTGGTCCAATCGGTGGCCTCAGTGAGATCAGCCGACGTGTGGTGGGTGGCCGAGAACGCGATGTTGACCGAGGTGTCGATCTGCACGTCCGCACCTTTGCGAAGGAGTCTCAGCTGGCTCACTTCGGTGCGCGTGCCAAAGTCCTGCGGCATCAGGTACGGCAACTCGTCGGGAGCCGACCGGTACTGCCCGAACACCGATCCCCGCTGACGGTCAGTCTCGTTTTCATCGGGACCCAAGCCCGTCCAGGACACTTCGGTGAATTCTGGACGGGCCAGAAACGACACACCAACTCTGGGCACGTCCGACCACGGCCGCGGCACCACGATCGCTTCGGTTAGCAGCAACGCGCCGTTGTGGTCCAGCACGACGACCTGGGTATGCACGGCAACGCCCGTTTCCGTGCGCAGCTCGTACACGTTACGCACCCCGCCATCACGAATCTCACTGACGATCAACGTCCGCTCCAGTCGGTCTAGCCCCCAGTGTTGCCATTGGCCGAGTGGCTTTTCTTCTTGACCACCCCACAGCTTGATGCCGTCGTTGTCGGTCGGGGCCCGCCACAGCTCGGCCCTCACCGCTCCGGAGAGCAGTTCGGTTGGTCCGAAGCGAACGCTGGTCAACTGACCATTTTGGATGCGGGCCTTTGTCGATCCGGCTGACGCAACGAACGCCTCCCCTTGCTTCTGCCAAGGAACCGTTGGCCCGGTGTCGTCGAGGTTGCGCTTCTTCGGCGCCTTCAACACGACGATCTCGTCCCACGCGACCTCGTGACCCTGCGGCGCCCAGGGCATCTCCTTCGCGGTGGCGAAACGAACGACGATGGATGCAGTGCGATACACGCTGCCGAACTTGGCAAACGCGGGCGCTACCGCGTCCAGCGTCGTCGGCACCGGGACGATCACGCTCCCCTCGGCCGGAATGGGTGGCAGTTTCAGGATCCCCGTTTTCATGACGGCGCCATCAATGCGGAACTCCCACGATGCTTTCAACCAGGAAAGGTCGCTGAACCATTGACGGTTTTCGATGCGGAGCTTGCCCGCACCCGCCGCCGTCACCCTCACCGGGCGGTGGACCCATGCCACTTCGCGCATGGCCGGGTGTGGGGTGCCGTCGGGGCCGACCACGCCGTCGGCGACGAAGTTGGCGTCATGCGGCGCGTCACCGAACTGACCGCCGTAGGCATAGCGCCACGCACCGAACGGCAACTCCTGGCGCAGGCCGTGGTCCTTCCACTCCCAGATGAAACCGCCCTGGAGCCGGGGCGTGTTCTCGAACGCGTCCCAGTAATCGGCCAGTGAACCATTTGAGTTCCCCATGGCATGGCTGTACTCGCACAGAATCCATGGGCGGTCATCGGTTGTTGTCGTCGCAGCTGCAACCATGTGGTGGATTTGCGGATACATCGGGCAGATCACGTCGGTAGCGAGGTGGCCGCCTTTATCGGTGTTGCTGTTCCAGGTGTGCATGATGGCACCCTCGTAATGCACCAGACGGCTGGGGTCGTAGTTGCGAATCCAACCGGCCATCGCATCGTGTGCAGCGCTGTAGCCAGACTCGTTGCCGAGCGACCACATGATGATGCACGCGTGGTTCTTGTCCCGCTGCACCATGCGAGCACCGCGTTCGACCATTGTCGGCAACCACACTGGGTCCTGGGTGAGTGACGCCTGGAAGGCGTGGGACTCGACGTTTGCCTCATCCACGACATAGAACCCCAGCTCATCGCACAGATCCAAAAAACGGGGGTCGTTCGGATAGTGAGAACAGCGCACGGCGTTGATGTTGTGGCGTTTCATGGTGATGAGATCGGCGCGCATGTCGTCGACGCTGACAGCCTTGCCCTTATTCGGGTGATGATCGTGACGGTTGACGCCGCGGATCATTACCCGCTTGCCGTTGATGAGCACCGACCCAGGCACCAACTCGACCCGTTTGAAGCCAATCGTCTCCACGATCTCCTCGGTGCGCTCCCCTGCCGCATTCAGCAGCGCAACGACAAGTCGGTAGCGGTTCGGGTGCTCGGCCGACCACGCAGAAACCTTCGGCACCTCGCACGACACCTCGACCACATGGCCTGGGTAGCGGTAGGGACCAAGGCCCACCGGAACCCAGCCAGTCATGGCCTTGCCAACGCTCTTGCCTGCCATCGTCTGCAACCGGGCCAAAACCTTCCATCCTCGACCAATATTTTCGAAGTGCTGGAAGCCGACGGTTGTGCGAACACGAAGCATGCCCGTGACGAGATCATCAGCGAGTTGGGCATCGACACACACATCGGCAACATGCACCGGGTTCGTTGCATAGACAACAACATCGCGGGCGATGCCGCCGAGCCACCAGTGGTCCTGATCCTCCACGTAGTTCTGCGCCGACCATTTCACAACCACCAGCGCCACGTCGTTCGCGCCGACATGAACAAAAGAAGTGATGTCGAACTCATTCGCCAAACGACAGTCGGTGCCGTAGCCAACCGGCTGGCCGTTCACCCACACGTACAGGACGCTCTCAGCGCTGCCCACGTTGAGCACGATGCGCTTG
>JANMCE010000293.1:0-8732 GCA_031360915.1 Actinomycetes bacterium | reverse complement strand
GAACGTTGCTGCGTGATCTCGGTTTTGATCGTGGTGGTCGTGGTCGACGAGGTCGATGTTGTCGGCGCCGAGGTTGTCGTGGTGGTTGTCGGCGCTGTGGTCGATGTCTTACCCGCACCTGAAAAGGCGGCAACACCGATGAGCGCGGCCAGCACGACGCCGATGGCCAGCATCGATCGGCCGCGCGGCGAACCTGACGAGAGCACGACGTCACTTCCGGTTTCGCTCGTTGTGTCACCTGCGATCAGTTCGAGGTCGGGCGCGTCGAGCGATTTGCCACAGGCGCTACAGAACGCGCCACCACCCGTCTGCACCTCCCCACACGAAAAACACGATCGCCGTCGACCCACAGATGCGACCCTACCCAGATCGCGCCAGGTCAGCCGGTCGGGAACACGCCGACCGCGGTGGCGAGTATGCGCTCACCGTCGAAGGTGAGTTGCCTGGTCTCGGCCGAGCCCGCCTGCCAAGCCACCAGTTCCTGATTGGCTATCCCGAAGAGCCATTGACTGTCCGGTGACCAGGCGAAGGACTCGATCCGGCTGCTGCCGCTTCTTAGTGGTTGGCGCGCACCGGTCGTCAGGTCGACGATCTGCACAATCTGGCCGGAATTGCTGGTATTGCTGTAGACACTTTGCAGTGTGTAACGGCCGTCGGGTGACAGGACGAACGGCCCGCCGAAGAAGTTGAGATCGGGAAGCAACGTCACTTGATCGCCGCTCACCATGACCGTGCTGCACACCAGATGGTCGTCGCACGAGCGCTCGATTCGACGATCCCCCTGGGCGACGATGGTCATGTTTCGGGAAAGCCGAGTGAACAGTTTTGTGGCCGGATCAAATGAGTAGGTGCCGCTGCCGATTTCGGAAACGATCGCATGGTCGTTGCTGTCGACGCCCATCAGCCCAGCAGATTGCGGCATCGCCATCGAAACCACTTTGTGACCGTCGTGGAGATCATGGGCGACCAGCTTCCCAAGCTCGATCGATCCATCGTCATCCTGCGACCAGACGAGATCGTGTCCGACCCTCGCCGACGTACCCGACAGGCGGGCGTCGAAAGGACGCGTCGTGCCGTCTGGCTCCCAAACCGCCGCCGTTCCGGCGCTATCGATCACGAGCAGTCCCGTACCGAGCGGCTCCACGTTGGAAATCGCCTGGCCCGCGAATCCGCTGAACTCGGACACCACCGGAGTGACCGTGCTCGAGTCGAGATCGACCATTTCGCTTCCGCGGGTGTACGGGCCGAATTGGACGCCCATCAGCAACAGCTTGAGGCCGGTCTTTTCGACGATGATCGGAGTGGTCAGCACCCGCTTGATCGGTACGGTGATCTCGATGACGTCTGTGACGAGGATCGGCGTGGTCGTGGTGCTCGGCACGCGGGTAGCCGACACGCCGGTGGTCGGCACGGGCGCTGTTGTGGTCGATGGGGAAAGGGTTGTGGTCGTTGCCCTGGTCGTACCCTTGCCGGAGAACGCCGCGACGCCCCCGAGTGCGGCCAGTACGCCCACGATGGCGACCGCAGACCGTCCTTTGTTGGAACCGGATGACAGGACGATGTCCGCACCTTCGCTTGCCACCGTTTCGCCCGACAACAGCTCAAGGTCGGGAGCGTCGAGCGGTTTTCCGCAGGAGTTGCAGAACTGACCGGAGCCCCATGGCGGTTGACCGCAGGAGAAGCAGGAGCGCCGACGGGCCACCCCGTGACCTTATCGATCAAGCTGCACAGAGCTGCATCGCTACGAAGGAAAAACACCAAAGGCCTCGACGCGCACCGGGTCACCGTCAAAGGCGAGTTGCCGCGTTTCGGTGGTGCCAACCTTCCAGGTCGCCAGCACGCCGTTCGTACGACCGAACAACCACATGCCGTCGGCCGACCACGACAGCGGCATGGGAAACGTGTCCGCATCCATCTGGAGCTTTTGTCGAGTCCCCGCGATGAGATCAACCGCCTCCAAGGTGGGAGCGCCGCCGTCTGGATACGAGACCTGCACCAAGGTCTGGCCGTTGGGCGAAAGGGACAATGGCCCACCAAAAAAGTTGAGGTCGGGAACCGGGCGGGGTGGATCAGCGCTGTTCTGCAGGACAAACCCGCAGACGAGTTGTTCGGTGCAGGCCCGCTCGACCCGCCAGTCGCCCCGAACCGCCAAGGCCATGTTGGTCGTGATGCGCGTGAACTGTTGCGTGGCCGAGTCAAAGGAGTACGTACCGCTTCCGTAGTCGACCACCACGGGATGGTTTGCGGCGTCAGAGCCGATCAACTGGGTCGACTCTGGCATCGCCACGTCGGTGACCGTGTGACCATCGCGAACGTCGAATCCCATCAGTCTCACGGTGTTGTTCTGCGACACGAGCGGGCTACGACCGATCGACCAGAAGACGTCACCGGTGAGCGCGTTCGCATAGTTGGGGCCGTCAGAGTTGACGACCGGAGAGCCCACTGACCGCGTCGGGCCGGTTGGTTGCCAGGTGTCGAAGCGGAGTCCGCCGTAGCTCGTGTCGGTGAGCAGCAGGCCCGATCCGTAGGTCTGAATGACCGGCTGGCCGACAACACCATCGGCCGGGTACGGCGTGACCAGGCCGGAGTCGAGGTCAACAATGGCGTTGCCGCGCTGACCGGTTGCCAGCATGGTGAGCCCGCTCAGCAAGAGTTTCGCTCCGGTCTTTTCGGGCAAGATCGGTGTCGCCAGGGTGCGGGGTTGCGTGAGCACAATTTCACGGGCGAGAGCATCTTCCGCGTCGGTGACCGTGGTTCTCACGACGTCGGGCGGCACGGTCGTGGTAGCCCTCAACGTCGAGATGGTCGTGCCGGTGGCCTTGGCGACCGCGGTCGTGGTCGACTTGGCGGACTTCGCGGTCGTGGTGGACCTCGCCGTCGTGGTGGTGCTCTTGCCAGAGAAAGCGGCGACGCCTCCCAGCGCGGCCAACACCGCCACGATCGCCAACGCGGAGCGACCCTTTCCGCCACCCGTTGCCAGGACGACGTCGTTGCCCGTTGTGGCAGTGCTGTCGACGGAGAGGAATTCAAGGTCCGGTGCCTCTAAGGGCTTTCCGCACGCAATGCAGAACGCGCCCGAGCCCCCCTGCACCTCGCCACACGAGAAACACGAACGACGACGAACCACACAGTGACTGTATCGGTGCCACAGTGGTCGCGGTCTCGGCTGACCGTCTCCGCTCAGGAGACTGCCGAGCAAGTCGTTCTTTCCGATGGGGTGGGGTGGAGCAGCCGCGGGCTGCTGGCGGATGCTTTTGTTTTGGGTCATCAGGGTTAATGACAAGTCTCAGCTCACCTTCGCCAGATTGGCTGGTGAATTCAGACTGTAGGTTCACCCTGTTGGACCCAAACAGAATTGGCGGCTTCCTCGGTCGATGCGAGCGAAGCCGTAACACATGCCGTCGTCGTCTG
This sequence comes from Actinomycetes bacterium, assembly GCA_031360915.1. Classification (GTDB taxonomy): domain Bacteria; phylum Actinomycetota; class Acidimicrobiia; order Acidimicrobiales; family Ilumatobacteraceae; genus JANMCE01. Next base: position 5,321 of record JANMCE010000293.1, on the reverse strand, counting down.
CCCCCACTGTCCACGGATTGGAGAACGCTCGAGCGAGGAACGAGCACATCGTGAACGTCGGCGTCGACGGCATCGGCATATCGTCGGAGCACACCAAGCTGGATGGTGCCCAGCATGATGAGAAAGCTCAGCAGCATCTTCGTGGCGGTCTTCTCGGGCAGGATCGGCGTGGTCAGCGCGCGGGGACGCTTGCTCGCAGGTTCAGGGACACGAGCAGCCGCGTCGGGCACGTTTGTGGCGGCCGTCAACCTCGTCGTAATTGTGCTGTTGGCCTCGGTGACCGCGGTCGTCGTGAACTTCGCCGTCCTGGCGGACGTTGCCGTGTTTGCGACCGCAGTCGTGGTGGACTTCGAGGTCACGATGGTGCTCTTGCCGGAAAAAGCGACGACGCCTCCCAGCGCAGCCAAGAACGCCACGATCACCACCGCGGAGCGACCCTTACCTGCACTCGTTCCCATGACGACGTCGCTGCCAGTTATGGCGGTGTTGCGTAACGGTCAGCTAGGGGGATGGGGCGTCGGTGAGGCGGTCGAGATCGGCCACGACGGATTCGATCTCAAGACGGGCCGACGAGATGCGACCACGGCACAGCGCGATCAGTTCGGCGGCTCGCTTGACTCGGGTGCCGAGGTGGTCGACGTCGACGGCGTCACCCTCGAGTTCGGCGAGAATTTCGTCGAGTTCGGCGAGCGCGTCGTTATAGCTGATCTGTTCTTCGGTGTTGGGTGTCTTCGGGGCCATTATTCCTCCACTCGGCTGGTGACCTCGCCGGTGGCGAGAGTGGTCACCAAGGCATCACCAGGATGCAGTTCGGCAGCATTGCGCACCAGCGTGCCGTCGGCATGTCTGGTGATACTCCACCCTCGAGCGAGGGTTCGCACCGGGTCAAGCGCATCAACGCGTGCTGCTAGCGCGTTGAGCGTACGGTCGGCTTCAAGAGGCAACCTCGGCGCCCGGCGCGCCAGGCGGGCCGCGTCAACCTGCAAATGGCGCTGCGCAGCCTGCAGGTGCGCTCGGGTGGAGCCGCTGATTCGGGCCGATGTGCGTTGCAGATCGGCCGTCTGCATGGTGAGGGCCTGGGAGGCTTGGCGACCAATACGGTCAGCTTGGTGCAGCACGCGTTGGTCGGCCACCACGAGGCTGCGTCGGGTGCGGTCGACGGAGCGGACCGCTCGCTCGCGGACCTGCCGTTCGGCCTGGGCGACATGCTCGGTGCTCAGACGAAGGATGCGGGCGTACACCTCGTCGACGTCGGCAGCGTGGGAGCGAACCCGCTCGACCAAATGGGCGGCACATGCAGTGGGTGTCTTGAAGGCCGTATGGGCGACTTCGTCGGCGATGGCGCGGTCGATCTCATGCCCGACACCGGTGAACACCGGAATGGGGCACGACGCGATCGTGCGAGCGATGCGTTCATCATCGAAGGTGGCCAGGTCGGTGCGGGAGCCGCCACCGCGAACGACCACCAGCACATCAAGGCCGTAGTACGGGTCGGCCAACGTGGCGATGGCGGCCGCAACCCGCTCGGCGGCACCGATGCCCTGGACCCGCACGTCGCACGCCAGCAGTTGGAAGCCGATACCGCTGGCTTCAAGCTCATGGGTGAAGTCGTGCCACGCAGCGCTACCCACACTGGTAACCACACCGATGCGCAGCGGTACGTTGGGAACGGGACGGCGGCCGTTTCGGTCGAGCAGGCCTTCGGAGAGGAGCTTGCGGATGAGTTGATCTCGGTCGGCTGCGAGTTGTCCGAGGGTGAAACGGGCATCGAGCCCATCCATGATGAGGCTCATTTTGCCCGTCGGTGCGTAGACGTTCATCTGGCCGTGGATACGCACGACCAAGCCGTTCTCCAAACGCAATCGATGCTTGCTGAGCGCCGGCCGCACCGTACGCATCCAGGTGTTCGCAAAGCAGGCCACCGACATTGATGCCTGGCCCTCAGCCGTTCGTTCGCTGATAGTGAAGTAGACGTGGCCGTTGCGGTTGGTGGTCATGCCTTCAATTTCGCCACGAACCCACACGCCGTCGGTGAATGCGCGGCGGAACATGCCGTTGACGACGTCAGTCAGTTCTCTGACACTGAAGGTGGGGTCGCCACCATCGTCAAAGTCGAGATCGAAGGAGGACTGACTCACCGCCATGATTGTGTCAGGCCTTGTCGGCCCGGTCAGGCCCCGAGGCTGCTGATGTCATCAAAATCCAGGATCTCGCCCCTGTTATCGGTGAGATAGTCGCCAAGGTCAAGCGCGCCTTCTTCGGGCAGGCCGCGATCGCGCCGAATGGCGTCGAGGCGTGCCATGGGCCGTTCGAGCGCTCGGCGACGGGTGCCATTCAAATCTTCAAAGGCCTTGCGGGCGCTTTCAAGGCGCTTGTCGACCAGGTCGAGCTGACCGGTGAACTTGTGCCACTGCTGCTCGAACGAGCCGAGCACCTTCAGGATCTCATCGGAGGTCTTTTCGATCATGAAGTTGTCGAATGCCTGCCGGATAACGCCGAGCATGGCGAACAGGGTGAGCGGCGAACACAGCACGACCTTTTGGCGCATGGCGTCATCCATCAGCTGCGGATCGGCCTCAAAGATGAACCCGGAGATCGATTCGTTGGGCAGAAACATGAGTACGTAGTCGACGGTGGTGGCGGTGCCGACCCTGGTGTAATCGCGCGCGGCCAGCTCCTTCACCCGAAGACGAACGTCGCGCAGAAAGGCATCACGATGTTGGATGCGTTCAGCATCGGTGCGGGCCTCGAGTGTGCGCAGGTATGACGTGACGGGGAACTTCACGTCCATATAGAGCGAGTGGCCCTTCGGTAGATCGAACGTGAAGTCGGGCATGCCTCTGGCGCCCTCGATAGCGACCTGCTTGCGGTAGTTCACGTTCTCGACAAAGCCCGCCAGCCGCAGCACATCTTCGGCCATGCGCTCGCCCCATTGGCCACGGGCCTTGGTGCTGGCCAATGCCTCACGCAAACCAGCCGTGGTGGAGGACAGCGTTGCCGTGGTCTCGGCGTGGGCCTGCAGAGCGGCCGTGACGGCACCGAAGCTGCGCTGATTGTTGGAGCCCAGCTGACGCACCAGTTCAGACACGCGTTCCAGTTCTTCACGAACTTCGGCCTGCACCTTGGTCATCTGGCCGTCTATCTGATCTTTCTTGGCCAACAACTCCTGCTGGCCCATGGCCATCTGCTGGCCAACCACGTCACGGTTGAGCACACTGGCTTGTTCAACCGCGGCCTTGATGGACGCCTCCCGGTCGCTGGCGGCATGGTGGCGCAGTTCGGCCACGGCTGCGCTGAGGGCCTGTTGCATAGCGATAGCGGGGTCAATGGCCGGCGGTGGGAGCTCGACCGGCAAGGGGGCATTGCGTCGAGCGAAGAGCAGACCGACCGCCACACCGATGCCGGCCACGGCAAGCATCAGAAGGAGGACCAGAAACGTTGTCATGCCTCCACTGTGGCAGGGGGGTGTTACACAGTTGAGCGATAGGGCGCGAAGGACCGTAAAAATCCAGGTTTTGGACCTGAACACTATGCTGGGCGTTGCCCCACTAGCCTCATCCCCCGTGCGTAAGACCCTGACCTTCTCGTTTGTCGCCCTGCTCGCCGTGAGCTGCGGCAGTTCCAAGACCCCAACCACAGCCGCCACCACTACCAAGCCGGCTGCGGCCAGTGCCACCACCAAGGCCCCGGCCGGCAGTGCGGCGCCCGAGGCGATGGGCGACCTCCCGAAGGTGACCGGAGACGCCAAGTCCAAGCCCGTCATCGAAATGCCGAAGAGCGCCGCTCCCGCCAAGTTGGTTGTGAAGGTCCTCACCCCCGGCACCGGGGCCGACGTGAAGTCGGGTCAGCAGATCAAGGTGCAATACGTCGGCCAGATCTGGGCGACAGGCACACAGTTCGATGCGTCGTGGGACCGCGGCCAGCCGATCGAGTTCGGCATCGGCACTGGCAGCGTCATCAAGGGTTGGGATGAGGGCCTCGTCGGCCAAAAGATCGGCAGCCGCGTGCTGCTCGTCATTCCGCCGGACAAGGGTTACGGCGCGGGCGGCCGCCCGCCCAAGATCCAGGGAACCGACACGATGGTCTTCGTGGTCGACGTCGTCGACTCGAAGTAAACCCTCAGGCTGACAGCTCAGCCTGCAGCGCCGGCGGCAACGACGAGAACACGGGTGGCTGTGCGCCCGCAACTGCGCAGGTCCGCCCCGCTACGTACGCCGCAAACGAAGCACCCCGTCGCAACAATGCCTCGTCGCTGAGTTCAGCACGGCCGTAACCCCGGGCGATCCACCAGGCGAGGAAGCCGCCTCCGAGGGAATCACCTGCGCCGATCGTGTCAACCACCTCAACCTTCGCGGCGGGCACGAGGAACGAGCCGGACGCCGTGAACAGCCGGACGCCTTCGGCCCCAGCGCTCAGCAGTACCACCAGCGCGCCGTCGTCGATGAACTGCTGCGCTGCCTTAGCAGCCGGGATGCCGGGTCGAAGAAACTCGAGGTCTTCGTCGCTGACCTTTACGATGTCGGCTCGGCGACACAGCTTGCGAATTCGTTCCCGGTACGCCGCCGGATCGGTGATCACTCTCGGCCGACAGTTTGGGTCGATGAAGACCAGCGTCGAGGGTTCTAGCGCGGCCAGCACGGCCTCGGCGGCGGCGGCCATCGGCTCAAGCACCAGCCCGAGTGTGCCGACATGAAACGCACGAAGTCCGCGGGGAAGCACTTTGAGAGCCGCCGCGGGCTCTAGTGCTGGAGCAGCCGTACCCTCGAAATAGAAGTGGTAGTTGGCCGAGCCGTCGTCGTCGAGTTCGGCTGCCGCCAGGGTGGTCGGTCGATCGGTCGCAACGACGGCCGACGGATCGACGCCATCTTCCCGAAGATGACGCAACAGCCCCTGACCGAAACGGTCAGACGAAATCGTCGCCATGAACATCGAAGGCTGCCCGAGCCGGCCGATGGTGCGTGCCGCGTTGTAAGGCCCACCGCCCTCGATGGCGTTCACCTCGCCGGTCGGGTGGAGCACGAGATCGATAAGAGCTTCACCCAGCACCAGAATCACGGCGACAAACTAGCAATCCTGCGTACACACTCCGTCTTCCGGGCCGGCGGTCAGTAGGAGTAGTTTTTGGTGATGCGCGTTGACCTGAATTTCTTCGGAACTGTTCCCATGCCCGACGCAGGCGATCCGGCCATCGCACCCACGTCTCGCCGCTACGGCAACGACGACGCCATTGCGTGTTACGACAACATGCTGCACTGGGCCACCACCGCCGACAAGCTCGGTTTCGACACCATGTGGTTCACCGAACATCACTTCCAGCACGA
>JANMCE010000269.1:0-19402 GCA_031360915.1 Actinomycetes bacterium | reverse complement strand
GCCACCTATCCCCTTCGTGAATACAAAGATGCCCTGGAGCATGCAGCCAACAGTGGCCGCCGCGGGGCTGTGAAGGTCGCTTTCGACCTCAGGAACGAGAAAGAGCGGAACCGCTAATGCCCCGTCCCGGATATGTACTCGACGTCGATAAGTCGACGCCGCCCACGCTGTTCTGGCGAGGTGAGGGCTACAGCCTGGAGAAGCTGCCCGTCGGTCGCAGCCGCATCATCTACCCGAGCGAGCCAGAGGAAGCGCTGAAGGACATCGACGGCGCCATCGTCAGCGCCCTGCTGCATCCCCACGATCAGGACCCGCTTCCGGCGCAGCTGTTCGCGGGCATGAAACTCACCATTGCGTTCGATGACATCAGCCTGCCGCTGCCGAAGATGCAGCGCCCCGACATTCGCCAGCGCGTGATCGAAGCCGTGCTCGACCTCGCCGCCGAGGCCGGAGTGGACGACGTCGTTCTCATTGCTGCGCTTGCCCTACATCGCCGCATGACCGAGGACGAACTCCGCCACGCCCTTGGCGACCGGGTCTACGACGCGTTCGCGCCACGTGGCCTGTTGCAACAGCACGATGCCGAAGATCCGACCAAGCTGGCCTTCATCGGTGAGACACCGAACGGTGAAGAAGTAGAGATCAACAAGCGGGCTGCCGAGAGCGACCTGCTGGTCTACGTGAACATCAACCTGGTGGCGATGGACGGTGGATGGAAGTCGACCGCAACCGGTCTGTCGAGCTACCGCTCGCTGCGGCACCATCACAACCCCACCACCATGCAGGCTTCGCACAGCTTCATGGATCAACACGCCAGTGAGCTGCACAAGAGTAACTGGCGTATGGGCAAGGTGATGAAGGAATCCGGCCCCAAGGTGTTCCAGATCGAAACCACGCTGAACACCAACACTTTCCCGCAGGCGTTCGACTTCCTGTCGAAGCGCGAGTGGGAATGGACCGGTCGTGATCGGGTCGCGTTCCTGGCCTCATCAAAGGCGCTCAGCAAGACCCCGAATCGGATCGCCCGGTCGATCTTTCACTCGATCGAAGCGCCGCATCAGATGACGTCGATTCAGGCCGGTGATGTTGAGGCCGTGCACAAGATCACCACCGAGAACGTGTACCGCCAACAGATGGTGCAGGTGGAAGGTCAGACCGACATTCTCACCATGGGCATCCCCTACATCTGCCCGTACAACGTGAACTCGATCATGAACCCGATCCTGGTGATGTGCATGGGGCTCGGCTACTTCTTCAACATGTACCGGGGCAAGCCGCTGGTGCGCAAGGGTGGCGTGGTTATCATGACGCACCCGACGCCGTGGGAATTCAACCCCATTCATCACCCGAGCTACATCGACTTCTTCGAGCAGTGTTTGGCCGATACCACCGACCCCCACGAGCTGCACAGGAAGTACGAAAAGCAGTTTGCCGAGGACGAGTGGTACAAGCATCTCTACCGCACCAGCTACGCCTATCACGGCGTGCATCCCTTCTACATGTGGTACTGGGGTGCACACGGTTTGCAACACGTGGGCAAGGTCATCATCGTTGGTGGCGAAGCCCGATCCGTGCGGCGACTTGGATTCACGCCTGCTTCCACCATGAACGACGCGTTCGAGATTGCGTCCGATGTCGTTGGCCGTGACGCGACGGTCACCCACTTCCATGCGCCGCCTTTGATGCTGGCTGATGTGCACTGATGGCTCGACCGACTGAAGCCAAGCTGATCGCCTTCCGCAAAGCCGGGCGAGCAGTCGACACCGCTGAGCGCAAGATCGTCAACGTGCGGGGCGCAATCAGCAACGCCGGCTTCCCCTATCGGGCGCCATCCATTCCCGGTGGCGTGGAGATGGAACGGAAGTTGGGCAAGACCGGCATCGACTTCGATACCGAATGGGCGCGTGGACCGGGCTCGAAGGTCGTTCGTCGCATCATCGTGAACGGACCCATGAGGCTCGCCGTGCGGGCACTTGGCGACCCGGAGATCACCGGGGTCGATCGGCTGGCCGACCTGATGAAACTCGACAAACCGCCAGCGCTCGTGTTCGTGGCCAATCATCACAGCCATCTCGATGCCGGCCTCATGCTCACGTCTATCCCGTTGCCGTGGCGCAACCAGATGGTGGTGGGCGGCGCAGCCGACTACTTCTTTGGCACCCGCATCACCAGCACCCTGTCCGCGCTCGCGCTTGGCGCATTCCCGATAGAGCGAACCGCGGTCAATCGTCGTTCGTCCGATCTTGCCGCCCAGTTGATCAACGATGGTTGGAGCCTCTTGATCTTCCCCGAGGGCGGACGCTCCCCCGATGGATGGGGACAGCCCTTCAAAGCCGGTGCCGCCTACCTAGCCGAAAAGTGCGGCGTGGCCGTGGTACCGGTTCACATTGACGGAGCAGGAGCCATTTGGGGCAAGGGCGCGAAGAAGCTGAAGCCCGGTCGCACCAAGATCACGTTTGGCAAGCCACTCATTATCGCCGACGGCGAGAACAGCCGCCGCTTTGGTGAGCGCATCGAGCAGCACGTGGCCGAACTCGGCGACGAGTCGATAAGTGACTTCTGGACGGCCCGTCAGAACGCGGCCAAACGCACCACGCCCAGCCTCACCGGGCCATCGTCAACCGGCTGGCGCCGAACGTGGGCGCTTACCGAACAGCGCGCCAAGGGCAAGGCGGGCCAACGCCGCCGCCAAAAGCGCCGCTGGCCAAATATGGACTGAGTGCGAAGCCGGAATCAGACAAAAACCTGACCGGTTCGCCATTGGGCCAGCCGCGACCGTGGCCGATAAGGCAGGGGTGACTCCGCCGGAAAGCGCCCAAGCTCCGTTCGCACCCCCTCAGGGACTGGTGCCACCTCCTCCCCCGCCACCGTCCACCCTGACTCCCCCGACGGTCGGATGGCACGAAACCCAGCCACTCGCAACGCCCCCATTCTCAACACCGACTCCAGCCCTGCCACCGACCCTGACTCCTCCCTCGGTCTCCGGCCTCACTCCCGCGCCTGCAGCCGTAGCCCAGTCGGCCGAACCCGCCAAGAAGTCGTTCTCCGCGGCCGAACTGGATCATGTGCCGCGCTATATCGCTCCGGACGATGACCACCTCGGCCATGTTTCGTCCCCGTCCCAGCCTCGCCCGATCTCAACCGAGTGGCAGCCCAATGAACTGGCCAGCTTCAGCGGCGCCGAGTGGGTACCACCTGCGTTGGCCCACGAAGAGGTGGCGGCCCACGTTGCACCGAAGGCCGTCTCACCCGAGCCGCCTCGCTCCCCCCGCAATCTCACCATCGCGCTCGCTGGCGTGGCCCTCGTGGCCGGACTCGGCTTCGGTGTGAACAAGGCCCTCGCACCCGACAACGCCAAGGTCGTGGTCGAAACAACAACCGTCGAAACAACGGCGAAGTCGGCGACCTCTGTTTCGACAACGTTGACGACGAGACCAATACAAGTTTCCGCAGCTCCCGCGGGCGCCGATCCGTTTGCTCCTGCGAAGGACAGCGAACTCACGGTCCCTCCGCCTGCTGTCCGCAAGGCCCAAAGAAATCTCATTGTTGCGACGGGTCAGCTCATGGCGGTACAGGGCAAATATGGTGTTGTCGTTGCCGACGGCCAACTACCAGTTCCCGGCGATGCTCAAACCATCGCACTCGCCGTCGATCTCGATCCCGAGAGCCTCCGAAAGACCACAGACATCCTGCTTGAGGGAACACCTCAACTTATCCACCACCTCGCAGGAACCACAACGATCGACCGGCTCGACAAAGCGCAGGCCTTTGCGTCTGGCATTCAGCAAGCTGCTATGGAGAAGTTCTCCTCAGACGGAGGCTTTGTTGTCGACGTCTGGTACACGGACGAGAGTTTGGTCGCTGTCACTTTCCGGTCGCCCAAACATCCCGAGTGGGAGCTCACCGTCGTGTATCCCGAGTCGTTGCGTCCGACGGATCCGATGGCAGGAGTAATCGTCAATACCGGACCCGCTTCTGACGCTGCCTCGGCCGCTCTAGCTGGTGTGGGAGCGACGGCCACGACTGCGCCTGCGGCTCGCGCGCCGGGCCTCGTCGGAGCGGCGAATGCAGCAGGGGCAGCGACCGCAGCGGCAGCGGCTGATTCGGCAGTCGTCGAGGAGCCCGCAACGACAACGCCGGCGCCCTGACGGACGCTGAGCGCGGCGTGTCGAGACAAATGTTTGAGGAAGTCTGAGAGGAAAAGGCATGGTTCTTCGATCTCCTCGGCCGATATACGAAGCGTGACTTCGCCGGAACGTAGCTCTAACTCATCGTCACCCATCTACGACCACGAGAATGAGCCTGAGGTCAACTCGGTCGATCTTCGACAACTGCTCGCGGCACCGGGCTGGCACATTGACCCTCCGTCCACTGCGACCAGACTGCGCAGCTATGAGCCGACGCCGGTCATGGAGCCTGAGGATCTGGATGGTTTCGAAGGAGACAACTGGATTCCGCCGCCCGTTCCCGAGGGCGAAGAAGTCGTCGCAATTGTCACAGTGGCTCCCCGTTCAAAGCGAGGGCGCAAGATCATGACGACGGTTGCGACGCTCGTCGGAATCACGGCTGGACTCGCCTTCAGCATTCCGGACGCCAAACGTCCGTCCCTCGACCCAACCGCGTCACCGGCTGCGGCGGCCAGTGCACTTTCACCCGTCAGCGTCAGCCCCTACGAGCCGTTGGCGATCGACGCCAACGCTGTGGTCATGTCCGCCCAGAGGCTCAAGACCACCGCGACCGCCGGTGTTCGCATTGACAACGCCGAAACCCGATCGGCCGACCCCAGGGTGCTGGACTATGTGTTCGCCATCACACCTGAGAGTGTGAAGGTGGGAGCACCCGATGTGCTGCACGGCGCGTCCAACACCCACGTGACCGCCAGCAGCACCGCAGCGAATGTCGCTGCACTACGCCTCGACGACCCCGCTGCCGCCAAGGAGGCGCTGGACAAGGCCATCAACGGCGAATACCAACTCGACCTTTGGTTTAACCGGGCGGGCAACCTCATCCGCCTCACGGTCTACACCGCAGATACGGTCAACGGTGGTCGCATCGAAGTCGCCTTCGCTGAACCGGTCGCGCTGACCCCGGTCAGTGTTCCTACCGTTGACGAACCGTTCGTTGGTGACAACGCGCCATCGGAGACGGTTCCCGAGCCACCAACGACGGTCGAGGAGACAACCACCCAAGCTCCGACGACGACGGAAGCCCCGACGACAACCGAGGCTCCGAGCACGACGCAAGCCACATCGGGGGAGACGACCGTCAAGGCCGTACCCGTGGCAACCACGAAAGCGCCCTAGGAGCTAGGGCTTCTTGACGGTGGTGGTGACCGCAGGTGCAGCAGCCGCAGTCTTGCCCGGAATGACGATCACCTGACCCGGATTGATCTGGGTAGTGGTGGTAGCGCCGTTGGCGGTCAGCAGGGCATCGGGGGTGACGCCGAATTTCTTGGCAATGCCGTACCACGAGTCGTTGGCCACAACCGTGTATTTGCTGGACCCGGCCGGCGCGACCGTCGGCTTGCCGGCAATGGTTGTCGTCGGAACCGTGGCTGCGGGCGGAGCGATCGTGCCACCCGCTGGCAAAGCGCCACCGGCCGGAACAACCAACTGGTCACCGATCTTTATGAAGTCCTTCGCGGTTAATCCGTTCGCATCGAGGAGGGCCTGCGTGGTGACGCCCATCGCCTGTGCGATCCGAGAGGGGATATCTCCGGCCTTCACGACGTATTTCGTACCGGGGGGCGCGGGGGCCGCCGACGGGGTGGGTGAACCGGGAGGAGCGGCGGTCGGGGGATTCGAGCTGAGGGTACCAGTACTTCCGGGAGCCAGCGTCGCGACAGGAGCCGAGGTGGGCACGGGCGGGAGGGTGGCGAAAACCGTCGACGCCGCTGCCGCGGGCACGGTGGTGCCGCCTTTGGCCTTCGCCAGCGTTGTTGAGGATGCGGTGGATTTGCTGTTGCCGCCACCGAGGCCACAACCGGTCAGAACTGAAGCGGCCAGACCAAGCGCAAGAAGACCGGCGGCAGAGCGGGAACGGAGAAGACTCGTCATAGCGAAAGCATAAAGCGCGTTTGGGCCATTTTTACGGCATACCCGACCGTCGGTGACAGAGCGGAAACACATCGTCACCGAGCGTGAGTGGCCTTTATTGCAGCGGACGGGTCGTTGGAAGGATGGGAGCGGGCAAGGTGGTGCTGCCCATGAGCCACTCATCCACCCCGGCAGCGCAGGATCGACCCTCGGCAATGGCCCACACGATGAGGCTCTGACCGCGGCCGGCGTCGCCCGCGACAAACACCCCCGGCACATTGGTCATGTATTGACCGTCACGCACGACATTGCCGCGACCATCGACCTCGACGCCGAGTTGCTTCGCCCAGCCAACCGTTTCCGGACCGGTGAAACCGAGGGCCAGGAAGACGAGGTCGGCGGGGATCTCCTGCTCGGTTCCCTCGACCTTTTCGAACTTGCCGTCGCGCATCTCCACCCGATGCAAGCGGAGCGCTCGAACGTGACCGGCGCCGTTGTCGACGAATGCCTCCGTGTTGACGCTGTACACCCGCTCGCCACCTTCTTCGTGGGCGGAGGCCGTGCGAAGGATCAGGTTCCACTGCGGCCATGGGTTGTTCACGGCCCGCTCAGAGGGCGGTTGGGGCATGATCTCCAGCTGCACGACCGAAGCCGCCCCTTGCCGATGCGCGGTGCCGAGGCAGTCGGCGCCCGTGTCACCACCGCCGATAATGACAACGTGCTTGCCGTTGGCATCGATGGGTGAGGATTCGCTGTCGCCCTCTTGCACACGGTTGGACAGCGGCAGGTACTCCATCGCCTGATGTATACCGGTGAGATCGCGCCCCGGCACGCTGGCGAGGTCACGGCCCACAGTTGCACCGACTGCCAAGACGACCGCGTCGTAGCGGGCGAGTAGCACGTCAATGTCGACGTTCTGCCCGACATTGGCACTGGTGCGGAACTCGGTTCCCTCGGCGCGCATCTGGCCGAGACGACGATCGAGCTGACTCTTTTCCATCTTGAACTCGGGGATGCCGTAGCGCAGCAACCCGCCGATGCGATCGGCACGTTCGAGTACGAGCACTTCGTGGCCGGCGCGGGTCAGCTGCTGTGCCGTGGCCAGACCAGCGGGGCCCGAGCCGATGACGGCGATGCGCTTGCCGGTGGAGTGGTTCGGGATCTGCGGCGTGATCCAGCCCTCTTCCCATGCTCGATCGACGATCGAGACCTCGACCTGCTTAATGGTGACCGGGTCTTCGTTAATGCCCAGCACGCAAGCCGACTCGCACGGTGCCGGGCACAGTCGCCCCGTGAACTCGGGGAAGTTATTGGTGGCGTGCAGACGCTCGATGGCGTCCTGCCAATGGTTGCGGTAGACGAGATCGTTCCAGTCGGGAATGAGGTTTCCGAGCGGGCAGCCGTTGTTGCAGAACGGAATGCCGCAGTCCATGCAGCGCGATGCTTGCACTTGCAACTTTTCACCCGGGAACGGTTCGTACACCTCTTTCCAGTCACGCAAGCGCACCGGCACTGGTCGGCGAGTGGGGTTCTCGCGATCGTGCTTCAAGAAACCCGTTGCGTCACCCATGAACCGACTCCATCACTTTTACGAGGGTTTCCTCTTCGGAAAGCCCGGCTGCGCTTGCGTCCTTCATCACCGTGAGCACCCTTCGGTAGTCCCGGGGCATGACCTTGCGGAACACCATTGGTCGCGAGTCCCATTCATCGAGGACGCGTTCGGCCAACTGCGATCCGGTGAAGATCAGATGGCGCTGCACAATGTTGCGTACGAAGGCCCTGTCATCATCGTCGAGCAGTTCCAGGTCGACCAGCTCGGTATTGAGACGAGTGTTGAATTGTCCGTCAGCGTCGTAGACATAGGCGATGCCACCCGACATACCCGCACCGAAGTTGCGACCGGTTTGGCCCAGCACCACGACTCGGCCACCGGTCATGTATTCGCAGCCGTGATCGCCGACGCCTTCCACGACCGCCGTGGCGCCGGAGTTGCGCACGCAGAATCGCTCGCCCACCGTGCCTCGCAGGAAGATCTCACCCGAGGTCGCTCCGTAGCCAATGACGTTGCCGGCAATGACGCTCTTTTCGGCCGCGAACGTGGCCTTGCGATCAGGGTGCACGATGATGCGCCCACCCGATAGGCCCTTGCCCAGGTAGTCGTTGCTGTCCCCTTCCAGGCGAAGGGTAATGCCGGCCGGCAAGAAGGCACCGAAGCTCTGCCCGGCCGACCCGGTGAAGTTGATCTGGATGGTGCCATCGGCGAGGCCTTGAGGCCAGCGCTTGGTGACCTCGTGGCCGAGCATCGTGCCGACGGTGCGGTGCACGTTGCGGATGGGCACCGAGAGGCGGACGCGGTGGCCGTCCAGGATGGCTGCCTGGCAGGCGTCGATCAGACCTGTGTCGAGCGCGTCGGCGAGGCCGTGATCCTGCGGTACCGATTGGCGAAGTGACTGCCCGTACGGGTTCTGCGGCACGGCCAGGATCGGGCTGAGGTCAAGGCCGCTGGCCTTCCAGTGATCGACCGCGCCGCGGGTGTCGAGCATCTCGGCATGACCGACGGCTTCGGCGATCGATCGGAAGCCCAACTCGGCGAGCAGCTCGCGGACTTCTTCCGCTATGAACTCGAAGAAGTTAACGACGAACTCGGGCTTGCCGCTGAACTTCTTGCGCAGCTCGGGGTTCTGCGTGGCAACGCCCACGGGGCACGTGTCGAGGTGACAGACGCGCATCATCACGCAGCCGCTGACCACAAGCGGTGCCGTGGCGAATCCGAATTCCTCGGCACCGAGCAGCGCCGCGATGACCACGTCGCGACCGGTCTTGAGCTGACCGTCGGCTTGCACCACGATGCGATCGCGTAGGCCGTTGAGCAGCAGCGTCTGCTGCGTTTCGGCCAGACCTAGTTCCCACGGCGCTCCCGCGTGCTTGAGCGAGGTGAGTGGGCTGGCGCCGGTGCCTCCGTCGTGACCAGAGATGAGCACGACGTCGGCCTTCGCTTTCGACACACCCGCGGCGACCGTGCCGACACCAACTTCGGCCACCAGCTTCACGTGCACACGGGCCGACGGGTTGGCGTTTTTGAGGTCGTGGATGAGCTGCTTGAGGTCTTCGATGGAGTAGATGTCGTGATGCGGCGGCGGGCTGATAAGGCCGACGCCGGGCGTGGAGTGACGGGTCTTGGCCACCCATGGGTAGACCTTGTGACCAGGTAACTGGCCGCCTTCGCCGGGCTTGGCTCCCTGAGCCATTTTGATCTGCAAATCATCCGCGTTGGTGAGGTATTCGCTCGTAACGCCGAACCGACCAGAGGCAACCTGTTTGATGGCGCTGCGGCGCACCGGATCATGCAGTCGTTCGCTGTCTTCGCCGCCTTCGCCGGTGTTGCTCTTGCCACCGATCTGATTCATGGCGACGGCCATCGTCTCGTGTGCTTCGGCCGAGATGGAGCCGTAGCTCATCGCCCCCGTTGAGAAGCGCTTCACGATCTCGGAAACGGACTCGACCTCATCAATGGAGATGGGTTCACGCTTGTCGGACGCGAAGGTGAAAAGGCCTCGTAGCGTGGCCAGCTTGGTGGCTTGGTCGTTCACGAGCGCGGTGTACTGCTTGAAGATGTCGTACCGCTTGGAGCGGGTGGCGTGCTGCAGCTTGAACACGGTCTCGGGGTTGAACAGGTGCACCTCACCCTCGCGACGCCACTGGTACTCGCCGCCCAGTTCGAGCTGGCGGTGTCGGCGCAGCTCTGGTCGACTCGGATGCGCCACCGCGTGACGCGCTGCGGTCTCCCGAGCGATCTCTTCCAGACCGATACCACCGAGGCGGCTGACGGTTCCGGTGAAGTACTCGTCTACCAGATCGCGGCCGAGGCCGATCGCTTCGAAAATCTGGGCACCGGTATAGCTGGCCACCGTCGACACGCCCATCTTCGACATGACCTTCAACACACCCTTGCCAGACGCCTTGATGTAGTTCTTCACGGCCTTCTGCGGGTCGATGCCGCCCAAGCCATTCAGGTCTTCCCGGATCATGTCCTCGATGGATTCGAACGCGAGATACGGGTTGATGGCACCGGCGCCGTAGCCAATCAGCAGCGCCATGTGGTGCACCTCACGGGCGTCGCCGGTCTCGATTACGAGACCGACATTAGTGCGGGTTTTCTCGCGGATCAGGTGGTGATGCACCGCCGATGTGAGCAGCAGCGACGGAATCGGGGCGAAGGCGTCGTCGGCGTTGCGGTCGGACAGAACGATGATGCGGGCACCGTCGGCGATGGCGTTGGACACTTCGTGACGGATGGCGTCGAGCGCACGCTTGAGCGCGAGTCCCCCGCCATTCACCCGGTACAAACCAGAGATGACAACCGAGGCAAAGCCGGGCTGATCACCGTCGTCGTTCACATGAATGAGCTTGGCGAGTTCATCGTTGTCGAGGATGGGGAACGCGAGGCCGATCTGCTTGCAGCTGTCTGGCGTCGGCACCAGCAGGTTGCCTTCTGGCCCGAGCGACGAACTGACTGCAGTGACGACTTCCTCGCGGATGGCATCGAGCGGCGGGTTAGTGACCTGGGCGAACAGCTGCGAGAAGTAGTCGAACAGCAGGCGAGGCTTGTCACTGAGCACGGCCAAGGGCGTGTCGGTTCCCATCGAACCGAGCGCCTCGCCACCCGTCTTGGCCATGGGTGCCATGAGAATCTTGAGTTCCTCGTGGGTGTAGCCGAACATTTGCTGGCGGCGCAGCACGCTGTCGTGACTGAACACGAGATGCTCACGCTCGGGCAGGTTGGCCAGTTGCACACTTCCGGCAGCCAACCATTCGGCGTAGGGGTGCTCGTTGGCGAGGGTGGACTTGATCTCCTCGTCATCGATTATGCGACCCTGCGCGGTGTCAATCAGGAACATGCGGCCGGGCTGCAGGCGGCCCTTTTGCACGATCTTGGCCGGATCGACATCGATCACGCCGGTCTCGCTGGCCATCACCACAAGGTCGTCATCGGTAACCCAATAGCGGCTGGGACGAAGACCGTTGCGGTCAAGCACGGCGCCGATGACGGTGCCGTCGGTGAACGCGATAGACGCGGGGCCGTCCCACGGCTCCATGAGCGACGCGTGGTACTGGTAGAAGGCGCGGCGGGCCGGGTCCATCGTTGGATGGTTTTCCCACGGCTCGGGGATCATCATCATGATGGCGTGCGGCAGGCTGCGACCGCCGAGGTGCAGCAGTTCGAGCACCTCGTCGAAGCTGGCGGTGTCGCTGCCGGCCGGGTTGCAGATGGGGAACAGCCGGCTGATGTCACCGCCGAAGACGTCTGAGGCGAGCATCGATTCGCGGGCCCGCATCCAGTTGCGGTTGCCCTGAACGGTGTTGATTTCGCCGTTGTGCGCCACCAGGCGATACGGGTGGGCAAGCGGCCACGACGGGAAGGTGTTGGTAGAGAACCGGCTGTGCACGAGCGCCAGTGCGGACTCGATCCGCTCGTCACCGAGTTCAGGGAAGAACGCTTGCAGCTGCGGCGTGGTGAACATGCCCTTGTAAACCAGCGTGCGGCTCGACAAGGACGGGAAGTAGACGTTGTCGACTTCGCGCTCGGCCCGCTTGCGCAGCGGGTAGACCTTGCGGTCAAGATCGATGCCACCCGCGCCAGCGCTGTCGGCGATGAACAACTGCATGAACGTCGGCATGACCGCCACCGCGGAACTGCCGAGCGTGGCGGGGTCGGTTGGTACGTCGCGCCAACCAAGCACCACAAGACCCTCGTCACCGGCAATGGTTTCAATGGCTGAACAGGCCTTGTTCCGCTCCTCCTCGTCCACGGGCAAGAAGGCCAGACCAACGGCGTAATGACCGGCTGCGGGTAGCTCGAATCCGGCGACCTCACGAAGAAAACGATCGGGGACCTGAAGGAGAATGCCGGCGCCGTCACCCGTGTTGGCTTCGGCACCGGTGGCGCCACGATGCTCGAGGTTGCAGAGCGCACCGAGTGCCGTGGCCACGAGGGTATTGGTTTTGCGACCCTTCACATCGGCCACAAACGACACTCCACAGCTGTCATGCTCGTGGCGCGGGTCGTACAGGCCAAGGGCGGCAGGCAGCGCGCTAAACGGGGTTTGCTTCATGGTCATCGTCCTATTCCAAAGTCGCAGAAATCTCGGCTTTGCAACGAGACGGCGTTGGCCCGTGCAAATACAAGGATAGCGCGGTGTTCCGATCCGACACGAACCACTTTCGGGTCTTGACGAAACGCCACAACAAGGCCGTTTCCGGGCTAGACGTCGTTGAAGTGGCCCGGGCGCTGCTCGAATCCGGCCATGACCGATTCGATCTGGTTCGTCGACCCGATCAAGGTGCGGACGACCCGGCGCTCATGGGCGAACTGGGTGGCGGCGTCGGCTCCGGCGTATGCGGCGCGCAGAAGTTCCTTTACACCGCGGACTGCGTGGGGGCTCTTCGCGGCGATATCTCGGGCCATGGCCAGCGCATCATCGAGCGGCGACGAGGTCACCCGGGTGGCCAGACCCATCTGCTCAGCCTCGATGCCATTCAGAACGCGCCCCGTGGTGGCCAGTTCCATGGCGATGTCGGGCCGCACCACCTGCGCCAACCGAAACGTGCCGGTCATGTCCGGAACGAGGCCCCACTTGATCTCGAGAATGCTGAACTTCATGTCGGGAGCAACGATGCGGATATCGGCTCCGAGCGCAAGTTGGGCGCCACCGCCAAGGGCCGCTCCGTGCACGGCCGCGATGACCGGCACCGGGATCTCCTGCCACACCCAGCTGATCTGCTGGGCCAGCTGGGTGAGGCCGCTGTCGGACATGCGGCCGGCGCTAAAATTGTCATCGGACGCCTCACCCCCGGCCATGACCTCAAACGAACCGAAGTCGAGCCCCGCACAAAACGCTCGGCCCTCGCCGGACAGCACCACTGCCCGCAGCCCGGACTCGGTCTTCAGCCGCTCGCCCGCGGCCGCAAGTGCCTCGAACATCGCCGGGTCAAGCGCGTTCATTTTTTCACCGCGGGTCAGGCGAACATCGGCGACACCGTCGGAAACGACACAGGAAACACGATCAGTCATCGCAGCATGTTGCCACGATCAACTCCGCGCCGCCTGTTGCAGTGGATAGCTACGCGCCGCCCGATCTGAGTCCGACGGTCAGTTCACCAGCAACGTCGCCCGGAGCGAAGTTCCTCAGGTACGAGGATCGCTTCGGCCAGAGCATCGGCTTTCGTCGGTTGAGAACGTCGAAACAACGGATTCGGCGACTGCTCCCAGCGGCTGTTGCCCTCAGCGTCGATCTCCGGGGATGCGATAGATACGGACCTCACAACGCCGATCGCGATCCAACCACCATCGAAGTCGTAAGAAGAGACGGTAGGTGAAGTAGGCCACGAGCACGATGGCACCGCTGCCCATGGACATTCGCCACGGCTTGAAGCCATCGGCACGGACAATCTTGACCTGCCCCCAACCGCCCTCCGGCAAAGGCACGGTCGCCCACCGAACCGTTGTTGTTGTCTCAGGCATGGCCACCCCCATTGTGCGCGACACGAACAACTTCGTCGAGACTTGTCGCGGACTGACGCACCACTGGTTCAGCGACATCGGAGACTGTTGGAGCTTCACCCAGCGTCGGCGAGCTCCAGCAATCGTGAAAGCGCGACCGCGCAGGCCGCAACGATCGTCGGCTGGTCCGCTCCGAGGTTGGCAGTACCCGTTGAATGCGAGTCGTCACCACATCGAAACCCGGGCCCCCAAAGAGGAGCCTCGTGCTCAAGGAGATGCCCGGCGCTGAACTCAAGCACAGCAGGAAATTCGTCCCGCTCCACTGGTCGTTGCCTGTCCCCGGTCCAGCTAGCCAGGTGTCTCTGTAGTTCCTTCAGAGCTAGTAAATTTGGAGACAGCTCCGACCCTTGCGGAAACTCGACCACGAACTGAAGACGCCCGGACAAATCGAATGGAAGCCGCGAAACGATCCCTCTCGGCTGGAGGTCAGTTTCGTTCGCAAGATGTGTCTTTGCAGACCTTTCAACCAGCGAGCATTTCGCAGTCGTTCCCAGGAGGTACACCGTTGTTGTCAGTTCTTTCATAGCAGGCGTCACCGGACCGGTCCTACCATTGAACCGCCGTGCTGCGAAGCCTCGTCGGCCGGCAACACGCGTCGTTGGCACGACGTCATCGACGAGGCGAATGTTTTGATTGTGCTCACGTCTGGAGCGGGAGGACGAGATCGGCCAGCCGGGCGAGGTCGGTTCGCCAGTCGTCGCTTAGCGACGATCGCAGGACGAACTTGGTGATGCCGCCGTCGATGTGGGCCCGCAGCAAGCTCTTGAGCGACTGGTCGCCGATCGGAAGGATCTGGGAGATGTCACCGTCGGGGCGACGTTGGCGGAGTGCAGCAAGGGCGAAGGCAGGTGGCTCCGACCATGCGTACGGCATGCTGATGCCGAAGTGATCGGCATCGATCACTCTGCCGAGTTCCGCCGCGCGCTTTTCGATGGTGATGCGTCCTGCTGCGGCCTCGGCCGGTGTCGCTGCGGCCGTGAGCCACCCATCGGACAGGCGGGCCACACGATCGAGCGCCTGCGGGCCGAGACCTCCCAGCCAGATCTCCAGCGGATCCTGCAACGGCGTTGGTGACAGCCGGACATCGTTGTAGCGATAGGCGCCGATCTCCGCGGTGACGCAGTCGCCCTGCCACCACGTACGCAACAGTCCGATGGCTTCATCGATGGCTTTGCCGCGGTCGCCGGTGGCATGCCCAAGCGCGGCTCGCTCGGTCGGTTGGCCAAGGCCGGGCACGAGCGAAATCAGCAGGCGACCAACCGAGAGCCGATCGACCTGAGCGAGTTGCTTGGCCAGCCACAGCGGGTTGCGGCCGAGCGGCACGACGTTCATTCCCAACTTGAGCTTCGTCGTGCGGCCTGCCGCATAGGCCAGACTGATGAGCGGGTCACCGAGGGGACCGAGGGGAATGTCCGACAGCCAAATGGTGTCAAAGCCGAGCGTTTCGCAAGCGGCGAGGTAGTCGTCGAACTGGCTCTCATGCAGCGCCTCAGCCGGCGGCGTCACCGCAAATCTGATCTTCATACGCTGGCGATCCTACGTCGCCTGTTCCCGGGCGAACATCCAACTCGGCATCTCTCACCTCCCAACTTGCGGGTCCAGAGCGCTGGTAGCGCGCAAGACAGCCGTGTTGGGAGGTAGAAGGGTCCAAGTTGGAGGGCGAAGCCGGTAGCGATGGGGCTGAGGCGACCCAGAAACGCCGTCACCAGTTCTCATCGGCCGAGGTCGGACCCTGTGTCATGCGGTCTACGCTGCGGCCATGGAGAAGTTGCGAAAGGGCATTCTGGGGACATCGGTTGGCCTCTTGCTCGCTGGTAGCAGCCTGTTGACCGGCTCGAATGGTGCGGCTTCGGCGTTGCCGGAAGGGGCGAGGTTCGTAGGCGTCGCGCCGACGCGGGTACTTGATACGCGCGGCAGCACTCCCTTGGCCGCCAACGTGGCGCGCCGGGTACCGCTGGCGGTGCCATCCGGAGTCGTTGGGGTGGCGGTCAACCTCACGATCACGCGAGCTGGCGGCAATGGCTTTGCCACGGTGCATCCCTGCAGCCAAACCAACATCACGACCTCGACCGTGAACTTTCAACCCGGCATTGACATCGCCAACGCATCGCCGCAGACGGCATTGGACAGCAGCGGGTTGTGCGTCACCGCTGACATCAAGACTGACGTCATTGTCGATCTCACCGGATGGTGGTCATCCACGGGCGGCACCGCGTTGGCCGCTCACAATCCGGTCCGCCTAATCGACTCTCGAGACACCACCGTCCATCCCCTGATCCGGCCTATTCCAACCAGCGGCGGAAACGTGGTTGGCCTCACCGTGATCGTGACCCGACCGGCGGGCGACGGTTTCGCGTCCGTACATCCCTGCACGCGAGCCGTCACCACATCCAACGTGAACTTTCGCGCCGCTCAGACCGTGACCAATCTCGTGGTCATGTCGGCCGCCTCGCCCTTGTGCATCACCACCTCGGTCGCCGCGGATGTCGTCATCGATGAGGTGGCTGCGGCCGGATCGAACACCATGTCGGCGATCAGCCCCACGCGATTGCTCGATACTCGTGACACCGCTTCGTGGGTGGGTGCCGGTGGCACCGTCACACTGCCGGTCGGCTCGGCCCGCACTGTGCTCTTGAACGTCACCGCGGTCCGGCCGCTCGGGCCAGGCTTCATGAACGTCTGGCCCTGCAGCGAGCCGGAGCCCAAGACCTCAGCGCTGTCGTGGTCGGAGGTGAAGAACGTCGCCACTGCGGTGGTAGCGCGTGCCGACAGCAGCGGCAACATATGTCTGCGACCAAGCGCTGGAACGCATTTGCTTGCTGACCTCTTCGGGGCCGACAACATCCTTCCTGCGCGCATCACGCCGACGTTCACGGGCCGTACCAACGAACTGCTGCTCGGCCAAAGCGTCCAAGGCCGACCGATCGTGGCCCGGGCCTACGGCACCGGTGACGGCAAACCAGTGCTGGGCGTCGGTGTTATTCATGGTGACGAACAGTCCGGGCTGGCCATTGTGGCCGACCTCAAGCAGGCGACTGTGCCGGCCGGGATCGAGATGTGGCTGATCGATTCGGTCAATCCTGACGGCGTGGCGTTGAACACTCGTAAGAACGCGAATGAGGTCGATCTCAATCGAAACTGGCCGACCAACTGGCAACCCATCGCCCGCAGCAACAACTACTCCGGCACCCGCCCAGCATCAGAGCCCGAAACCCAGGCCACGCTCGCATTCATCAACCTCATCAGACCTGTGACGGGCGTGTGGTGGCATACCGTCGGCGACTACGTGGATGACTCGCGATCCTCCGTCGCGCACCCCGATCTGATCACGATGTACGCCGCCGTCTCGGTGATCGGGTTCGATGATGCGCCCTGTCTCGGGTACTGCGGAGGCACCGCTACGCAGCACGTCAACGCCACCATTCCGGGCGCCACGCACATGGTGGTAGAGCTGCCCGATCCCTTATCAGCCGCCGGAGCCCAGCGCCACGCCAACGCCTTTCTGGCGATTGCAGCAGCCAGCTGATGGCGACGGCACAGCGCGAGCCACGTTCAGGTCGCGCCCTCGTGGTTGGTGCAGCGTGCCGGTTCGTATAGCAGTCTTCGGATCACTGAATCACGACATTGTGCTCACAGTGCCCCACATGCCGGCATCCGATGAGACGATACGAGCATCGGACTACGCCGAGTTCTGCGGGGGCAAGGGCTTCAACCAGGCCATCGCCGCGGCGAGGCTCGGTGCGACGAGCCACATGATTGGTCGCATCGGCAACGATGATGCCGGCCGCCTTCTCACCGCCGCGCTAGATCAGAATCACGTCAACCGCCAGTTCGTGACGACAACCAACGAACACACGGGAACCGCGCTCATCACGACCGACGCCAACGACGTCACCATCGTCATCGTCCCTGGCGCCAATGGCTCACTGACCGACGTCCATGCCGACGCCGCTCGGGTTGTGTTGGAGAGCATCGACGTGTTGCTCCTCCAGGGCGAGGTGTCCCATCAGGCCGCAGCCTGCGCCGCGCACATCGTGCGAGAAGCCGGCGGAAAGGTCGTGTTCAGCCCTGCGCCCGTACACGCCGACAGCTTGCTCGTACTCCCCCACGCGTCCTACGTGGTCGCCAATCGCGGTGAAGCCGCGGCCCTTCATCTGACGCCGAGCGATACCGTCATCATCACCCAAGGAGCTGACGGCACGCGGGTCGGCGACGTAGTCGTCCCCGTGTTTCCCGCAACCGTTGTTGACCCGACCGGCGCCGGTGATGCCTTCACCGCCGCGTTCGCAGTCGCGCTCGCCGAGGGCCACGATGTTATCGACGCTGCCCGATTCGGGTCAGCTGCCGGTTCATGGGCAGTACGCATCCGCGGTGCCGAACCTTCGCTGCCCACCCGCGCTCAAGTCGAGTCGGTTCTCCACGGTACCTGAGTGTATTCTTTGGTCGGCGATGGCCAGCGGTGCTCTCTGGTCGCGTCGGACGTTCGAGGGGAATCGATGCACAGAGACCGTTGCGGGAGTGGCTCGCCGTGAGCCGCCCAACTGTGTCGTGGGCGGACTGGGCTGAATTCGAACTTGCGGAAATCCGCGCCGCTGGCCGGTGGCGGTCCAACCGCACCTTCGACGCTCGCGGTGCAATCGGCGAGCTTGATGGTCGAGCCGTTGTCTCATTTGCGTCGAATGACTACCTTGGGCTCGCGACCCACCCGGCGGTGCAAGCGGCAGCTCGTCAGGCCATCGACCGGTGGGGCACAGGCTCAACCGCATCCCGTCTGATTGTTGGCAGTCGGCCGTGTCACGACGAACTCGAAGTCGAGATCGCTGACTGGAAGCACACCGAGAAAGCCATCTTGTTCCCAACGGGATACTCGGCAAACGTTGGAGTACTCGGTGTGGTAGGCGGACCCGATGTCACTGTGTTCAGCGACGAACTGAACCACGCGTCCATCATTGATGGCTGCCGACTCAGTCGCTCGCAGGTCTCGGTGTATCGCCATTGCGACCTCGACCAACTCGGGCATCTCCTGAGTACGACCAATGGTCGTGCGGTGGTCGTGAGCGACTCGGTGTTCTCCATGGACGGCGACGTTGCCCCCTTACAACCGCTCGGTGAATTGTGTGCCCGACACGGTGCCCTGCTGATTCTCGATGAGGCCCACGCGGTCCTCGGCCCGCATGGTCCTGAGCCGATCGATGGCCTGGATATCATCCGAGTCGGCACGCTCTCCAAGACGCTCGGCTCGCTCGGTGGTTGGGCGGCGGCCGCGGCTCCACTCGTCGACCTGCTCGTGAACAGGGCGCGGTCGTACATCTTTACGACGGCGCTCAGTCCGGCCGATACAGCTGCCGGTCTCGCCGCGCTGCGTATCGTGCGCAGCACCGAGGGTTCACTGTTGATCGATCGGCTGCGCACGATCGTTGATCGGGTGAGTCGCAACCATCCGTCACCGATCATTCCCATCATTCTCGGAGACGAGGGTGTGGCCGTGAAGGCCTCGGCGTCGCTGCTGGAACAGGGCATCCTGGTGCCGGCCATCCGCCCTCCGACGGTGCCTGCGGGTACATCACGTCTACGCATAGCGCTCTGTGCTGGCCACGACGACGAGATGATCGAACGACTCATCGCCGCGCTGGCTGACTTGGGTCTGCGATGATGCCGCTGTGATTGGCCGACCAGCGCAACTTGTCGTCGTTGTCGGGACAGCGACTGAAATCGGCAAGACATGGGTGACGTGCGAGTTGGTTCGTCGGCTGCGCACGCCGAAGGTACTCGTTTCGGCTCGCAAGCCTGCGCAGTCCTTTGACCC
>JANMCE010000220.1:0-2423 GCA_031360915.1 Actinomycetes bacterium | reverse complement strand
GGCGGCGGGGCCGTGTTCGGACGCTTTGAGCACGATCGCGTTGCCCGTCGCCAAGGCCGGGCCGACTTTCACGGCACTCAGAAAGAGCTGGTTGTTCCACGGAATGATGCCGGCCACCACACCAATGGGTTCCCGCAGGGTGAACGCCATCAGGTCGACCTTGTCGACGGGGAACGTGGCACCTTGCAGCTTGTCGGCGGCTCCGGCGAAGTAGTGGAAGTACTCGGCGATGTAACCGGTGATGGCCTTGGTCTCGCGAAAGAGTTTGCCGGTATCGGTGGTTTCAACGGCGCCAATCCGCTCGGCCTGAGCCGCCAGTAAATCGCCAAGCCTCCGGAGCGCCTTGCCTCGCTGGGTGGCGTTCATCTTTGACCAGGGGCCCTCGTACATCGCCCGATGTGCGGCCCGCACTGCTCGGTCGACATCGACGGTGGTCGCATTCGGGAACGTCGCCCACACCTGACCGGTGGCTGGATTGAGGCTGTCGAGTCGGCCGCCGTCAGACGCGTCGACCCATGTGCCATCGATGTACATCTGCAGCTCAGGCATCGGGTTCCTCCACGAAGGTGGTGATCAGGCGGGCGAGTGGGTCGGGCACTTCGAGGGGCGTGAGATGGCGGGCACCGGGAAGAACAACGGCTCGCCCGTTGGCGACGGTAGTGGCCAATGCATGGGTCATGGCGGGCGTCGATCGAGGATCAAGCTCACCGGTCACAACGAGCGTCGGACAGGTGATGCGATGTACCTGCCCTGCCAGCTCCTCATCGGCGGTCGCGAAGATCTCATACGCATAGGCGTAAGAGGCCACGTCGTTGCTCATCATCCGTTCGGTAACGGCGGCCAGCACGTCGGGGTGCGCGGCCGCCCACTCGGGTGCGAACCACCGGTCGATGGCGATGGCCACGTTGCTCAAGTAGCCGCCCTCCCGTACGTCGGCAACGCGTTGCAGGATGGCTGAGCGTTCGCCGTTTGACCGGTTGAACACCCCACTGACCAGTATCAGCCGTCGCACCCGGCCGGGGTCTGAAAGGGCGAAGCCTTGGGCGATGAGCGCGCCGAGCGAGAAGCCGACGATATCGATGGGTGATGGCTCGGCATCACAGATCGACCGCAGTTGGTCGACGAGCGTCGTCAGGTCACCACCGAACGGCAGGGGAGCGCCGGAGCCGTGGCCGAGCAGGTCGTAGGTGACGACGCGTCGGTCACCGAGCCCGGGCAGAACCCAATTCCACATCGTGTGATCGAGGCCCACGCCGTGGATCAGCACGACCGACGGTGCCGGGGTCACCCCTTTTCGGCGGCTGCCTTTTCGGCAGCCATCTCTTCCATGTCCATGTAGCGGTTGCCGAGGCGAGCATGCAGCCGCCCGCCTGTTGCGGCACCAAGTGCCACCACCAACTCGTCCGGTCCGGGGGCGTCGGGGATGGTGAAGTTCAGTGTGAGGTAGTGCGACCGGAGTCCCTCGTCCAGCTTGTGCATCATCGGCACGCTGATGGCGCAGCCGGGACCGCCGCGGAAATTGGTGAAGCTCAGAAACGACGTGCCGCCGGCCGCTTCGCGGAAAACGTTGCCGAAACGGAGTGTGTGGATGAGCGCGGATGCATGCTCGGTCTCACCACTGGTTCCCACGACGGCTGCCTTGCCGTATGCCTCCACCCTGTCGCTCCCGCCGCACATCTCCAAGATGGCGCCCACCAATGTCTGTCCGAGCGAGGGGGCAATGTTCAAGATGTCTGGGCGGAGGTCTTCCACAAAGCCGCGTCCGGCCCACGGATTGGTCATGACGGCCGCGGCGGCAACCATGCGAACAGGAGCGCCCGGCTTGCCATCGATGTGGATGTCTTCGATGTAGCGGACGTACTTGCGTATCTCTGCGGTCATACCGCAGCTCCGGCGAATACGGGCATGACTTCATTGATAAACATCTTGAGTGACTTCTTCTGCTCGGCGATCGGCGCGCCGTAGCTGGCGCAGTAGAGGAAATCGACACCCAGTTCGTCGTAGGCCTTTAGCTTGGCGACGACCTCATCAGGCGTACCGAACATGAGATTCTGGCGCAGCATGTCGGGCTGGTACTCGCTGCGATGCGACAGCGCTTCAAGATCGACTGACTCGGCAAAGCCGTTTTCCACGGTGCCGAGTTGCTTGAACAGATTCTCGAACTGGCCGCTCTGGCGCTGCACCGAGCGGATGAAACGATCACCATCGTTCTCGTTGTCAAAGACCGCGGCGTATCGCATGGCCGTCATGCGGGGGCGAGGAGTTCCTTGCGGAGCCTTGGCCAGGGAGTCGTCGAGTCGGCCGACATAGGAGACCAGTTCGCTGAACGGTCGAGTCAAGGGCCAGCACATGAGGTCACAACCGTTGGCCACTGCCCAGTCGTAGGTGTCGGGGTCACGAGCGGCGATCCAGATCGGGGGAGG
>JANMCE010000213.1:0-3107 GCA_031360915.1 Actinomycetes bacterium | reverse complement strand
CCGAGGTCCGCTCGATCATCGTGACCGGTGCCGGCGAAAAGGTTTTCTGCGCCGGCATGGACCTGAAAGCCTTCGCCGCCGGGGAAGACATGACGCTGGTCGGAACCGGCCTTGCCATGCTGGCGGCCTGCCCGAAGCCCGTTATCGCCGCAGTCAACGGCCACGCGGTTGCCGGTGGTTTTGAGGTCATGATGCGCTGTGATCTCGTCGTTGCCGCCGATCATGCTCGCTTCGGCATCCCCGAGGTCAAGCGTGGCCTTGTCGCCGCGGGTGGCGGCACAACGTTGCCCCGCCGTATCCCGCTGGGCGTCGCCCTCGAACTCGGACTGACCGGTGAGACGATGTCGGCCGAGCGGGCCATGGAACTTGGTCTCGTGAACCGGGTCGTCCCTGCCACGGAGGTCATGGACGCAGCGTTTGCTCTGGCCGCACTGATCAACGCCAATGGTCCGCTTGCGGTGCAAGCAACGAAGCGGTTGATGCTCGAAGAAATCGGTCAGGACAACACAGCTCACATCCGTGAAGTCACCGGGCCGGTGTTCGCCAGCGCTGATGCCCGTGAGGGCGCCGTCGCCTTCGCCGAGAAGCGCCCGCCGGTCTGGCAAGGCCACTAGATGCGTCGCACCTACGCAGGAACGGGGATCTGATGCCGCTGCAACCAATACCGAGCGTGAATGAAGACACAGCCGCCTTTTGGGATGGCGGTGCGACAGGCCAGTTGATGATCCATCGCTGTCGAACGTGTCGAGCGTGGTTTCATCCGCCGGCCCCGGTCTGCGCCGAATGCCTGTCGCTCGACGTTGGCCCCGAGGCCGCATCAGGCAAGGCAACTGTAGTGGCGTATTCGGTCAACTATCAGCCGTGGGCCCCCGACATGGTCGTCCCCTACGTGATCGGTTACGTGCTCCTCGATGACGCAGCGCCCGTGCAGCTCACCACTCGTTTCGTGGACGTAGCGCCGGAAGATATGCACGTCGGTATGCCCGTCGAAGTTGTCTTCGAGCAGCATGAGGATGTTTATCTGCAACTGTTCCGCCCGTTGACTACGGGTAACGCAAAGGATCAGGCATGAGCCGCTATCTCGGTCTACGCATCGGCGAGCGTGACACGGTTATTTCCGGCATCGGCCGATCCGCGGTTGGCCGCAAGCTCGGTCGCTCCGGGCTGTCGCTCACGGTTGAATCCTGTCTTCAGGCCATCGCCGACGCCGGTCTGACTCGTGACGATATCGACGGTCTTTCCACCTATCCGGGTTTGCAGGATGCCTCACCAGGCATGTCACCCAACGGCGTCAGCGACGTGCAAGATGCACTGCGCCTCAAGCTCAACTGGTTCTCCGGCGGCGCCGAAACTCCAGCGCAGCTCGGCGCCGTCTTCAACGCCGTTGCCGCCGTGTCGGCTGGGCTGTGCAACCACGTCTTGGTCTATCGCACCGTCACCGAATCTTCCTCGCAGACTGCTACCCGCCGAGCCAGCGTCGTCGGTTCTGGTGCTGCGCGTGTCGGTGGCTTCATGCAATGGATGGCACCCTTTCAGGCCGTGTCAGCCGCCAACTGGATCGGCGCGTACGCCCAGCGATACATGCACGATTTTGGCTTGACCAAAGAACAGCTCGGCCAGATTCCGCTCAACCAGCGTCGTCACGCCCAGCGGTACGACAAGGCCATCATGCGTGATCCGCTCACGATGGAGCAGTACCTCGGTGCCCGCATGATCTCATCGCCACTTGGGCTGTACGACTGCGATATCCCCTGCGACGGTTCGGCCGCCGTTGTGATTTCGCGGGCTGACTTCGCTACCGATCTGCCGAACGTGGTGCGTATTGAGGCCATCGGTTCCGCGCTCACTGGCCGCAATTCGTGGGATCAACGCCCCGACGTGACCGTCTCGGCCGCCCATGATGCGGCCCCGATGATGTGGGCTCGCACCGATCTGAAGCCCGCCGACGTCGACACCGTGCAGCTCTATGACGGTTTCTCCTTCCTCACGATCACCTGGCTCGAAGCCCTCGGCTTCTTCCCCAAGGGAGAGGCTGGCCCCTGGCTCGAAGCCGGTGAAGCCCGCATCGGCATTGGCGGTGAACTGCCGTTGAATACCAACGGCGGTCAACTCTCCGGCGGACGCCTCCACGGCTACGGCTACCTCTACGAAGCCTGTGCCCAACTCCGTGGCATCGCCACCGGCCGCCAAGTAGAAGGCGCCGAAGTCGCCGTCGTCGCCGCGGGTGGTGGCCCGCTAGGCGGCTGCATGCTCCTCACCAAAGATCGCTGACAAACTCGGCACGTCACCGTCATCCGCGCGTTACGTCGATTCATTCGCGCATTGGGCAGCTTTCGACCACATGAGTTCAAGGGTTCGGGTCTATTGCGCGAATGGATGGGCGCCGATGCGCGATCACCTACCTAAATAGTTTCAAGGCATCATCCCGACCAAACTCAAGCCGCTGCGGCCCGCCCGCGCCGGTCAGCCGAGGGCGCCGGAGTCGCGGAGGGCGGAAATGGCGTCCCATTCCATGCCAGCGTTCATGAGCAGTTCTTCGGTGTGTTGGCCGAGTTCGGGGGAGGGGCCTTGGGGCACCGTCGGGATGTTGTCGAAGTGCATCGGGGCCGAGACGATACGAAATTCGACGCCGCTGTTGTCGGTAAGGGTGGGTAGGTAACCGTTGGGACCGACCTGGGGGTGCGAATGCACTTCCTTCACATCGAGCACGGGGGCCCACACACCACTGAAGTTGGCGAGGCGAGCCTTCCACTCCTCCAGCGTCGCCTCCGCGAAGATGGCGTCGAGGGTGCGGACGCATTCCTCCCGGTTGGCATAGCGGACACCCATGTTGGCGTATCGCTCATCGGCAATCAGCTCGGGACGATTCATCACGCCGCATAGTTCGGCCCAGAACCGGTCGGCCTGCAGCAGCACCAGATAGAGCCAACGGTTGTCCGCGGTGCGGTACCAGTTCACGACCGGATTACTCGGCGACACGCGCTTGGAGATCATCGGGCCAGCCTGATACGGGGCGCTGACCAGGTCGGGCGACATCGACCACATGGCGGTGTTGAGCAGGGACACATCAACGATCGAGGGCTCGCCAGTGCGCTCACGCTTGAAGA
>JANMCE010000208.1:0-1521 GCA_031360915.1 Actinomycetes bacterium | reverse complement strand
CGGCCTTTCCGTGACGGCCACAGTGTTTTGGGCCGGCCTCGCCGAACTGGTGCAGGCGATGACTCCCCAGAACCGAGCGCTCCTTGCGCACCGTGACGTGCTCCAGACGCAGATTGATGGGTGGCACCGGGCGCACCGCGGGCTTCCGCACGATGGCGTCGCCTACAAACGCTTCCTCATCGACATCGGCTACCTCCAACCCGACGGTGACCCGTTCACCATCGACACGCCGAACGTTGACGCCGAGATCGCCACCATCGCCGGGCCGCAGCTGGTTGTGCCTGTCACCAACGCTCGCTTTGCCCTCAACGCTGCCAATGCTCGATGGGGATCGCTGTTCGACGCGCTCTACGGCACCGATGCGCTCGGTTCACTGCCTGCTCCCGGCCCTTACGACGCGGAGCGGGGGGCACAGGTGGTCCGGTGGGCGAAGCGTTTTCTCAACGACAACGTGGCACTCGATGGTGTGTCCCATTGCGCCATCGACGGCTATCGCATCGTGGACGCTGAGCTCATCGGCTTTGTCGCCGACCGCGCGTACCGACTGGTGCGGCCCGACGCGTTCGCCGGCTTTCAGGGACCGGAAGCCAATCCAACCAGCGTGCTGCTCGTCCATCACGGCCTGCACATCGAACTGGTCCTCGATCGCGCCCACATCATTGGATCGTCTGATCGGGCTGGTCTGGCCGACGTGCGGCTGGAGTCTGCCGTCACGACGATCATGGACTTCGAAGACTCCGTCTCGACAGTCGACGCAGCCGACAAGATCGGGGCCTACCGGAACTGGCTCGGTTTGATGAAAGGCACGCTGGCCGAGCCCGTCCGTAAGAACGGTGAAATGTTCACTCGTCGCCTTGAACCGAACCGAACGTTTCGCGGCCCCGGTGGCAACTCGTTCGAGCAGTCGGCTCGGTCGCTCATGCTGGCCCGCAACGTCGGCATCCACATGCTGACGCCTGCACTGCGAGATGGTTCGGGTGACGAAGTGTTCGAGGGATTGCTCGACGCCATGATGACCGTCACCATTGCGCTCCACGATCGTCTGCGACCCGCAGCAGACCGCAACTCGCGAGAGCAGTCGATCTACATCGTGAAGCCCAAGTTGCACGGACCCGACGAAGTGGCCTTCGCTGTCGCCACCCTCGCCAAGGTGGAGACCCTGCTCGGCCTACCGGAGAACACCGTGAAGATCGGCATCATGGATGAGGAACGCCGCACCACCGTGAATCTGCATGAGTGCATTCGGCAGGCTCGCTCGCGAGTGGCGTTCATTAACACCGGCTTTCTCGATCGCACCGGCGACGAGATCCACACGTCCATGGAAGCCGGCCCGATGGTGCCGAAGGCGCAGATGAAAACGCAGCCGTGGATCGGGGCCTACGAGAACCGCAACGTCGATGTCGGCCTGACCTGCGGCTTTACGGGCCGCGCCCAAATCGGCAAGGGAATGTGGGCGGCCCCCGACCTTATGGGTGACATGTTGCAGCAGAAGGCAGCCCACCCCATGGCCGGAGCCAACTG
>JANMCE010000160.1:0-35370 GCA_031360915.1 Actinomycetes bacterium | reverse complement strand
CGACGACGGCTTGAGACGGGCACCGCTGCACGTCGGGCAGGGGACCTCGCGCATGTACGACTCCATTGCTTCACGCGACCAGTCGGACTCAGTGTCGGCATGGCGGCGCTTGAGCCACGGGATAGCGCCTTCGTACTCGGTTTCGTACTGGCGGCTGCGGCCGTAGCGGTTCTTGTAACGGACCGTGACCTTGCCCTTCGCTCCGTAAAGAACCAGCTTCACTTCCGACTTCGTGAGCGTGGAGTATGGCGCGTTGATGTCGATGTCGTTGGCCTCGCACACTGATTCAAGCAGGCGAGCGAAATACTGGGTATGGGCCGACGACCACGGCCCGATGCAACCCTCGGCAATCGACAGATCATTGTTCGGCACGATCAGTTCGGGGTCGACCTCGTAAGTGGTGCCGAGACCATCGCATGCCTCACACGCGCCATACGGCGAGTTGAAGGAGAAGTTACGGGGAGCGAGTTCGTCATAGCTGGTGCCACACAGCGGGCAAGCCAGATGCTGACTGAACGTGAGCATCTCAGATGCTTCCTCGCCCTCCTTCGGCACCAATTCCACCTCGGCCACGCCGTCGGCCAACTTGAGGGCCGTCTCCAGGGAATCGGTCAGACGACGCTCGATATCGTCCCGCTTCACGAGACGATCGACCACGATGTGAATGGTGTGGTTCTCATAACGGGCCAGCTTCTCGGGCCGCTTCAAGAACTCGGCGATATCAACCGTCTCGCCATCGATGCGAGCTCGCACGTAACCCTGCGAAGCCAGGTCGGCGAGCAGCGTGTCGTACTCACCCTTGCGGCCACGCACGACCGGCGCTAGCACTTGGAAACGCGTGCCCTCGGCCATGGTGAGGATGCGATCGACAATCTGCTGAGGGGTCTGCCGTTCGATCTTGGTGCCGTCATTCGGGCAATACGGAATGCCAATACGAGCAAACAGCAAGCGCAGGTAGTCGTACACCTCGGTGATGGTGCCAACGGTCGAGCGCGGGTTCTTCGACCCACCCTTCTGGTCGATAGAAATGGCTGGCGACAAGCCCTCGATGAAGTCGACATCGGGCTTGTCCATCTGCCCCAGGAACTGGCGGGCATACGCCGACAAGCTCTCGACATAGCGGCGCTGGCCCTCGGCGTAAATGGTGTCGAAGGCCAGACTCGACTTGCCTGAGCCGGAAAGGCCGGTAAAGACGATGAGCTTGTCTCGGGGAAGGTCGACGGACACGTTCTTGAGATTGTGCTCACGAGCACCACGTACGACCAAGGAATCAGACATCGGCGTGGAGGCTACCGATCACATCAAACAACTGCCGAACTGCGACACTGGCGAACATGGTCACAGCATAGAACACCTGTTCGACTATGGCCGAGAAAGGGCGGCTTACGGCTGACCCCGCACCGGAGAACTCAAGAGGCACCGGTCACACGCAGGCGTTTATGGCGTCGACCAGCGTTGTGACGATCTGGTGGACACCGGCCTCGTCGATGATGAGCGGCGGGCCGATCAGCACTGCATCCCCCGTGGAGTGACCACTGCCGGCCGGGTAGAGCCAGAGGTCTCGCTTCATACACTCGCCGACAACCTTGGTGGCGGTGAGGCCTGGTCGAAGGCCGACGCCCTGCATCAAGCCACGCCCCCGAACGGCGGTCACAGCCGGGTGATCACCAAACGCCGACGTCAGTTCGGTCCGCAGCAATCTCCCCATAGCAGCAGCACGATCGATGAGTCTTTCTCGTTCGATGATGTCGAGCACGACAAGCGCTGCGGCGCACGACGCGTCGTGTCCGGAGTAAGTGAAGAACATCAGGTTGCGACCCGCTTCGGTCACGGGGTCAACGACGTGGTCGGCAGCCGACACCACCGATATCGGCTGGTACCCGCCCGCAAGCCCCTTGCCCGAGACGAGAATGTCCGGCTCCCATCCATCGCCCTCGTGTCCCCAGCGGTAACCGGTCCGACCGAAGCCGGTCATCACCTCGTCAACGATGGTAAGCACCCCGTAGTGACGACAGATGCTGACGGCTTCGGCCCAGTAATCAGCCTCGGCCGTGAGTGCACCACCGGCTGCCCCGATGATCGGCTCGGCGATGAACGCCGACACCGTCTCCGGCCCAGCCGCCTCAATCACTCCGGCCAACGCAGACGCGTCATCCCACGGGACCTTCGGCCACTCGGCGAGCAGCGGCTCGAGGCCAGCCTTGCGACCCGCGTGGTTTCCGGCAGCAAGCGTGGCCAACGTGGAACCGTGATAGCTCGGTGTCCGGCCAATGACCTTCCACCGCTCGGGCTGACCGTTCGACAGGTGATGAAGCCGTGCCAGCCGAATAGCCGAATCGTTGCCTTCACTTCCACCGCACGCGAAGAACGCGTGACTGTGACGGGCCGGAAGCCACGAGTCAACGAGCGTGTCGATGAGCGCCTGACGATTGGGCGTGCTCCAGGTTGGCAGCACATAGTCAGTCGTGGTGAGTGCGTGATGAACCGCAGTAGCTACTTCAGCGCGACCATGGCCAACGTTGCACACCAACGCGCCTCCGGCGCCGTCGAGAATTGCACGTCCGTCTGCGGTGTAGAGCCACATGCCGTCGCTGCGCACCACGGTCGGACCGGCTGCCTGCGCGGTAAATCGGTATCGGTCCTTCACGGCATCGCTGGTCATCCCTGCAGTCTGCCCGACCGCGCGCCATCTGTCGGCGTAGGTCGAGTGGTGTCCGTTGCTAAGCAGGAAGAGTGACGCGTTCGTCACTCGACGATTTTGACGCGCTTTTCACTTTGGCGGTCGTTGCGACCAGCACGGATACCAGCATTGCAAGGCCGGGCCAGACGTACAGCTGTTGAGCACCGAATCGACTGCCAAGCGGCCCGGCAAGGACGAAGCCGACCATAAGAAAACCCTGATCGCATGCAGTCGAGAGGGCGAACACCCGGCCGCGAGTTCGGTCGTCGGTGGACCGTTGTACTGCGCTGGACCACGGCGAACGAACGAGGCCGGAACCCAACCCGCCAAGTGACTGCAGCAACACAATGGCCACAAAGGTGTTCGGCACTGCCGTGCCTCCGATGCCGATGGCCATGAAACCAGTCCCGACGGCCAGCCCGGTATGTTCTCGTCCCGCGCCGTAGCGACGAGCCAGCCAAGCGGAACCTGCGATAGAGCCCACACCCCACACCGTGCTGATCAGCGCGAATCCGATGGCTCCGGCACCAAAGAAATCTGCAAGGGGAAGGTCGGCCACCATGCAGATGCCGAACGACATGTCCCACAACATGCTGACCAGAAACAACTTCTGCAACACCCGACTGCGGCGAACGACGCGAAATCCGTCCAGCAACCCCGAGACCTCGTGCTTCGAGGCACCACCCCCGAAATGACCGTGCGACACAGAGACAAACAGCGGGAGGCAACGAGCGCCATCAGCAGCCACATCAAACCGGCCGCCGTTTCCGATGACAGCATCACCCAGCGCCGATTGAAGCGGTCAGCGACCCAGCCAGCCAGCGGAGACACCAGCGCCGACAGGCCGAGGTTGGCAAGCATGGTGATCGATAGCCATGCGGTGGAGTGGGTATGGGCAAAGACTTCTACCAAAAGCGCAGTGCGCCCAGCGAAGTCGCCGCCGACGGTGATGCCACGGCCCCACGCCAAGCGCCGCACCGCACGCCGGGAATCAACTGCCGTGGACATGCTCCCAGTTTGCCGGTGGCCGGCCCGTGCGTGCCGATTCATTTCCCGGCGTTCAGGCGTGCCGCCGTAGACTGGCAGTCCCCCCAATCCAACGGATGCTGATTCTGATGACCGCCATTGCCAACGAAGCCAACCGTCGACGGACGTTTGCGATCATCAGTCACCCCGACGCCGGCAAGACCACGCTCACCGAAAAGTTCCTCCTGTACGGAGGTGCCCTCCAATCGGCAGGCACCGTCAAGGCCCGGGCCGGGCGTCGTAGTGCCACATCGGACTGGATGGAAATGGAGCAGGAGCGCGGCATCTCCATCACCTCAACCGTCCTTCAGTTCCCCTATCGAGATTGTGTGGTCAATCTGCTCGACACACCCGGTCACCGTGACTTCTCGGAGGATACGTACCGCGTGCTAGCCGCCGCCGACGCGGCGGTCATGGTGCTCGACGCGGCGAAGGGTATCGAGCCTCAAACGCTGAAGTTGTTCGAGGTTTGCCGCGCTCGCGAGTTGCCGCTCATCACGTTCGTGAACAAGTGGGACCGGCCCGGCCGCGAGCCGTTGGAGATCCTTGACGAGATCGAGCGGCTGCTAGATGTGAAAGCCACGCCCATCACCTGGCCGGTTGGTATTGCTGGCGACTTTCGAGGCGTGCTCGATCGTCGCACCGGCGACTACATCCGCTTTACCCGTACGGCTCGCGGCGCCACCGAGGCGCCCGAAGAACTCGTGTCAGCTGAGCGCGCCGCGGTGGAGGAAGGCTCCGCGTGGAAGGCGGCGGTCGATGAGCAGGACCTGCTCGAAGCAACCGGTGCAGACCACGATGATGAGACGTTTCGGGCCGGTATCACCACGCCGGTCTTCTTCGGTTCTGCGCTCACGAACTTCGGCGTGCGGCTGCTGCTCGACGCTGTTATCGACCTGGCACCGCATCCGTTCGACCGGCCGTCTGACGCGGGTGAGATTCGGCATCTCGATGATGACTTCAGCGCCTTCGTGTTCAAGGTGCAGGCCAACATGGACCGTTCGCATCGCGATCGCATTGCGTTCGCTCGCGTGTGCTCCGGCAAGTTCGAGCGCGGCATGGTTGTCACCCACGGCACCACCGGCAAGCCCTTCGCCACCAAGTACGCCCACTCGGTTTTCGGGCAGGAACGCGAGACCATTGAGGAGGCGTACCCGGGTGACGTGATCGGGCTCGTTAACGCCCTCGACGTGCGCGTCGGTGACACGCTTTTCACCGGACCGAAGGTGAACTTTCCCCGCATCCCGAGCTTCTCCCCCGAATTTTTCTCTACCGTGCGTGTGCTCGACCCGGGTCGCTATAAGCAGTTCAACCGCGGCATCGAACAGCTCGACCAGGAAGGCGTGGTGCAAGTGCTACGCCATCCCGAAATTCGTGAGAACCCGCCGATCCTCGCCGCGGTCGGACAGCTGCAGTTCGAGGTTGTCGCCAATCGCATGGCGAACGAGTTCGGGGCCAAAGTCGAGATGACCTCCAGCCGATTCACCCTCGCCCGCCGCACTGATAAAGCGTCCCTACCCGGCCTGGCCCGCATGAACGGCGTAGAGGTCGCCCAAAGGTCCGATGGCACGCTGCTTGCGTTGTTCGAGTCGAAGTACTGGCTCAACCACCTGCTCGCCAACCAACCCGACCTCACCCTTGAACCCCTCGTAGCCGGTGCCCTCGCCGACATGCGCGGCTAGCTCGAGCCGGTACGCATACAAGATAGATATACTTTCTGCATGACGATGCAGATAGCACTTCGGCTCGATGACGAGCAAGTGAAACAGCTTGATCATCTCGTTTTCTCGTGGGACGACCTACAAAATCGCTCCGACGCCATCCGGGTCGCCATTCAGGAGTTTGTCGACCGCCGGACCCGTAGCGAGATCGATCGTCAGATAGTCGAGGGCTACACGCGGTTCCCGCAGGGTGGCGCACACAACGTTGACGACTGGGGTGATCTCATCAGTGAGTCAGTGGAGGGTACCGATGAGGCACTGGCGGCCCTTGATGGCGAGGACGGAGGTTGGTGATGCAACGTGGCGAGGTGTGGCTGCACGAATCGCCGACACGCAAGCCTCGCCCCGTGTTGATCCTTACCCGAACTAGCGCCATCGGCGTCTTGCGCTCCGTCGTAGCCGTGCCCGGCACGCGAACTATTCGCAATATTCCGACAGAGGTCCCGCTCGATGAGTCCGACGGAATGCGACAGTCTTGCGTGCTTTCCACCGACAACATCGGGCTCTACAACAAGGCCAACTTGACCAGTCACCTCACCACACTTTCGTCGGAGCGGATGGCACAGGTCTGCCGTGCGCTCTCGCTCGCGATCGACTGCTAGTCACGGCACGCGGCTGGGAGTGAGCTGCAGGGCTAACCCTGCCGTGACCTTCTTGCCTGCCTAGGTGTTTGCCCGTGTCCGCCTCTTCGTGACTCTTGGGCGCGTGAAGGAAGGGCGTTTGAGGCGGTAACGATCTGGAAAGAGCCTGACAGGTTGTGGCGCTACACAACAACCGAGAGTCCAATTTCCACCGGCAGACCTGAGCACTTTGGATGGCCGAATATGTGCTCTGAGCAGGTACTTCTTGACGGATTTGACGATCAGTCAGACTACGAACTGGTGTACGCTAGAAGGTATGGCGGAAGACCTCGAAACACGACTCGCGGCGGTGTGTGGCGTGCTGAACGCCGCGCACGCGCAGCTCGTACAACTCGTCGCTGAAGCAGTCGACACCGGTGTGTGGGACGTTCCTGGTGTTCGTAGCGTTGAGCAGTGGGTCGCGTGGAAAACTGGGTTCTCCTCGGCCCGTGCGAAACAGACCGTTCAGATCGCTTCGCGCTCGAACGAGTTGCCTGTCACGCTCAAGTCGTTCGCGGATGGTGAAGTGTCTATCGATCAGGTTGCGGTCGTCACGAAGTTCACGCCCGCGCGCAACGACAGTGAGGTCGCCGGTATCGCGAAGTATGCGACGGTGTCGCAGTTGCGGGCAAAGCTTGGGTCGTACTGGAAAGTTGTTGTCCCTACCGAAGTGCCGGGCGAGCCAATCATGCCGGAACCAGAACGCGTCGATGTGACCATGTCGTTCTTTGATGACGATGGCCGCTGGCGCATGCACGCCGACTTCTCCGCCGAACGCGGCGCCGTTCCACAAAAAGCGATGGAGGAAGCCCACGACGCCCTGTTCAAGGCGGGAAACAAGAACGTGACATGGGCCGACGCGTTCGAAGAGGTTTGCCTGCGGTCCCTGGCCACGATCACGTCGGTCTCACGTACCGACCGCTACCGCGTCCTCGTGCATCTCAACGAAGACGGCGGCTGGCTCAATGCCGGGCAACACCTCAAAGACAGTGTGCTCAAACAAATCCTGTCGAACACCACCATCCAAGCACTGTTCGAACGCGGTGGTCGACCAGTGAACCTCGGTCGCTCTGCCCGCGTTGTGCCGCACAAGATCGCTGCGCTCATTCTCGATCGGGATCGCATGTGCCGCAACCCGTTGTGCTCGGCTACGAAAGGCTTAGAAGCCCACCACGTCGTGCATTGGACTGACGGCGGCCCAACCAACACCTGCAACCTCGGAGCGCTCTGCCGACACTGCCATCGAGCGCATCACGCCGGGAAATTCACCATCATTGGTAACGCAGATGATCCTGACGGGCTCACATTCCGTCGACCAGACGGCACCATCATCGAAGGCGCCGCGAAACCAACATCACCCACAGGGCCACTCCCGATATCGGCGAAACCGTTCGTTCACCCAACCGGCGAGCGCTGGCTGAACCGTGACACATGGTTCACCCCCGACCCCGCCACCCAACCCATCGTGACACCACGCCGTTTCACCGAGCCACGCGAGAAAACGTGGTTACGCCTCCAAACCCCCGCCGAGCGAGCAGAGTGGGAACGCCGACACTGTGTCTCCGACGAAACCTCCTCCCGCGAAACGCACTCCCAAGCCATCGACATCGACGCCCTCGAACACGCCGAACGAACCGGCGGCGGTGGACCCCTGTAAGGTCAACCTCCGTCGAGACACTCATCAAGATACTCGCTGACGCGGTCCGTCAGACGAGTGAGGCCGAGCGCGGCGAGGATGGCCCGCTTGCTCTCGTGCAATGAGGTGCTTGACCCCAACAGATCCGCGAGTGCGCGAATCTCGGTTCGAGGAACCTCGAAAAGCTGTCTGGATCCGAGGCTTCTAACCACCACAGCGTCGCTGTTCGGCAGGTAGACGGTCTTGTCGGCCTCTCCAGGGACATGGTCAGCGACTTGCGCTATATTTTGCGTTCGAACAGCTTTGCTCATGGCCCTGTTTAGCGTCTGGTGGATTTCACGCCCGACCCGTTGCCCCCCGGACGCCTTGACATACAACTGGTACACCCTCAACGTGTGCATCGGCCCCTCGGCGGCGACGATGTCAACCAAACCGGCAATGATCTCGGACTCGGTTGCGATTTCGACTGAGGGCAACCGTCGCGGAACCCAGTCGAAGTACGGTCGTTGTCCAGTACTCGGAATTGGGTCGGAGTTAGACATCACTGGCTGTTCGGTCTCAACGGACTCGATTTGAGGAATTTGAGGCGCGGATCGGCCTACTGGTGACACCACCGGCGGTGGCATGACGGGCACGGGGGCGATCAGGTCACGAGGAAGCCCAGTTGGCACCGACGTGAGCGGCAGCGAAGCGAAGGCTGGCGGCGGCGGCGGGAAGTGTGGTGCCAGCAATCCTGGTTTGGTTGTGGGCGGGGCAAAGGTCGTTGCTCTCGCAGCAGACACTTCGAACTCAGGTGGCTCGGCTACTTCGGTTTGATCGGGCTCGGTGACGGCTGCCTCTGGGTCGCCATTGAGGTCGATGTCCAGAGGTCGTGATCTGACGGATCGGACCGTGGACCTTGTCGTGTCGATGACCCAGTCCGCACCGGGTGGGATGCCTAGGGACTCGAGACGCGCCCACAGCGGTTCGAGCGCCGCGTCCGGGTCACGATAGAAGGCCGATCCTCGGATTCGCTCGAAGGTCCAGCCCGCCCGTTCCAGCACCTGCTGACGCGCTCGATCGTGATGCCACCGGTCATCGCCGTGCCATCGGTCGCCGTCGCATTCCACAGCGAGACGGGTATCGGGTCCCTCGATGACCATGTCGATCCTGTGACGGCCGACAACGTGTTGCATCCGTACCCTTTGGTATCCCCGAGCGAGAACTCGCCGTACGACGTCTCGCTCAAACTGCGACTCGCATTTCTCCTCAAGCCGGGCCAGCTCAATTTCGACGCGAGTCGACGACTGGCAGTGACGAATGAGCGCCGAGCGCCAGTCGCCTTGCGGAAATCGATCGGGGTCAATGGAGTGAACAACCCACATCTGATTCCGGGCACGGGACGCGGCAACGTTCAGTCGCCGCTCCGCCGACCGACCGGTCATGGCCCCGATCCTGCCAGTCGGCTTGTCCGGATCTGTTGCCACCACCGTCGACAGGATGATGACGTCGCGTTCGTCGCCTTGGAAGTTCGCTGGCTCACCGCATCGGATCCGACGCTCGCGCATCACCTCAGGGCCGAGATGGTCAAGGAGCATCGACCAAATGTGCTTCGACTGCGTTAATCCGAGTAGCGAGATGACTCCGAAGTCCATCCCGTCGTACGCCCTGTCGCCACACATTTCCGCGAGCAGATCAACCACGACCCGCGCTTCCGGGTCATTAAGGTCGCCGGATCGGTATCCATCGAGCACGTGGATCGCGCCGAGCGGTGACCAGCCTTGCTCCGGGGCCTTGCTCCGGGGCCTGGTCCCGGAGCGGCACGATCCGCCCGTCATAGGCGTGCTGGTTCGAAAACTCGATGATCGGCGGCAAGCAACGGAAGTGTTCGGTGAGCATGACAACGTCCGGGAACTTCTGGAATGCCACGTCGTACAGGCTGGTGTCGGGGTCGAAAAGTGTGCGGTACTTCGGTATCTGGTTGAGATGGGTGTCAAGCATTTTGAACACGGGTTCACGGTCCAGTCCGACGTTGTCGGGGCTGGTCTGGCATTCGTCACCGACGATGATGGTGCGCTTGGCGATACTGAGGAGGGGGATCGCTTCGAGACCGATCTGCGACGCCTCATCGATAATGAGTACGTCGAAGGGCGGGACGCGAGCAGGGCGGAAGTTTGCCAGTGCACGGGAGGCTGGCATGATCCAAACGGGAACCGCGTCCTGAGACTCGGCGAGCGCAACTCGGATTTCGGCCAGCCATCGCGCTGCGAATTTCCCGCCGGTCTTGCCGAAACGCTTGACAGCTTGTAGGTAACTGTTCAATGCATGCCGCTGGCGGTCACCCAGGTTGTCAGCCAAACGCCTCCAGGCACGTTCAGTCACCAGGTCAGTAATCGTTCGTCGCCGTTGTTTGACGAGATCTTCGAAGGCCTGTCGCAGAGCTCGCGGGTCGTCTCCGCGACGGACACCAGAAAGCCAAGTTTCCAGTTGGCGCCACTGCCACGCTTGGCCGCACAGGGCAGGGTCCCCGAGGGTCTCGGGCCGTTGGGCAATCTGTTCAGCCCACAGCGGTGCATCGAGGCGGAGCCGGTCATGGAGCTCACGCAGACGGCGCGCCCTGGGAGCGAGGGCATTGAGGCGAGCGACCTCAGCACGACACGCATCCCATGACTCGGTGTGACGATTCTCCAGACCACTCCGGAGAACCTCCCAAAGAGGCGAAGCGTTCCCGGCTGAGGCGCCCGCGACGAGGTGGTTGGCAAGCGCATCATGCACAGCAGCGAGGTGGCGTTCGGCTGGGCGCGCACTTGCGCTCCGAAGGACCTCAACAACCCGGGTGAGCTGATCTGGCGTTGGGTTCGGGGGCATCGTGACCTCGAGCCGAGCAAGGCGCGCGCTCATATCTCGCCGACGCGTCGCGGCTGACAACGTCCGATCGATGTCAGCGATGTAACCGCCGATGGCATCCTCGGGGACCGGGCCCTCGACGATTGGGCCGTCAACACGGGTCACCCGATTCGTCCATCGTGTGGTCAGCTGCCGGCGCAACGATTGCCGACGAATCGCCTGAAGGCAGAGTTCGACTTCAGCCGTCGTCGTCGGCAGCCGTCCGTTTACCGTGCACTGTGTCAGCGCCCGCTTGGCGTCTCCTGCCAGGAGCCCAATCTTTCCCTTGGCCGCAAAACGGTCCCGAGCATCGGTGAGGTGGACTTCGAGGCTCGCTGGTGGCTGTTCGGGCACGACGAGCGCGTGAGCTTCGAGGGTTCGCTCGAGCGTCAGGATCTGCTCTCGATCACCGCGCAACTCGCCAAGAAACGCTGCCCACCCAACGGCAAGCTCGGAATCGGTGAGCTGCTGGGTAACCCGATCCAACCAGCTGCCGGCGCTTTTCACGGCCCAATCGCGCTCGGCCTCGACCTCCAATTCCATGGCGTGAATCGCTTCTGCAGAGAACTGATCGATGCCGGCGAAAGCCGCGAGTTCGGGTTGGGTCGAAGCGAGGCGCGTCCGGAGGAGGTCGAGTTCCTGGAACTGCGACGCGAGTTGGATGCCCGTCGGCAACGAGTTGACCTCGGGCAGCAGAGCCTCGCACGCAACGACCTGATCGAATCCGACGGAACGGAGAAGCTGGTCGAGGTCGACCGCCTCGTGAGTCGTGAGGGGGCATCTCGTCGAAGGAGAAAGGGGATCCACGATGTAGTTCAGTCGCTTCGCTTCAGCGGCAACCCAAGCTGCAGCCTCGCTTGGAGTTGGATTCGTCCCGGGCGGCCACTGCCCATCGAGTTGATCGGTTTCACGTCGGTCAACCACGAGCAGACGATTTGTTGTCTCAGCAATGGCTCGGTCGATGCGGTCAAGACTGGCAGTCAGGCGAACGATCTCGCCATCGACGTATTGCTTGTCGATCGCCGTCACCCGAGTCTGAATCTTGGCGATCGACGATTCCAGTCTGCGTCGACTCACCTCGTCAGCCCCGAGGATCGAGACCGTCAGATCACGGATACCGGCAGGCACTTTCTCAGCCAGCACCGCGAGCGCTTGCTCCTTCTCCGCCACGACGAGCACGCGATGTCCGTAAGCGACGTAATGGCTGATCAAGTTAGCGATTGTGTGGGACTTCCCCGTTCCCGGCGGACCCTGAACGGTGACGCCGGGCCGTCGCTGGGCGAGTTCGACGATCCGTTTCTGTTCCTCATTCGTCGCCAGTGGTAGCAATGCCACCTCCGCCAGTCGATCGGCATGGGTCGCGTCCGAGTCGACATCAGCTACATCGCCCAACCGTGATGGTTCGTCGACAACCAGCGCCGCGAGTGGATGAGGAATCTGAACGCCCTGGGCGTACAGGTCACGCATCGAATCGAGGAAGCCTTGATAGTCGGGACGGCGGCGACGCATGAAGACCATCCACGACGGGTGAACAATTGCCGCGCCGTCGGTTGGTCCCGGTCCATCGCTAGAAATGCCGTCGTGGTCAAAGGTCCGAATAAGCCGACGCAGAATGTCATCCAGCTCGGAACAGTTCCAAGGATCGATCCCCGTTTCATCCGCCGCCCACGCCTCGCGAATTGCCTTGAACCCGTTGGCGTCTGCCAGCTGCACGTCCGAGACGTACAGCGCCTCGATTTCGAGGGCGCCCGACGGGCGCACGCGAATCTCGTTGGTCGCCGGGTCCAGATCGATCTCAACCGGCGTCGACAACATCGGGTAGTCGATCGAAACTCCCTGGCCTTCGGGACGCCACTTAACTCGCCCAAAGCCCCAACACAACTCGAGGCTTTCGCGGTCGGTGCTCAGCAACTCGCGCTGTTCGAAGAGGTCGCGATACAGAGATTTCGCTGCGCTGACCTCCTCGCAACGACGCGACCATGGCTCCCACAGTCGACTTAGCCAAAGCTCGGCGCGTTCCAGCAAGAGTCGTTCGTCATCGGTGGTTTCGCTCGGTGCCTTTGGCGGATCGTCGTGGCGCTCGCCGTCGGATTCCTTGGCAGGCAAACTTGCTTGTGGACGGACCGTTGGCGAGATTCTGCTCGCCGGACCGAACAGC
This sequence comes from Actinomycetes bacterium, assembly GCA_031360915.1. Lineage (GTDB taxonomy): Bacteria > Actinomycetota > Acidimicrobiia > Acidimicrobiales > Ilumatobacteraceae > JANMCE01. The sequence goes on along the minus strand of JANMCE010000160.1, from coordinate 22,664 downwards.
GGTTCCAACTCGGAGGGCAGAACCGGGCGTAGCGGGCGTTCACAAAACTGGACGGATAACCACGTGTCCGCTCCCGGCGTCAGGATAACATCCGGCACCGCCGGGATTGCAGCCTCGATGAGTCGAAACATGCCGTAGTCGGCGATGTCGTGGACCGGCGGGTTCCGGACGGATACGGCAGCTACCGACGGTGGATACGCTCGTGCGGCTTCGACCTTCACCGTCATCTAACGTGACCGAAGCGGTTCAGCTGGCGTCTTTGAGTTCACGTTTGAGTTCTTTGACCTCGTCGCGGAGGCGGGCGGCGTATTCGAAGCGGAGGTCGGCAGAGGCTTCGTGCATTTCGTCTTCGAGCGTCTGGATGAGACGGGACAGCTCGTTGGCCGGAAGGTTGGCGAGCTCGCTGCGCTTCTGGCGATCGCGTTCGGTTTCCTTGCGTCGACCCTTGCCGGGCAGCGGCGCAGTGTTGTCGGGTCGCAACATCGACAAAATGTCGTTGACCGCTTTGATGATGGTGGTGGGGTTGATGCCGTGTTCAAGGTTGTAGGCGACCTGCAGCTCACGGCGCCGATTGGTCTCACCAATAGCTCGCTCCATCGACGGTGTGATCTTGTCGGCGTACATGATCACCTGCCCGTTCACGTTTCGAGCGGCTCGACCCATGGTCTGAATGAGCGATGTTTCCGAACGAAGGAAGCCTTCCTTATCGGCATCGAGAATTGCCACGAGTGAAACCTCGGGGAGGTCGAGTCCTTCTCGCAACAGGTTGATACCGACCAGCACATCGAACTCGCCCAGGCGCAGTCCGCGCAGAATTTCGATGCGCTGAATGGTGTCGATGTTGGAGTGCAGATAGCGAACGCGCAGACCTTGTTCGAGCAGGTAATCGGTGAGGTCTTCGGCCATCTTCTTGGTGAGCGTGGTGACCAGCACCCGGTCACCGTTGATGATGCGCTCGTTGATGTTCTGCATGAGGTCATCGATCTGACCCTTGGTGGGCTTGATGATCACCTGCGGGTCTACCAGCCCGGTCGGCCGGACGACCTGCTCAGCGACATTGGTGGACACACGTCGCTCATAGTCGGACGGGGTGGCCGAGACAAAGATCACCTGGTTCAGCCGCTCCATCACTTCTTCAAACGTAAGCGGCCGGTTGTCACGCGCCGACGGCAGACGGAAGCCGTGCTCCACTAGTTGGTCCTTACGACTGCGGTCACCGGCGTACTGGCCGTGCAGCTGCGGAACAGCGACGTGGCTTTCGTCGATGACGAGTAGGAAGTCTTTCGGGAAGTAGTCGATGAGGGTGAACGGCGGCTCACCGAATGTTCGCCCGTCGATGTGCATCGAGTAGTTCTCAATGCCGTTGCAGTACCCGACCTCCGCCATCATCTCCAGGTCGTACTGCGTGCGCATACGCAGCCGCTGCGCCTCCAACAGCTTGCCTTCCTTCTCGAACGTGGCTAGCCGCTCCTGCAACTCGGCCTCAATGCCAACGATGGCCTTCCGCATCCGTTCCTCTCCGGCCACATAGTGCGTGGCGGGGAACACCATCACCTGCGTAAGTTCGTTCAGCTGCTCACCGGTCAGCGGATCGACCACGGTGATGCGATCAACCGTGTCACCGAACATCTCGATTCGAACGACGGTCTCGTCGTACGCCGGATGCACCTCAATGGTGTCGCCGCGTACACGGAAATTGCCGCGGCCGAGGGCGATGTCGTTGCGGTCGTACTGCAGGTCAACCAGGTTGCGCAGGATGGAGCGCTGGTCGTAATCGACACCGGTGTGAAGCTCAAGCAACTGACCCTTGTACTCCTCGGGATTGCCCATGCCGTAGATACAGCTCACCGACGCCACCACGATGGTGTCGCGACGGGTGAGCAGCGCGGCCGTCGCCGAGTGGCGCAGTCGATCGATCTCGTCGTTGATAGACGAGTCCTTCTCGATGTAGGTATCGCTTGACGCGATGTACGCCTCAGGCTGGTAGTAGTCGTAGTAGCTGACGAAGTACTCGACCCGGTTGTTGGGGAAGAACTCCTTCATTTCCTGCGCCAGCTGGGCGGCCAGCGACTTGTTCGGCGCCAGCAGCAACGTGGGGCGTTGAGTGTTCTCAATGGTCCACGCAATGGTGGCCGACTTGCCGGAGCCGGTGATGCCAAGAAGCGTCTGGAACCGATCACCCCGCTCGACCCCCTCGCTCAGCTGAGCAATGGCCTTCGGCTGATCACCCGACGGGTCAAAATCGCTCACAACCTTGAACGCTTCCATCGTGACAGACTACCGCAAACGAACAAACGTTCGGGACACGTAAACATACGAGTCGGCCGGACACGCAACGCCCGACAGACCTACGATCCAAGAGCCCCCGATCCCCCGTCACCAGACTGGAGTCCGATGTCGCTGAGTCGTCGCACGTTTCTGCTCGGAACGACCGCTGCCCTCACTGCATGTACCTCGAAGGCCAAGTCGATTGCGCCGAGAACGACAGCCGTAGCGTCGCCGACAACACCGCCGCCGACAACACCGCCGCCGACAACAATGGCGCTGCCAGCCACCACCAGTACCTCGAAGCCCGCTGGCGAGAGCCCGTTCAAGCTTGGCGTTGCCTCTGGTGATCCCCTGCCGGACAGGGTGATTCTGTGGACCCGCCTTGCGGTTCCGACCACCACCACTCCCGTGGCGGTCACGTGGGAAATCGCCACCGATGACGCGTTCGCCAAGGATCGAAGGACTGGTGAAGCCAAGGCACAGAACGAGGCTGGCTTCAGCGTGCATGTCGACGCCGACGGCCTCAAGGCCGACACGCGTTACTTCTACCGCTTCCAGGCCAAAGGCTTCACGAGCGCCGTCGGCACGACGCGCACGCTTCCCGTCGAGGGAGCAAAGGTGGACAAGCTGCGCTTCGGGTTCGGGTCGTGCCAGGAATACTCCGAGGGCTACTACAACGCACACAAGGACATCGCCGCGTCGAACCTGGATCTCTTCGTCTGGCTTGGCGATTACATCTACGAGTCTCCGGTGCCGGCCGGCAAGGGCGTGCGAGCCGTTCCGGGCGAAAAGCTGCGTACCCTCGATGACTATCGCGGCCGCTATACCCACTACCGCTCCGAGCCCAACCTTCAGTCAGCCCATGCGTCGTGCCCATGGGTGCCCATCTGGGACGACCACGAAGTAGAGAACAACTACGCCAGCAACGCCAGCGAAACCGGAATTCCATCGGAAGAGTTCGCCAAGCAGCGGGCCATGGCCTACCGGGTCTGGTGGGAGTTCATGCCGACTCGCCTTGCGCCGCCGGCAGGACCCGACTACGAAATTTACCGCGACCTCAGTTACGGCAACCTGGCGCGGTTCTTTCTGCTCGACGGCCGCCAGTACCGCACCGATCAGGCGTGCGGTGACGTCGTTCTTCAGCTCCAGCCACCGTGCGACGAGATCAACTCGCCCGGCCGCACCATGCTCGGCACCGAGCAGGAGGCCTGGCTACTGGACGGACTGGGGAAAGCAACAACAACGTGGAATGTTGTGGCCAACCAAGTCGTGATGGCGGACGCAACGCTCAATGGTGCCGTTCTGAACTTCGATCAGTGGGACGGCTACCCCGAGGCACGGCTGCGTCTCCTGAAAGGTATCAACGCCACCGGCAAGACCAACACCGTGATTGTGACCGGTGACATCCACCTCGCAGCCGTTGCCGACATCGTGCTGAAAGACGGTGACGCCAAAAAGGTGGTTGCCACTGAGTTCATCGGCACTTCGATCTCGTCTGGGGCGCTCCTGCCCGAAGGCATCGAATCAGCCATTTCGTCGTTCCCTGACCTTCGCTACCTGAATTCCCGCAAGAGGGGCTGGTGCCTCAACGAGGTCACGCCCACCAAGTGGACCGCCACGTACCGAATCGTTGACGATGCAACAAAGCCCGAAAGCGCTGTGACAACCGATGCCATTTTCACCGTCACTCCGGACAAGCCCGGAGCCGTCAAGGGCTAACCACTACCGGGCCCGATAGCGGTTCAGATCCTCTGCCATCGTCGGCGGAAGGAATTGCAGTTCTCGCCACAACCGGTCGATCTGGCGACGGAGATGATCGAGGGATCCGTCGTTGTGCACCACGTGGGTGGCGAGCGCGAGCCGCTTTTCCCGGCTCGCCTGATGAGCGACTCTCGCCTCAGCGTCTTCCCTCGTGAACCCTCGCATCGTGACCAGGCGCTCCACGGCAACCTCCACAGGGCAGTCGACCACAATGGTTGCCGCCAATCCCTGACGGGGGTTCTCGGCCAGAAGCGGGATATCCAGAACGACGACATGGTCGGTGGCAAATTGCTCGTCGATTCGCCGGCTCATCTCGCGACCGACCGCTGGATGCACGATGTGGTTCAGGTCAGCCAAGGCGTCGGTGTTGCCAAATGCCAACGCTGCCAACGACGCCCGGTCGAGCGAACCATCCGAGTGAAGGATGCCCGACCCGAAGTGCTCGGCTAACTCTGCGACCAGTGGTTCGCCCGGTTGCTGTAACTCACGCACAATAGCGTCGGCGTCGACGATGACCGCCCCGAGTGCGGAAAGGCAGGCCGAAACCGAAGATTTTCCTGCTCCGATGCCGCCGGTCAGCCCCACGAGGATCATGAACGTGACAGGGTATCGGAGGAGAAAAGCGGGCGCTCCTATACACCGCAGAGTAGTTTCAAGGAATCGTAAACCGCTTTACAGGAAGCACCCATGACCGACGTCGACCACATCGATGAGTATGAGGGCTCCGCCCCGGCTACTTCAGCCGGGAGCGTGGGACTCACCCCGGTCATCGGATTGCGCCAACCCACCCCACGGCGAGCCGCCACCGTTGAAGCCGAAGTAGGCAACTACCGACGTGAAACCGGTGCGACGCGCGAGGTTGCCGTGCAAACCCCGCCCATCGAGTTGTTTCGGTGGGCATCACTGGCCGTCGGAGCCATACTCGCGGCCGGAGATCTTCACCTTGCCGTCTACGTCGCAGGTTTGCTGCTGCTGCTGTACGCCGGTTTCCGAACCCTGAAACCCATCGCCCTCACCGGGTCGTCTCGCGCCGCGACCGAGATCGGTCTGGAACTCGTCTTTCACGTCGTCATCATCGCCAAGACCGGTTCGTGGAGTTCTCCCTTTGTCATCGTCCTGCTCCCCACCGTCGTCGCCGCCGGGTTTGCTCGTGGATACGCCTTTGCGCTTGAGCTCAGCACCGTCAGCAGCATCGTGCTCGGTGTCTGGTTCGACAAGAAGTTCAACACGCACCCACAACCCAGTTACGCGGTCACGCTTAGTGCTGGGTGGCTGGCGCTGTTCTTGCTGGTATCGCTCGTCAGTAGCTACTCCCGTCATGTGCTGGAAGAAAACGCTCGACAACAGACCCTGACCCTTGACCGTCTCGGACGGTTGGCCGAGGCCAACAAGTTGCTGTTCCAGCTCAATACCATCGCCCAAACGCTGCCATCGTCACTGGACATGGGTGAGGTGCTCGACTCCACCATTGCCCAGTTGCGCGACCTCATCGACTTCGACGCCATCACCATCTTGCTGCTCGAAGACTCCGACCGCACGTGGGTGCCGGTGCGAGAGGTTGGCAACCCCGACCAGCCGAGCCTCACCACCTCGCAGCTTCCGCCCGTGCTCATCCGTGCTCTCGGACAGCAGGGTGCGCTTACGGAGGGTTCGCTGACCGCCGAGCAGGGTGGCTTGTGGCCCGATGCTCGCTCGGGCATCTATGCCTCGTTGTCAGCTCGTGGCTCGCAGATCGGGTTGATGGCCCTTGAGTCGGCCATGTCCGGTCAGTTCCAGCAGACCGACGTCGAGGTGCTTGACGGCATAACTGACTCGTTCTCCTACGCCGTGTCGAACGCCCGCATGTTCAGCCGCCTACGCACTATCGGCGCTGAAGAAGAACGCACCCGCATCGCCCGCGACCTTCACGACCAGATCGGCCAGGCGCTCGCCCACCTCGGGTTCGAGATCGACCGGGCCAAGCGAGCCAGCGACCGGGGCGAGGACATGAGCCCGCGCCTGGTGGAACTTCGAGGCGAGGTCGGCGGCGTCACCCGCATGGTGCGTGACACGCTGTACGACCTGCGTACGGACGTCACCGAGAGCCAGGACATGCTGGCCACCATGGAACTGTTCCTCTCCCGAGTAAAAGAGCGCGCCGGCCTTGAGGTGTCCATCGCCCACGAGGCATCAGGCCGCCTGCCCCTTATCCAGGAGCGCGAGATGTGGCGTATCGCGAAAGAAGCGGTCATCAACGTCGAGCGCCACGCCCACGCCAAGTCACTCACCCTCACCTGGCGGTCTGACGGTCGATCGGCCGAACTTGTCGTTTCCGACGATGGTGTCGGCCTTGATCCCGAGAAGGGTCGCTTCGACTCGTACGGCATGATGGGCATGAGAGAGCGGGCCGCAACTATTAGCGCTCGACTTGAAATAGACTCCGAACCCGGTCAGGGCACGAACATTCGGGTCTCGCTGGCCAACCCGTAACCATCACCCCGAACGACCCAGACTTACAGGAGAACACCTTGACGATTCGACTCATGCTCGTTGATGACCACAGCGTGCTGCGCCAAGGCATGCGCCGTACCTTTGAAGAAGAGGGCTACGACGTTGTTGCGGAAGCAAACGACGGCAACGAAGCCATCCGCTTAGCCGCCCAGTTCACCCCCGACGTCATTGTGATGGACGTGAGTATGCCGGGCATGGACGGCGTAGAAGCAACCCGCCGCATCGTTACGGCCAACCCGGACCAGCGCATCGTCATGCTCACCATGCACATCGATCATGCCGTCATGAATGATGCGCTCAAGGCTGGCGCAATTGGCTATATCACCAAAGACTGCACCTCCGACGAGATCATCGACATCGTCAAGCAGGCCGCTGACCCCGATACCTTCTTGTCCCCCCTCATCGCCCAGAGCATGCTGAATGAGGCCAAGAAACTCGACGCCAACAGCAAACGTGAAGAAGACCGCATCATCACCAAGCGCGAAGAGGAAGTGCTGCAGCTCATCGCTGACGGCTGCTCTACGCCCGAGGTTGCGGCCAAGCTGTATATCAGCCAGAAGACGGTCAAGAACCACCTGGCGAGCATCTACGAGAAGCTCAACGCCCGTGACCGCACCCAAGCCGTGCTCATCGGCATGCGTATGGGCATCGTGAGCCTGAACTAGCCGAAAGCGAAACGGGCCCCGACCGGAGTGATCCGGTCGGGGCCCCTTTTGCGTTCTGTTTAGGCTTCTGCGTCGACTTCGGGAGCCGCAGCTTCGGGAGCCGCAGCTTCCGGTGCCGTCTCCGCAGCGGGAGTATCGGCAGCTTCGCCTTCAGCGCCCGGCGCGTGCTCGGCGCCGCCGTACTGCTCGTAGTAGTCCTTCCAGGCGGCTTCGCGCTCGGCGTCGTCGGCGGCACCCATGTAGTTGCCGGCGTCGTCGAACGTGTGAGCGCCGAAGTGCTCGCGGTACTCCTCGGCCACTTCGCCACCTTCGGCCGCCTGCTTGATCGACAGGCTGATGCGACGACGCTGCAGATCGAGATCAATGATCTTGACCCACAACTCTTCGCCCGGCGTGACGACCTGCTCGGGAGCGTCCACGTGGTGTGCGGACATTTCGGAGATATGCACAAGACCTTCGATGCCTTCGCCTACCTGCACGAAACCACCGAACGGCACCAGCTTGGTGACCCGGCCGTAGACCAGTTCGCCCACGCGGTGTCCGCTGGCGAACTCCTGCCACGGGTCCTGCTGGGTGGCCTTCAACGACAGGCTGATGCGCTCCCGGTCGAAGTCGACATCGAGAACCTGCACGGTGACTTCGTCGCCAACGGCAACGACGGTACCTGGGTGATCGACATGCTTCCACGACAACTCGGACACGTGAATGAGTCCGTCCATGCCGCCAAGGTCGACGAACGCACCGAACGACACAACCGACGACACGACGCCCTTGCGGACCTCGCCCGGCTTGAGGTTGGTGAGGAACTCGTCGCGCTGTTCCTTCTGCGTCTCTTCGAGGAACGCACGACGGGACAGCACCACGTTGTTGCGGTTCTTGTCGAGCTCAATGATCTTGGCCGAAAGCACCTTGCCGACGTAGGGCTGCAGGTCACGGACCCGACGCAGCTCAACGAGGGAGGCGGGAAGGAAGCCACGCAGGCCGATGTCGATAATGAGGCCACCCTTGACGACTTCGATGACCAGACCTTCGACGACTTCTTCTCGTTCTTTCTTGCCTTCGATGGTTCCCCATGCACGCTCGTACTGCGCACGCTTCTTGGAGAGGACGAGGCGTCCTTCTTTGTCTTCCTTGGTGATGACCAGGGCCTCGATACGCTCACCCAACGTCACCACATCGTGCGGGTTGACGTCATTACGGATGGAGAGTTCACGGCTCGGAATGACACCTTCGGACTTGTAGCCAATGTCGAGGAGGACTTCGTCCCTGTCGATCTTGACGACGGTGCCCATGACAATCTGGGCGTCTTCAACGCTGACGAGCGAACCGTCGATCGCAGCTTCAAACGAATCGCCGACGTCATTGGACGTGATCTGGCGAGGAATGTAATTGCCCTCTTCGTCGAAGGTGCCCATCGACGGGGACGCGGTAATCAAATCAGACAAGGGGTACAGCCTTTATTCACTAGAGGGATAGGACCCTGCAAGGTTACTCCTTTGTGGCCAAAACCAGGAATTCGGGGGTCTCGACGGTTGGGGCTATCGGCAGGTACGCGCCTGGTTCTACCGACCAAATGTCGTCTGCTCGCAGCCCCTGGCCGGCAAGGAGCAACCGCAGCTCACGCGGGGTGAAACACGTCGTCCAGAGCTCGGCGGGTGTCGAATTCCCGGTTTCGTCTCGGATCTCGGTGTGCTCGTGACTGACCCCCGTAATCGCGTCGAAGTGGGTGTCATTCTGGTACTTCACCCGGAAATAGGCGCTGAACGCAGAGAGAGCGATGCGGCCACCGGGCCTGACGGCTCGGGCCATACCGGCGAGGACGTGCTGGTTCTCCTCATCGGTACCCAGCAATCCGAACGCACCTTGGCAGAGCGAAATGGCGGCGTCGAACTCGCTCTCGAAGCTCAGGTGTCGGGCGTCAGCCCGTTCGAACGTTGCCCCGCCGACCGCCTGTTGGGTGGCGATGTCGACGAACCGTTGGCTGATATCGACTCCGTGCACGGCTATCCCCCGACAGGCGAACTCGTTGGCATGGCGGCCCGGCCCGCAGCCGACATCGAGCACTCGCATCCCTGGCGTCAGCTGCAGTACGTCGATAAGGGCATCCACTTCCTGCGTCGTGCCCTTGGTGAACGAGTAGCGCAGATAGGCCGTACCCATATGGTCGGCCAATGGTTCGAACCAGTGATCGGGCATGCCGCCACTTTGGCATAGCTGTGCATACCATCGTGCGGTGACCTTCGGCGTCGTAGCAGTTTCCATCCTCATCGTCGCCATGGCCTCCTGTAGTCAGACCATTTCCGGCTTCGGCTTCACTCTGGTCAGCGTCCCGCTGCTGGCCACCGTCATGCCACCACTGCAGGCGGTAAGCCTGGCCATCTTGATCAGCACGCCGCTGGCGATCATCCGATCGAGGCGCGAGTGGAAAGACGTCCACTGGCCCTCGGCGAAACGTCTGGGTCTCGCCAGTCTGACCGGCATGCCCATAGGTGTGGCCATCTCATCCCACCTGCCCGACAGGCCGCTGCGTCTGATTATTGGGGTCGCGGTCGCTATCGCCGGAGCCGCGTTGGCGACGGGCTTTCGCATTCGATCCGAAAGCCCCAGTGTTGACCTGATTGCCGGGTTCGTCTCGGGAGTGCTGGCGACCACCACCGGCACGAACGGTCCGCCACTGGTCATCGCCATGCACAGCCGTCGCGTTGCTCCTGTGATTTTCCGAGCGACGTTGGTACTGGTCTATCTGTTCACCAACGTTGTCAGCCTCGCCCTCTTCTGGCACTACGGTCGACTCAACGGCAATGCCGTCAAACTCACTGGCATCACGTTCGTGCCCATGGTGCTCGGCAACGTCGTCGGGACCTGGCTTGTTCCCAAGGTGGACGACCAGCTCTTCCACCGCCTCATCCTCGGTCTGCTGTTTCTGAGCGCGGGTAGCGCGATCTACGGGGCATTTCGCTGAGGATCAGAACTTCTAAGATGAACGTCGTGGACGCGATTCTCTCGGAGCAGATACTGAAAGACACACACTGTTGGGAGGCCACTGACCGTGTGCCCAAGCGACCGCACATGACGTCGTTCCGCCAACGCATGCGATTTCATCAGGCAGAGTGGCGCGAAGCGAAGGGGCACCCCGTCGGCTCGCAACCCATGCAGCCTCAGCCGGGCAAGCCGGCACGTCTGGTCGGAAGCCGATTGCCGCTGGACTACGCCGAAGCGACCGGTGCGAATTTCGTGACACGCACTGCACGTGACGCGGCGCAAGCGCGCATGGCGATGGTTGAGCCACGGCAAAGCATTGATCGTCAGGGACTGTGGGCCGACCTGCTGTCATCGACCGCGCTCTGCTTCAACCTGTTCGGAGATTTGGCCGCCGACCGTTCACTCGCTGACCGGGCCACCCATACGTGGTGGCCGGACGCACCCGGGACCGTGAGCGACGTTCGCTTCGAACACTCTCCCGGGCGTCTCGACCTTGCGTACCTCGGCAGCCTCAGCGCGTTCACCACCGCGTTCGTGACCGATATCGGCGACGGCACGCAGGGCGTCATGGGCGTCTGGGGACGACTCCACGAGCGCGGCAAACGCGAAACCCCGAAGCCGATCCGCCTCGCTCACTACCGAGCCATCGCTGACCGATCGGGAGTGTTCGCACCCGAGGCCTTCGATGCCGTGAACGGAACCGACCTCACGGTGATGTGGCTCCAGCACCTCCTTGTGCTCTCCAAGCTCCAACACCCGGGCGACCGGTGGGCATGGGGAAGGCTTGTCGTTGTGCATCCGTCGGGCAACGTCGACTACGCAGAAGCCTGCGAGCGCTACCGTGCACTCCTGGTTGATCCGTCGACGTTCGCATCCGTCACGATCGAAGACCTGCTCGATGCCAACGCCCTTCCCGAAGTAACAACCGCTGCGCTGCGAGACCGCTACGTGCTCGACTGAGCACATGCACTTCCCACCCGGCGCTCAGTGATCAGTAAGGTGGACGTGGTAACTCGCGACGTAGGGGTTGGGTAGCATCGGCTTCCGAGCTCTGTCGTTGGAAAGCGATACCTATGGGAACCTCCAGACTCGCCTCGATAGACGCAAGACCTCAGCCAGTGGAGTTCGACGTTGCGAAAACGGCCGTAGTCGTTGTCGACATGCAGAACGACTTCGGTTCGCCGCTCGGTATGTTTGGGCGTGCCGGCATCGACCTGACGGGTATTCGCGGCACCATCGCACCGACTGCTCGGGTCCTCTCTGCAGCTCGCCGGGCCGGCGTGATAGTCGTCTATCTGAAGATGGCGTTCCGACCCGATCTCTCTGACGCTGGCGCGCCGAACACACCAAATTGGCTGAAGCATCAGCGGATGCACGCGGGCGAAGCGATGACCGCCCCCGATGGGACGCCCAGCCGGATACTGATCCGGGACACATGGAACACGGAGATCATCAATGAACTCACGCCCGCGCCCGGCGATGTCGTTGTGTACAAGCATCGCTTTAGCGGTTTCTTCGAGACCGACCTTCACTCAATTCTTCGAAGGAACGGAATCGAGAACCTGGTCTTCACCGGTTGCACCACCAGCGTGTGCGTCGAGTCAACCCTGAAAGACGCCATGTTCCGTGACTACCACTGCTTGCTCCTCGAGGACTGCACCGCCGAAGCCATCGGTGCGGGCTCAACGCGCACGAATCACGAAGCCACCTTGCTGGTCATTGAGTTGCTCGTCGGGTCGGTCTCGAATGCCGAGGAATGTTGTCGAGCACTGAACGCCTGTGCAAACTTCGACCTCGCACAATCCTCCTAAGCAAAAAGCAGCGGCTGCGGTCAGGCGTTGTCGGTGAGCCATTGCTGCCAAAGCGGTGCGTCCCGGTTTGCGATCATTTCGGCGTCGGTGCCGTAGAGGTAGGACCAGACCGAAACACCGACCTGATCTCCGGTTCCTTCGACTGCGACAAAGGCGGTGCCAGGAGCCGGTTGGTCGAGCAGGAGCACCAGGCGTGTCGTTGCGCAATCGAGGACGGTCCCGGCCAGAGGCGGAGCTGCTTTGGCATCGAGCCGAAGCCACGTACCGATGGCAGGAGCCGCCGGTATGCCCAGTGCATCCGTGAGTCGAGCCCAGACCTCGGTGCGGGTTCCGGCCCACATGGCCATGGGGAGCATAGACGTAGCGGTTTGCCCCCGGAAGTGTTCGAGATGCAAACGGAGATTGGACAGGAACAGTTTCCAGCCCTCGACCATTCCGTCGTACTGGGCATCCCACGGTTCCCCGGAACCAAATCCAGTGTTCACCAGTCGAACCACACAGGTATCCCCGTCGCCAGCTTCGATCAACCATTCGAACACCAAACCACCGGCACCCTCACCCTTATCGAACACGATCCGGTGAGGTGGTTCCCATGCTGCGACCCGCCCTGATATCTGCATCTCGGGCCCCGGGCCGAACGATGCGGTCGCTGCGCCGCCGTCGCGCTCTTCGACCTCGTGCGGCACGTACCACGAGGAGATTCCCGGCCCGGTTGCGATGGCCCGCCATACCTCTTCGGGCGTGCCGACAACCTCGACCTCGAGTTCGATCTTTCGACGATCATCAGACATGTTCTGGCCTCCTTGGTTTCGGTCAATACTCGAAAGTACCGACCAGTACTGCTTCTGCGCCAGACATCTGACGTGTCGGCCTTCACTGCGGTCACGCTATCTTCGCGGTGATGGCCGCTGGAGCAGACCTTCCTGAACTGATCGTCCCAGATAGCGTGGCATGGAGAGACTGGCTCCGGAACAACCACGACGGCGCAGTCGGCGTCTGGCTCGTTCTGGCGAAGAAGGCGACGGTCGACCCAACCCGACTGACCTACGACGATGCCCTCGACGAGGCGCTCTGTTACGGCTGGATCGATGGTCAGAAAGGTGCTCGCGACACCTCAACATTCAAGCAACGATTCACCCATCGTCGGCCGAGAAGCCCTTGGTCGAGACGAAACGTCGCAATCGTCCAACGGCTCATCACAGACGAACGCATGCAACCTTCCGGCCTCACGGAGATTGAACGAGCGAAAGCCGACGGCCGCTGGGACACCGCATACGAGGGTCAAGCGAAGGCGACCGTCCCCGACGATCTCGCCAAAGCGTTAGCCGCGAATTCAGCCGCTCACGCAATGTTCGAAGGCCTCTCCCGAGCCAACCGGTACGCCATCCTCTACCGGATCGACATCCCAAAGCGTCCCGAGACCCGCGCCCGAAAGATCGACGAGTTCATCGCCATGCTCGCCCGCGGCGAGACGGTCCACCCTCAATAGACGCGGGACCGTCTTTCGGCTCAGGCCATGAGCGCAGCTCGTACTCGCTTCATGGAGCCAGAGATGTCGGTGGGGTCGAAGAAGACCGTGGTGATGCCAGCTTCAGTTGCGCCATTGAGGTTGATCAACTGATCGTCCACAAACACGACGTCGACGGGATCGGGATTGCCCAACGCGTCGAGAGCCAGCTCGTAGGTTTTCGGATGAGGCTTGAGGAAACCGGTGATGGAACCGTCGACGATGAAGTCGAACTCGCTGATCACGGTCATGGCATCGATCCACGATGCATTTTGGAACGCCTGCATATCGTTCGTGAGGCAGCCGACCACTCCCCCGGCCGCGTGACGTTCACGGATGAGATCCCACATCTCCATGTGCAGCAAGCGTTCGCCCGGCGGCTCAAAGAAGTGATCCATGAACTTACGCGTGGTGAGCCCGTAAGCGGCGGCACGATTGTGCCAGTACTCGCGCTCGGTGATCTCCCCGCTCTGCCAGCGAACCCATTCTGGGTCAGTTGACGGATCGAAAGGCCCGGCCCAAGGGAGTGGGCCGAGCGTCTTCGAAGCATCATCCCTGAGCTCGAACGGGGTTTTCAGAACGACTCCACCGAAGTCGAGCAACAGGTGTTTCATACACTCTTTCTCAGTCGAGCTTTCTTAGTCGAGGATGGTGACGACACCATTGTCGCCATCGACGCGTACGCGCATGCCGGTCTTGATCGATTTGGTGGCAAACGCGGTGCCGGTCACGGCGGGAAGACCGTACTCACGACACACAATGGCGGCGTGACTCATCATGCCGCCCGAGTCGGTGACGGTGCCCGCAATGCTGCGAAAGACCGGCGCCCACGACGGTGAGGTCACCGGCGCAACCAGGATTTCACCCGGCAGCAAATCGGCCACCTGATCGGCACTGGTGAGCACCCGAGCAATTCCCTCGACGACACCGGGAGAGGCTGCGAAGCCGCTCAGGCCGCCGTCACTCGACATGCCACCAAGCCACTTCTGTACCGACTCTGATGTGATGCCCCATAGCATGACAGTGAAGGGTTCGCTGATGACTTCGGGCGGCGCGCCCAGCGCGGGAGGGGCATCCCATGCTTCGCAGGCGGCCAGAATGCTGCGGCGCTTGGCCACGATCTTGGGCCAGTAGAGCGGACCACGCGGCTGCACGCCAGCGGACCACGCAAAGGTCATGTCGCTGAGGGCCGTCGGGATCTCGTCACGCTTCAGGTAGAAGATGTCATCGACGTCGGCCCAGAAGCCTTCCTTCATCATCACGTTCGACAGTTCGCGCATCTTGCGCCACATCACGCTGATACCCCAGTGCTCCACGTAGAAGTTGTGGTTCTCCACGTAATGGAACACGGTGCGGGACAGACCGAGTTTGCCTTCGAAGTTGGCCTTGTCGTCACCGTCGAGCAGGTCGGCATATTCACCGGCGATGCGGTCGCGCTCAGCGATGAGGGCCTCGGTGGGCGTGTCGATTTCCTCGCCCTTTTCCAGCTTGTCCATGTAGCCGCGCATGAATGAGAACGGGATGTCGAGACGCTCGGCCCACACCGCGTCGGTGTGGTAGAACGCGGTGCCGTTCGAGTAGTTGAACCAGGGGTTTTGCGCGGCGTGCCATTCGGCTAGCCACTCCATGCCGCCGGGCATGTCCTTCACACTGGCGAGGGCCTCATCTACACTGCCCTTGGCGAGTGCACCGTTCAGGCCCTTGGCCACGCCCGAGCGGGCGAGCTTGCGCAGTTCCTCATCGGGGCGGAACAGATCCACCTCTATACCGGCCACCATCTTGGCAATGGCCAGGTCGGGGATGTTCGGGAAGACTTGCTTGCAGAAGTTGAAGTAATCGAGGTACGCCGCGTAACCGAGGTTGAGCATCTCGAAGTGCTTCTGCCACAGCTCGAGTGAAAGGTCGACGAGCTGGTGGTACTCGTGCTGCAGGTCATACACATTTGAGCGACCAATGTGGCTGGTGACGACTTCGATCGGCACCATGTCGGGCAGCGGCGCAAAGTTCAGGGCTTCGAGCTTGGCGATGATTTCCTTGGCGGACACGATCCACTCGGCTTCGATGTCGTTCCAGTTGCCGAAGTAATGGCCGGCTCGTTCCATGAAGTGATCGACGCGGGCCGGAATATCGTCCGGGTTCGCAACACCGACGGGCGACAGGTAGAAGTAGCCGTTGAGGATGCGGATGTCGATGCCCATGGCGGGCGGCACGATGTAGTGGCGGCTGTTATACGAGCCGAGCGATGCGAACGCATACTCAACCAGGCTCATGTCGAATGGCGGCATCGGCTTCGGCAAATGAATGGCGTCACGGAACCAGAACATCGAGTCTTCGTAGCCACGACGCTCTTCGGAGAACATCTGGTGGTAGGCGTAGAGGTCTTCCCAACCTTCAGCCCCAGCAGGTGTTTCGATATCGAACGGACTCGCAAAACGCATTTCGTCACTCATGAGATTCCCCCAGGGATTGGTTGATAGCTACTTGTTTTTGCTGATGACTTTGACCGGCGTGAGCAGCGTTTTCACGATGCCCGCCATCGGATCGACGATGCCCGTGGAAATCTGGCGCGTCTTATTGCTCCACACGGTTTCTGGTCGGCTCTGCAGCAGATGCACCGTACTGTTCCCGCCGTCGTCCACGGTGACGGCCCACTCAACATCCTGCGGGCGACCGAAATGCTTTTCGGCCTGCCTCGCCAGTCTGGCGACCGCCTTGATCTCGGCGTCGGTGAGGCTCGGGGCGGTAGACCGCTCCTGGTCGAGCGGAAGGTGAACTACCTCGTTGTCGATGACCACGCATTCTTCTTCTTTGGCCGACACGGTGCGCTTCACGATTTCGAACATGACCTTGTCGACCATGTAGTTGTCGGGTGTCACTGTTCCGCTGACAACACTTTCGCCCAGGCCGAAGGCCGAGTCGATCACGATGACGCTGCGATCTCCGCTGGTCGGGTTCAGCGTGAACGCCACGCCAGCGGACTTCGGTTCCACCATCTGCTGCACCGCCACGCTCATGGCGACGCCTTCGTGCGGGTAGCCATGTTCCTGACGATATGCGATGGCCCGATCAGTGAACAGGCTGGCCCAACAGCGCACCACAAAATTCACGACATCGTCCTCGCCCCGTACCCACAGGAACGTGTCCTGCTGGCCAGCGAAACTCGCGTCAGGCTGATCCTCGGCCGTGGCGCTGGAACGAATGGCGACGGGCAGGTTCGTCACGGCGGCAGCCTCGCACAGTGCTTGGTAGCCCAGCCGTATTGATGTCTCGGCCGCCTGCGAGGGGCCCGCGTCAAGAACGATCTCTCGGCACTTTGAGCCGACAGCTGAAAGCGCATCCATGTCGTGAACATTCAGCCCGTTGAGTTCCTTGCGAACAGCCCCGGCTACCTCGTCTCGATCCATGGAATCGGCGAACGCATGCGTGGTCACCGCGAACCCCTGCGGCACGGGCAGTCCGGCCACGGTGCTGGCACCAAGGCTTGAACACTTCCCGCCGACAATCGGCTGATGCTCCGGTTCATACGCACCAAACGTGATGATGTGCTGCAGCGTCATTGCGCCAAACCCCTTTCGCAGTGTCCCCAAATGCTCACGCGGCATAGCCGCAGCGAGCTACTTCACTGTTACATCCGTCACGCCGGCCCACAAGACCACCGTTCCGCAAGCCGGAATGATCGGCCGGTCAGACTTCTTACACGCAACTCACGCAGCCTTACCCTTCGCTCACATCTCACCTCCATAGTTGCTCCTATGACCCAGGCCATCGCCACCCGAATCGGGAGCTCCTATAGGGCTACTCGACTCTGCGCGTTCGCTATGACAGTCCTCGGCCTGTTTGCCTAGAACCAGCGGCAAGGAGTCAAGCCCGGCTCGACCGGCGGGCTAACCGGTCGTCACAATGGTCAGGCCGTCGAGGTTGGTGGATGGCATGATGCAGAGGCGCTGCCGAGCACCGTTCACCAGTGACTCGCAGGTGCCGCAGTCACCCATTTCGCAGCCGCGCTCAGGGCGGTCGGACTTCGCCAGAAAGCGGATAGCCCACAGCGCTGACGTGTCGGACCAGGTTGCGAACGAGTGCCGCTGACCGTCGAGAGTGAAGCTCACCTCTCTCTCGAACGGCCTTTTCCCAAATCCCACGCCGTTCAGCCTACGAGCTTCGGTTGCGATGATTGAGCGATGCCGTCCCGACCACCGGAACGCGGGATTGGCCGTCGTGCAAGGCAGGCGTCACGATGGCGAAATGAGTACGGTGCGTTCCGCCATGGATACTGCTGCGATCAACCGTCACGGGGACGAGCTGTACGACGCCCTCATCAACTGCCAGACGCTTACTCCTCTGCGTGAACGTGAACCATCCATCACGGTGGAAGATGCTTACCTGATCGCCGCTCGGGTGACCGACCGACGGGTGCAGGCGGGTGAGACGATCGTTGGCAAGAAGATCGGTCTGACGAGCAAGGTTGTGCAGGACATGCTTGGCGTCTTTGAGCCTGACTTTGGTCAGCTCACGTCGGGCATGGTGTACCCCGATGGGGCAACCATTCCGCTCAACACCCTGATCCAACCGAAGTTTGAGGGCGAGGTTGGCTTTGTGTTGAAGCGCGATCTGGTCGGCCCCGGCGTCACTGCGGTCGATGTGCTGAAAGCCACCGACTACGTCGTGCCGTGCTTTGAGATCGTCGACAGTCGCATCGCCAACTGGGACATCAAGATCTGCGACACCGTGGCCGACAATGCGTCGTGCGGCGTGTACGTGTTGGGCAGGCAGCACACCGATCCGCGTGATGTTGATCTCGCTCTCGTCGGTATGATGATCGAAGCCGACGGTGAACTTGCGGCCACGGGTGCTGGTGCCGCGGTGCAGGGTTCACCGCTCAACTCGGTGGCCTGGCTGGCCAACACGCTGGGTCGGCTCGGTATGCCGTTTCGCGCTGGTGAGACCATTCTGTCCGGATCGCTCGCAGCCATGTTTCCAATCACTGGACCCGTCGCACTTACCGCATCGTTCGGCGGCCTCGGCTCTGTCAACGTAACTTTCGTTTAAGGACTTCGCCATGACTCTCTCCGCTACCGACCTCGCTATCCTCACCGACCTTGTGCAGCATGCAGCCGATATCGGCGCCGACATCGTGAAGCTCACCGATACGCATGCCGGACTGACGGTCGGCGAGGGTTACGAAGTTCAGGAGGAACTCATCCGTCGCCGTATCGCTGCCGGCGATCGCATTGCCGGCTACAAGGGCGGCCTCACCTCGAAGGCCAAGATGCAGCAGATGGGTGTGAACGTCCCGGCGTTTGGCGTGCTGATGAACAACACAATCGTGGTCGATGGAGGTGCGGTGGATTTGTCTACGTTGATCCACCCGAAGGTCGAGCCAGAGATAGCGTTCGTCACGTCTCGTGAACTGTCCGGCCTCGACTGCACCATCGCGCAGGTGTTAGCTGCGACCGACTTTGTGATGCCAGCGATGGAAGTGATCGACTCTCGGTTCCGAGACTTCAAGTTCGACCTACCGTCGGTCATCGCCGATAACACGTCAGCGGCCCGCTATGTGGTTGGCGGTGCGCCGCGCAAGGTCGATGGGCTCGATTTACGCCTGCTGGGGGTCGTGATGGAACGCAACGGCCAACTTGTCGGCAACGCCTCGGGGGCAGCCATCCTCGGCCACCCTGCCGCTGCCGTCGCTGCCCTCGTGCACCACCTGGCGAGCCAGGGCAAAGCGCTGCCCACCGGCAGTCTTGTCGGCGCCGGCGCGGCTACAGAAGCAGTCGTGGCCAACAAGGGCGACCACTTCACCACCCGCATCCAACACCTCGGCACCGTCTCGCTCCGCTTCACGTAGAGACCCGCGCTTAGGCGAAGGCCAATTGTCAAGATTGGAAGGAATGCTTGCGATTGGCCGATTTGGGAACTACAGTTCGTAGTGCCGTCTTCCCCGGCGAAAGGAATCTCACCTGTTTCTTGGGTGCTTTCGGCGTGTGTGGAGGGAGGTGTCATGAGCGTGCAAATAGGCGAACTGATGTCGACGTTCGGCAGTGTCGTCACGGCCGGCATCACGGTCGAGGTGGCTGAGCGACCGCGGCTCGAAGAGATTCTGCGGGACTGCGCTCGGGTCACCTCGTTTGTTGAGAGCGTTCGTCTGCGAGCCATCACATGCTTAGATGCGCTCCCCAACACCTCGACCGTCGAGAACGAAGACATCGTTGTTCACACGTCTCGGGGTACTCGTCGGCAGGCACAAGCGGCACGGAAGCGCGCCACCACGGTCGCCCACATGCCTGCGCTCGCCAGCGCTCTAGAAGGTGGCCAGGTCGGTAGCGCGCATATCGACACCGTTGCCCAGACGCTGTCACGCATGGAGCCGAGCGACCGCTCAAAGCTTTCGGCCGAGAGCGACTGGGTGGTGGCGATGGCCACCCGGCTCACGCCCGAGCAGTTGTCAAAGAAGCTCCAGCAACGGGTCCGAGAACTCTCCACCGATGACGGCATCGCTGCGCTCGACCGTCAACGCCGCGCCGCGTTTCTTCGCCACTGGACCGACAAGGATTCGGGCATGGTGTGTCTCTACGGTCAGTTCGATCCAGAGTCTGGTGCAAAGCTCGTTGGCCGCATTCGCAACGCGGTCGAGGCCCTGTTCCACGATCGCGTGCCCGACACCTGCCCACTCGATGAACGCAAGCAGGATCACCTGCGCGCACTTGCGTTGGTAAAGCTGGCCGAGGGCGAAGCTGTTGGCTCAGGACGACCCGAGCTCACCGTGGTGATCGATCTGCAGACGCTGCTCGATGGTGCCCACGCCAAGAGTTGTATCGACGTTTCCAGTGGGGTGACGTTGCCGGTCGAGACGATCCGCCGCATGGCTTGTTACGCCGACATCATTCCTGCTGTGCTTGGCACCAATGGTGTGCCGCTCAACCTCGGCCGTTCCACCCGGCTTGCCAGTGTTCATCAACGGCGAGCGCTGCGAGTGATGTACAGCCGCTGTGCCGTTGGGAATTGTGACGTGCCGTTCGACAACTGCACAATGCACCACGTGAGCTATTGGCGCCGTGGCGGAAGGACCGATATCGGCAACATGTTGCCGCTCTGCAGCAAACATCATCACCTTGCTCACGAAGGTGGGTGGAAGTCCATCTCGACGGTGAGCGAACCCTGACGATCACCAAACCTGACGGGTCCAGACAGACCCATCCGCCCCCACTCGCTCGCGCCGGTTAGCGGTGATGTTCCGCAGGGCGGACCGTCGAACTTTCACCGAAGTTCGCGATGAGGGAAGCTGGAACGGTTCATTGAGACAGGGGATGCAGATGGCGAAATTGACGGCAGCCATTGTCGGGTCGGGCAATATCGGTACCGACCTGATGTACAAACTCATGCGCTCGGAGGTGATCGAGCCGCGCTACATGATCGGCGTCGACCCCCGAAGCGAAGGCCTCGAACGCGCTCGTGGGCTCGGTCTTGAGGCATCACATGAGGGTGTCGATTGGTTGTTGAGGCAGAAAGAACTTCCTGACTTCGTGTTCGAGGCCACCAGCGCGTACATCCATGAGGCCAACGCTCCCCGCTATGCCGAACTGGGCATCCGGGCCATCGACCTCACGCCGGCCGCCGTCGGGCCGTTCGTCGTGCCAGCGGCGAATCTCGATGAGCATCTCGATGCCATCAACGTCAACATGGTGACCTGCGCCGGACAGGCCACCATCCCGATTGTCTACGCCGTCGCCCAGGTGGCTGAGGTTGCGTACTCCGAGATTGTGGCCACCGTTTCCTCCAAGTCGGCAGGGCCGGGCACGCGAGCCAACATTGATGAGTTCACCCGCACCACTTCACGGGCCATTGCCGAGGTCGGCCGAGCCGGTAGGGGCAAAGCCATCATCGTGCTCAACCCAGCCGAACCGCCGATGATCATGCGAGACACCATCTTTTGCCAGCTGCCCGCCGGAGCCGACGAAATTCTCGTAACCAAGGCCATCGAAAACGTGGTGGCCCGGGTACAGGAGTATGTGCCGGGTTATCGCCTCAAAGCTTCACCCCAATTCGGCGAGACCAGAGAAGGTATTGCACGCGTCGCTGTCTTCGTTGAAGTGGAGGGCGCGGGCGACTACTTCCCCCCCTACGCCGGCAACCTCGACATCATGACCGCCGCCGCCGCGGCCGTTGCCAACCGCATGGCACACCACCTAAACGGAGCACACGCATGACCTACTCCCCCACGCTCGATGTCCGCATGACCGACACCTGCCTGCGAGACGGCTCGCACGCCAAGGGCCACCAATTCACCGAGCAACACGTGCGTGACATTGTCACCGCACTCGACACCATCGGCATGCCGGTTATCGAGGTAACCCATGGTGACGGTCTCGGTGGCTCGTCGTTCAACTACGGGTTCTCCCTCACCGACGAACGCAAGCTCATGAAAGCCGCAGTCGAGTCAGCCAAGACATCCAAGATCGCGGCGCTCATGGTGCCCGGCATCGGCACGATGGATGACATTCGCTTCATCCAAGACATCGGCCTGTCAATTGTTCGTGTCGCTACGCATTGTACCGAAGCCGACGTATCCATTCAGCACTTCGGTCTCGCTCGCAAGCTCGGGTTGGAGACGGTCGGCTTTCTCATGATGGCCCACGGCCAAACACCCGAGACCATCGCCAAGCAAGCCCGCATCATGGCCGATGCTGGCTGCCAGTGCGTCTATGTGGTCGACTCAGCTGGAGCCATGATTCTGGAAGATGTACAGCACCGGGTAGAGGCCGTCGTGGCCGAACTCAACGGTGATGCTCAGGTTGGTTTCCACGGTCACGACAACCTCAACATCGCTGTCGCCAACTCCGTTATTGCGGTGCGCGCCGGGGCCGTGCAGATCGATGGGTCCACCCGAGGGTTTGGTGCCGGTGCCGGCAACACCCGCAACGAAGTGTTCGCCGCCGTGGCCGAGCGTCTTGGCATCAAAACCGGCATCGACGTACTCGGCCTCATCGATGTTGCCGAAGATATCGTGCGGCCCGTCATGGACGGTGAGTGCATCATCGATCGTCTCGCCCTCATCATGGGCTATGCCGGGGTGTACTCCAGCTTCTTAAAGCACGCCTACCGTGCCGCCGAGCAATATGGCGTCAGCGGCGCCGACGTGCTGTTGAAGTGCGGCGAACAAAAACTCGTAGGCGGCCAAGAAGA
>JANMCE010000105.1:0-1606 GCA_031360915.1 Actinomycetes bacterium | reverse complement strand
GTACCAGAAGGCGTTCTGGGCGTCGGGGTAGATGGCGCAGATGGCGGCTTCGCCGGCCGCAAGGTGATCAGGATGGCCGGCAAAAATACGGTCGAGATTGCGTATGGCGCTCTGCACGATGACGACCTGCGGGCGGACGCGACGGATGACGCGAGCGAGGTCTTTACGCAAGGCCAAGCTCGATTCGAGGTAGCCGTCGGGATAGCCCAGAAAAATGAGATCGTTCACGCCGACTTGCTTGGCTGCCATGGTCTGTTCCTGGCGCCGGATGCCGCCGATGTCGCTGCGAGCCACGGCAGGGTCGAAGCCGCCAGCGTCGCCGTCGGTGACGATGCAGTAGGTGACGTCGATACCTGCGTCAGTCATGGTGGCCACCGTTCCTGCGGCCCCAAAGTCGACATCATCGGGGTGCGCGGTCACCGTAAGCACGCGCTCGATCTGATCAAAGGAAAGGCCCATGCCTCCAGGTTAGAGGCGTATCGGCCATGATGATCGACTGTGATCGACGTCTCGCGCTCCTTCCTAGAACTTGACCTTGCCGAGCTTCACCGTCGGAAGGGAAGCAAGTGGTCAAGGTATCCGCAGGAGATACTGCCGGCGTGGGTGGCCGACATGGACTATCCGCTCGCCCCCTGTATCGAGGATGCTCTCCTGGACGCAGTCCGCCGGGGCGATGTCGGTTACCCGCCGATGACCACCGACATCCCCAACGTCTTGGCCGCGAGGGCCAAACAGCGGTGGAACTGGACGTTAGCGCCCGAACGCGTCCACCTCATGCCCGACGTGGTGCAATCGATCGAGCTGCTGATAGAGCTCTTTTCCTCACCCGGCGACGGCGTGTTGATCACCACACCGGTCTATCCGCCGTTTCTCAACGTTACCGGCGGCATGCATCGCCGGATCATCGAGAGCGTGTTGCTGCCCGATGGCACTCTCGACGAGGACAACCTTCGCGCCGCCTTTGCCAAGGAACGGCCCCGCATCGTTCTGCTGTGCTCACCCCACAACCCATGCGGCCACGTGTTTCGCCGACACGAACTTGAGCTCATCACCTCACTGGCGTTGGAACGCCATGCGCTGATCATCAGTGACGAGATCCACGCCGAACTGATCTTCCCCGGATTCACCCACGTACCGACCGCATCGCTGAGCAGGGAAGTTGCAGATGCAACTATCACGGTCACGTCGGCCTCGAAGCCCTTCAACATCGCGGGCCTGCGCTGTGCTCAGGTCATCAGCGGCTCGGCCGAGTTGCACACGAGGGTCACCGAGCACCTTGCCATCGCCAAGGACGCGGTGGGCAGTCTGGGCATTGCCGCCACCCTTGCGGCATGGACCCCCGAAGGAGACGAGTGGTTGACGGCGTGCTTGACGCAGATCGAAACCAACATGCGTCGGGTTGCGGCGTGGGCCGCCATCCACAGCATTGGTTTCCACCTGCCCGAGGCGACGTATCTGGCGTGGCTGGACTTTCGGCCGGTTGACCTCGGCCCGCACCCACAGCAATGGCTCTTACACCACGCCCATGTTGCACTCAACCCTGGTTCTGACTTCGGGCGACCGGGCCACGGACACGCCCGCCTGAACGTGGCGACCAGCCCGGCGA
>JANMCE010000104.1:0-1606 GCA_031360915.1 Actinomycetes bacterium | reverse complement strand
GTACCAGAAGGCGTTCTGGGCGTCGGGGTAGATGGCGCAGATGGCGGCTTCGCCGGCCGCAAGGTGATCAGGATGGCCGGCAAAAATACGGTCGAGATTGCGTATGGCGCTCTGCACGATGACGACCTGCGGGCGGACGCGGCGAATGACGCGAGCAAGGTCCTTACGCAAGGCCAAGCTCGACTCGAGGTAGCCGTCGGGATAGCCAAGAAAAACGAGATCATTCACGCCGACCTGCTTGGCTGCCATGGTCTGTTCCTGGCGCCGGATACCGCCGATATCGCTGCGCGCCACGGCAGGGTCGAAGCCACCCGCGTCGCCATCGGTGACGATGCAGTAGGTGACATCGATACCCGCGTCCGTCATGGTGGCCACCGTTCCTGCGGCCCCAAAGTCGACATCATCGGGGTGCGCGGTCACCGTCAGCACGCGCTCGATCTGATCAAAGGAAAGGCCCATGCCTCCAGGTTAGAGGCGTATCGGCCAAGATGATCGCCTGTGATCGACGTCTCCCGCTCCTTCCTCGACCTTGACCTTGCCGAGCTTCAGCGTCGGAAGGGCAGCAAGTGGTCAAGGTATCCGCAGGAGATACTGCCCGCGTGGGTCGCAGACATGGACTATCCGCTCGCCCCCTGCATCGAGAACGCTCTCGTGGATGCCGTCCGCCGAGGCGATATCGGTTACCCGCCGATGACCACCGATATCCCCAACGTCTTGGCCGCGAGGGCCAAACAGAGGTGGAACTGGACAGTAGCGCCCGAGCGCGTCCACCTCATGCCCGACGTGGTGCAGTCGATCGAGCTGCTCATCGAGCTGTTCTCTGCGCCCGGTGACGGCGTGTTGATCACCACACCGGTCTATCCCCCGTTTTTGAACGTCACCGGCGGGCTGCATCGGCGGATCATTGAGAGCGTGTTGCTGCCGGACGGCACGCTCGACGCGGACAACCTTCGTGCGGTCTTCGCCAAGGAACGGCCCCGCATCGTGCTGCTGTGCTCACCCCACAACCCGTGCGGCCACGTGTTTCGCCGACACGAACTTGAGCTCATCACCTCACTGGCGTTGGAACGCCATGCGCTGATCATCAGTGACGAGATCCATGCCGAACTGGTCTTTCCCTCCTTCACCCACATGCCGACCGCGTCGCTGAGTAGAGAAGTTGCAAATGCAACTATCACGGTCACGTCTGCCTCGAAGCCCTTCAACATCGCTGGTCTGCGCTGCGCTCAAGTCATCAGCGGCTCGGCCGAGTTGCACACGAGGGTCACCGAGCACCTCGCCATCGCCAAGGACGCGGTGGGCAGTCTGGGCATTATCGCCACTCTGGCGGCATGGACCCCCGAAGGGGACGAGTGGTTGGCCGCGTGCTTAGCGCAGATCGAAACCAACATGCGTCGAGTTGCGGCGTGGGCCGCCATCCACAGCATTGGGTTCCACCTACCCGAGGCGACGTATCTGGCGTGGTTGGACTTTCGGCCGGTTGACCTCGGCCCGCACCCACAGCAATGGCTCTTACACCACGCCCATGTTGCACTCAACCCTGGTTCTGACTTCGGGCGACCGGGCCACGGACACGCCCGCCTGAACGTGGCGACCAGCCCGGCGA
>JANMCE010000082.1:0-6490 GCA_031360915.1 Actinomycetes bacterium | reverse complement strand
CAGCAGTGCTGCTTGGTGCCTCACTGATAGCCGCTGCATGCGGCAGCAGTAGCAAGACCACAGCATCGTCCACGACCGCAGCAGGTGGAGCTACCACCGCAGCGTCAACCGCAACGACGGCAGGCGCCGCCACCACGGCTGCGCCGACCACGGCTGCCACAGCCACCACCACCGCCGCACCCGCCCCGGCTGGTGCTGCGGGCGGCACGCTGGTCGTCGGCGCCGAGCAGGAGCCCGATTGCGCTGACGTGATCAACAGCTGCGGCGGTTCGTCCTGGGGTTACTGGATGATGACCGTTGGCACCCTGCCCCGTGCGTTCGATGTCGTGAATGAAGGAGGCGTGTATTCGCCCAAGCCGTCCAGCATCCTGGTTGGCGAGCCCACGGTGGTCACCACGCCCAAGCAGACCGTCACCTACAAGATCAACCCGAAGGCCGTCTGGTCCACGGGAGACCCCATCACCTCGGCTGACTTCAAGTACATGTTCGAGCAGATCGCCGGCCCCGATGCCAAGGACGTCTACGACCCCACTGGCTACGACAAGATCGAATCGGTTGACGCCACCGCCCCCGATACCGCGGTGGTGACGTTCAAGGAGATCTACGCCGACTGGAAACAACTCTTCGGCGGTAGCTACGGCCTCATGCCCAGCAAGACCCTGGCTGGTAAGGACCGCAACGCCGAAATGAAGGACGGCTACAAGTTCTCGGGTGGACCCTGGATGATCGACAAGTGGGAAAAGGGCGTCGGCATCACCCTGATCCCGAACGACAAGTACTGGGGCGACAAGCCCAAGCTGTCAAAGGTTGTCTTCAAGTTCCTACCCGATACCGCTGCTGAGTTCCAGGCCTACAAGGCCGGCGAAGTATCGGTCATCTACCCGCAACCGCAGGTGGCCGTGATTGATGCCATCTCGGCCGGTGTTGAGGGCAACAACTTCTTCACCGGTAACACCGGCTCGGTCGAGGCCATTTGGATCAACAACGCCAAGGCCCCCTTCGATGTGAAGGAAGTCCGCCAAGCGCTTGCCTACTCCCTTGACCGTGACGCTGTCGTGAACAAGTTGTTCGGTGGCATCGGTGTGAAGAAGGCCGTGCAGAGCTTCAACCCGCCGATCATCAGCAAGTTCTCGGGCACCGACTTCGACGTCTACAAAAAGGACCTCAAGAAGGCCGAAGAGCTGATGAAGGGCGCCGGTTACGCCAAGGGCGCCGACGGCATCTGGGCCAAGGGTGCCGACCGGGCCACCTTTGCCCTCCGTACCACCGCAGGCAACAAGCGCCGTGAACTCACCCAGGAAATCCTCATCCAGCTGTTCAAGGAAGCCGGTTTCGAAATGACGGTCGACAACGCCAAATCCGGCGACCTGTTCGGCAAGATCCTTCCCGCCGGTGAGTACCAGACCGCGATTTACGCCCAGGTTGCCACCTTCCCGCTGCCGAGCCTCACGAGCCTGTTCAAGTCCACGAACATCCCGTCGGACGCCAACAAGCAGAGCGGCACCAACTGGACCCGCACGAAGATCGCTGGTCTCGACGAGAAGCTTTCCGCTTCCGACGCCGAACTCGACGAGACGAAGCGCATCGCTATCTCGAAGGACATCGACAAGCTGCTCGCTGCCGATGCCACCTCTATCCCCCTTGACCCGCTTCCCAACATCATGCTGTGGAGCAAGAAGGTCACCGGTCCCTCCGACAATGCTGTACTCGGACCGTTCTGGAACATGAACACCTGGACCGTGGCCAAGTAATCAGGCTGCTGTCAGAGATGTAGGAAAGGGGAGTCCGACAGTTGTCGGGCTCCCCTTTTCGCAGGTTGTGTTGCCGCACCTCACGAGGGGAAGGTCGAAGTAGTGCTCAGTTACATCGCACGCCGAGTGTTGTACTCAGTACCGGTGCTCTTGGTGGCATCGTTCATAGTCTTCGTTGCCGTGCGGCTTACGTTCGACCCGACCGTGAAGTTCCGCCAACTCAAGGACCCAACTGCGCTCGAACGAGCCCGAGTTCGGTACGGGCTCAACGACGCGATACCGGTCCAGTACGTCAAGTGGTTCGGCCGCTTCATACGAGGTGACTTTGGTATCAGTACCCGCACCGGTGGCGACGTGGGGCCCATGATCACTCGAGCGTTGGGTTTCACCTTACAGCTCATCGTGTGGGGCGTCCTGCTCGCCCTGATCGTCGCCGTATCCATCGGAGTGTTTTCTGCGGTAAAGCAGTACTCGGTTCCCGACTATATATTTACTGGGCTTTCGTACATCGGCGTGGCTATGCCGCCGTTCTGGTTCGGTCTGATTCTCATACAGGTGTTCGGAGTGTTCATCAAGCAGAAGTTCAATCTGGATAAGCCATTTCTCTTCTTCATCGGCCTGCATAGCACCGATAGGAAGGGCATCAATCTTGACTATCTTCGGCATCTCGTGCTGCCGGTTCTCACGCTCACCGTGCAGCTCATTGCGCAGTGGAGTCGCTTTGAGCGAGCGTCGATGCTCGACATCTTGTCGAGCGACTTCATCCGAACCGCTCGAGCCAAGGGCGTACCGCGACGCAAAGTCGTGTTTCGTCATGCCTTCCGCAATGCCCTAATACCACTCGTCACGGACGTGGCTACCCAAACGGGCGCACTCTTCGGCGGCCTGATCATTACGGAGTCGATCTTTTCGATTCCGGGAATGGGCCGACTCTTTATCGATGCACTCATCAATGGTGACGTCTACGTGGTGCTGGCCTGGATGCTCGTGACGGGCATCTTCGTGATTATTTTCAACCTGATTGCCGACATGCTTTACAGCGTGCTCGACCCACGAGTGAGGCTCGCATGACCGCCGAATTGCAAGAGGCCATTGCCGTAGGCAGCGACGAGACGGCGCTCATCCAGGGCACCTCGCCAGTTGCTAGAACGCAATGGCAATTGTTCCGTCGACGCTTCTTCCGCCACCGACTCGCCATGTTTGGTCTCGTTCTTTTGATCATCCTAGTGGTGGCCTGTTTCGGAGCCAGATGGGTTGCCCCGTACAAGAACGTGTCCGACCTGCTGGCCGATCCGGCTCCACCCAGCAAGAACCACTTGTTTGGTGTCGATCTGCTCGGTCGGGACTATCTCACCACCTGCCTGTACGCCGGTCAGATCTCGCTGAAGATCGGCTTGTTCGTCTCGGTCATCTCCACCGTGCTGGGCACGATCACCGGTGCCATAGCTGGCTACTTCGGCAAGGTGTCCGAACAAGTCCTCATGCGCTTTACCGACCTGTTCCTGCTACTGCCGGGGCTGGCCGTCCTGGCTATTGCGCTGAAGAAATTCGGCAACTCCGACACCACCATCATTCTTGTACTCGCTGGGCTGGGCTGGATGGGCATCGCCCGCATCGTTCGTGGACAGGTGCTATCACTGAAGGAAAAGGAGTTTGTAGAAGCGGCACGAGCAATCGGCTGCTCCCACACCCGCATCATTCTTCGCCACATCATCCCCAATCTAGTCGGGCCCATCATGGTGAATGCCTCGCTGGCCGTCGCCTCGGCCATCATCGCTGAGTCGACCCTTTCCTACCTCGGCTTCGGCGTGCAGGCACCAAAGACGTCATGGGGAAAGCTGTTGGCCGACGGCAAAGAATCCATCGCTACCAAGGCGTACCTGCTGTACTTTCCAGGGCTCCTCATCATCCTCGTTACCCTGGCCGTCAACTTCCTTGGCGACGGTCTGCGTGACGCCACCGACCCGCAGGCGAAGCACTGATGGCTACCAACGAAGTGGTGCTGTCCGTTCAAAACCTAAGTGTCGAGTTCAAGACCGACGACGGAGTGCTGAAGGCCGTCGACAACGTCAGCTACGACCTCAATGCGGGCGAGACGCTAGGCATTGTGGGGGAGTCTGGGTCGGGCAAGAGCGTGAGCTCCATGGCCATCCTGGGGCTGTTGCCGAAGTCGGCCAAGATCAGCGGTGACGTCCTGTTCCGGGGTCAGTCGATTCTTGGTCGCCCCGAGAGCGAACTGCGCTCGTTCCGGGGGAACAAGATCGCCATGGTCTTCCAGGATGCATTGGCCTCACTCAATCCGGTGATGACTATCGGCAAGCAGATCACCGAAGCCATACAGGTGCACGATGACAAGATCACCGCCGCGCAGGCTCGCGAGCGGGTCGTGGAACTGCTCGACATCGTCGGCATCCCCGAACCGGGTCGCCGTGTTGATCAGTATCCGCACGAGTTCTCGGGCGGTATGCGTCAACGGGCCATGATCGCCATGAGTATCGCCAATGAGCCTGATGTGCTCATTGCCGACGAGCCGACTACTGCCCTCGACGTGACTATTCAGGCTCAGGTGATGGAGGTGTTCGAGCGCATTCAGGACCGCACGAGCAGCTCACTGCTGCTGATCACCCATGACCTCGGTGTGATTGCCGGCGTGGCCGACCGAGTCATGGTGATGTACGCCGGCCGCCAGGTCGAACTCGGCAGCGTCGACGACGTCTTCTATCGTACCGGGCATCCGTACGCCCAGGGTCTGCTCGCCTCCCTTCCCCGAGTAGACGGCAACACGGACCACCGGTTGCACCGCATCAAAGGCCAACCTCCGTCGCTCGTCTTTCTTCCGCCGGGTTGCGCGTTCAACCCTCGCTGCCCGGATGCCAAACCTGGCACGTGCGATATCGCTCGACCGGAGATGCACAGCATTGGTTTTGCTCATGCTTCCGCCTGCCACTTCGCCGCTGAGCTCATGACCAAAGAGGTAGCACTGTGACCGACGCAGTACTGACGGTGCAGCACTTGGTGAAGCACTTCCCCATTCGATCCGGTGTGTTTCGTCGCCAGACCGGCACGATCCAGGCCGTTTCCGATATCAGTTTTCAGGTTGGCAAGGGCCAGACGCTCGGCCTGGTCGGCGAGAGTGGTTGCGGTAAGTCGACGGCTGGCCGCTCTATCTTGGGTCTTATTCCGGCCACGTCGGGGTCGGTTCTCTTTCAAGGTCTTGAGATCGTGGGTGCCGATCCGGGCAAGTTGCGTGAAGCGCGTCGTCATATGCAGCTCGTCTTTCAGGACCCGTATGCGTCCTTGAACCCGAAGATGTCGGTGCAGGCGATCGTCAGCGAGCCCATGAAAATCCACGACCTTCACAAGGGTAGGGAGGTGGATCGAGTGAAGGACCTTATGGCCGTTGTCGGCCTGAACCCGGAGCACGTCAACCGTTTCCCGCATGAGTTCTCCGGCGGCCAGCGGCAGCGCATCGGTATCGCCCGCGCCCTCGCGGTCGAGCCCGACCTGTTGGTGCTCGATGAGCCGGTATCGGCTCTTGACGTGTCCATCCAGGCTGGCGTCGTCAACCTGCTTGAAGACCTGCAGGACGAAATGGGCCTGGCCTATGTCTTCATTGCCCACGACCTGGGCGTGGTCCGCCACATTTCCGACCGGGTGGCGGTCATGTATCTCGGCAAGATCGTCGAAATCGGCGACGCCGAGGACCTCTACCAGCGCCCGGCACATCCGTACACGCAAGCGCTCCTGTCGGCGGTACCGCTGCCAGACCCACGGGCAGAGCGAGCTCGAAAGCGCATCATCCTGCAGGGCGACGTGCCCAGCCCCGCCAACCCGCCGTCGGGCTGCCGCTTCCGCACCCGATGCCCGATTGCACAGGAAATTTGCTCGCAGGAAGAGCCGATTCTGGCCACCTCCGGCCTTGGGCACGAAGTGGCGTGTCACTTCCCCACGGTCGTGGCCGTCGTCTGAACCCAATCGTCACCACGCTGTATGCCTCCGTACTGATAGAGTTAATCCCCGTGCGTAACGTCGTGAAGATCATTGTGGCCGTCATCAACATGGCTTCGCTTGTGGGCATGATTGGTGGCATCCTGCTGCACTCTGGTCGGGGTGGCGGTCTCTCCGACATGTTCGGTGGTGGCGGCGGTGCTGGCATGGGCTCCACAGCAGCCGAGAAGAACCTCAATCGCATCACTACGATCTTTGCCCTGATCTGGATCTTTACGGCGGTCTCGCTCGGTCTCTTGCTTGACTGAGGGACCCTACGGGTAAGATCTCAGCCGCAACAGAACAGTCCACGTCGATGTGGCGGAATAGGCATACGCGCTAGCTTGAGGTGCTAGTGGGAGAAATCCCGTGGGGGTTCAAGTCCCCCCGTCGACACAAAATGTGACCAAGGCTTCGGCCTTGGTCACATTCGTTTTGGCGGTAGTCCGTGCCGAACGAGCAGGATCCCCAAGTAATCATTCAAGTGAAATCTCGAACTTGCCTTGGGAAGTCGCAGCGAGGGCCGAATGGTTAGATATGACGGCAGTAGAAACGGTTCCTCACGATGCTCGCTCGCGCGTGTCAACCCATCGGAGGGGGCCTGGGCCAACGCGAACGCGAGGTGTTCACGACATCGGCATCCCACGCGGTCACGGCGGAGGGAGTGTCATTCGCCGTGCGGGAACGGGCCGGAACCATGGTGGGCGCTCTGTCGGTACACGGCCAGCCCGACCCCCGCACCGTCGACGCCT
>JANMCE010000040.1:0-30694 GCA_031360915.1 Actinomycetes bacterium | reverse complement strand
CACACAATGCGCTGCGGGGTCCAGTCGAGCGAGACGTGGAGTGGCTGGCCGCCAGGGCTGGGCGTGATGAGCCAGCCGTTGGCATAGCCATTGACAATCGTGAGCGGCCCAGCCGAGCCGCCCTGCACCGTTGGCCGCCATCCCGGATTGTGGCTCTGGCTAAGGATCAGCCAGAAAGGCTTGTCCGTCGCCGCGATGGAAAGGTCATAGGAAACCGGACCGTGCCCGTTGACGGTGACCGTCGGCGGAGCATCGGGAGGAACATCAGCCAGCACGGGTGAGCGAAGCAGGATGCGGTCGACATCGATGCCAGCGTCGCGTCCGATCACCGAACGAATCAGATGCGGGCCAGCAGTCAGCGGCAGCGGAGCGCAGGCAGCGAGCAAGAGCGGACGCCGTTGCACTCCGTCGCTGGTCGAGCCGGTCAGTCGCACCGCCAAGGGCGAGCCGTCGACGGTGACGAGGTCGGCGCGACAGTCGGTGGAGAACTGGTCGGGAACGCGCAACGGCTGCATACCCGTAAAGCTGATCTCGGCAATACCTATGGGCAGGGCGACCGGCAGTTCACTGAGGTAGTCGATCGACGACACCACCTGAGCTTCCACCAACGAAATGCGGAACCCGGTACCCGTAACTGGCGACGGCAGCGGCACCGTGACCGTACTGACGGCCTTCAAAGCGCTCGCTGCCGCAGGCCACGTTGGCAGCGTCAATGGCACTGGTTGGCTGTCATCGACGGTCAGACTGATCGTGGTCGGTAGCGAGTGACGGCCGTCGTTCACCACGCTCAGGTCGAGATGATCGGTTGTGATGGATGAGGGGTTCGTGACCGTGATGGTCTGCTGCAGCTTGTCGATCGGCGTGGTCCAGGCCGTCGTCGGGTCACCATCGATTGCGCTGGCGGCCCGTACGAGCGGTGTCCCTATGATCGATGCCGTCGCCACCGCGGTGGCACCAGTGGCACCCGTTACCTTTTGCTCCACGTCGTCGGCGGCAATGCCTGACATGCGGGCTTCGCCGGTCAGGGTGAACGTCCGTTCCGATGGGAGCGTGAAGGTGCGGGAAAGAGACAACTCGGGGTCGCTTCGGTTCGGCTCGATCTGGTTGGCTCGCTGTCGCGTGAAGATGACGTCGAGGGGATGACCGTCGGAGCGAGCGAGCAGATCCACTGGCGGACGAATCACCTCATCCACCAACACGTCGGGGATACCGACTTCGGCGAAACCGACGGCCACCAGTCCGCGATAGCCCGGCAGCTTGGTGAAGTTGGTGGCAACGAGCGTTATCGTGAGGGTCGTGAACGTGCGGCTGGCGAAGTTCACCACCTGGCCGGGTGTTTGCCGTGACCCGTCGCCGAGGTCCACGAGCAGTGCATCCGTCCCGTCGAAGCGCAGTTCCACCTGGGTGAGCCAACGGTTCTGCGCCCCCCACGTTGGTTGTTGCAGCGTGATGTGGTCGGTGGTGGTTGGCGCGGCGAGTTGCACTTCGAGCTTCTCGCCCGTCACGTCGGCGAACGCGCCCACCCGCCACGCCGTGAGTGGGTCACCGTCGAAGGCATTAGCGGCCCGATCTTCGGGCGTGTAGGTGATGGGGTTGCCGTACCCGGTGGCCTGGACTCGAACCGCGCCGCGCTGCTGCACGACGGTGGAGAAGTCATCGGACGCGCTGGGAAAGAGGTCGAGACGATTGTCGTTGGCGTCACGGCGCATCGGTGTTTCGCCGACCTGTTCGGTGTGGCCGAGGTTCTCGCGCACACTGCCCCAACTGCGCGCCTGGCGACGGTTCTGGTCGGTGACGATCAGGTGGGCGTTGGCCATGGCCGCGTCGAACAGCGCCGGACGGGCGGTCAAATCACCCGCGTACAGCACCGCTGTGGCCGGCGTGAGCAGCCCGGCCGCAGCCGCGTCGTACAGACCTTCGCCGTCGCCATCGACCACGGTGGTTCGCAGTGGCGCAGTGCGGACGATCGGTCGCGCGTTCGGCACGCCGAAGGTGGCCACGGCCGGTGGGTCCGGCAGCGATGGTGATGCGGTCAGCTCGACTTCGTCCTGTAGCGGAAGTCGGGTGATCGGCAGGTTGGGTTGGCTGGAACCAAAGCCGGTGGGCGCATCCAATCCGGAAGTGCCGTACTGATCCCAGAGTTGGCGGGGTCGAGCGACGCGGTAGCGCTCGAACTGTAGGTCGGAGCGCAACGCGATATCACCTACTGCCATCAGGCGGGCCAACGGGGCGACAGCCTGTGGTTCAAACAAACCGTCCTGCTGTCGGCGCTCGTACGCATTCAACAAGTCAGCGCTCGCGGCCGAACCGTAGGGAATGAGTTCACGGGCAACATAGGGCCGGTCCATCAGACCAGGCGTGATCGGGTCGATGGTGCCGCCCCAGCGGTAGTCGGCAAAGTCGGCACCGGGCGTTTCGAGCACGCGTGTCGTGTCCGTGGCGTCGAGTGCCTTGGCGGCGTCAGTCCAGTAGGTCGGCACCGTCTCATTACGGAGCAGCGACGGCGTGTAGATATGGCCGAGGAGGAATGTCGGCACGTTGACCAACAGCAGCACCACGGCAGCCTGCGGGGCACGGGCACCGAGCCGTGCAAACCGGGCGGCGAGAGCTTGCGCGCCAACGCCGAGGAACAACGCCAGCGCCAGCGAGATCAGCGGAACTGCTCGTGGTGTTGACCGCAACGCCATTCCCGCAGCTGATTCGATGAAACCTTTGAAGCCGCGTCCGAACAGGCTCGGGTCGTGGTAGGGGTGGGCGCCCGCAGACACGACCACGCCGATGACGAGGAGCCCGACGGCAAAGCCGCGCTCGCGCCAGCGCACCGTTGCGGCGGCCAGCAGCCCGAGGGCGACGATGCCGAACGATGAGAGCAGCAGCCACAACGTCTGCGTGTAGGGCCGTCCGGCCGTTACCCAGGGCGCCACTTTGTCCGAGCCGTAGAAGAACCAGTAGCCGAGGCCACGCAGCACTTCTGGCACGGTGGAGGCTCGCGAAACAGCCTCATATGTCTCGGTGTAACGCAGGATCGGAATGCCGTAGCGGCCCTGCAGCAAGAGGCCCGCCATCCACCACAGCGACACCGGCACGGTCAAGAGGCCGATCCGAATGATCGCTCGGGTTGCGACCAGCGGCCGCACCGCCTGGGTGGCGAGCGCGTGGATGATCCACCAGGCCGGCGCCAAGCCAACCAGGACCAGCGACGTTGCGTTCACCCCGCCAACGGCCGCGACGGTGAACGCGAATCGGGCGGGCCATCGCCAACCGCCTTCGCGCACGGAAAGGATGGTGAACGACAGCAGCCAGCCCAGTCCGGCCCAGGGCAGCAAGATGGCCGACAGCCGCGCCGCGTAATCGAAGATGTACGGCGACAGCATGTAGGCGACTGCGGCGACGCCCACCCCACGGCCAGTCCACCCGAGTGTGCGGCAGAGGTACACGATGCCGGCTCCGGCGGCGAACAGCAGGGTACCGAGCCACAACCGTTGGGCAATCCAGTCGGGCACACCGAGGCGGTCCATCAGCCAGTAGTAGGGGCCCATCGGAAACAGGTAGCCGATGTTTTGATGGGTGACGGTTCCGAACCCAATGTGCTCATCCCACAAGTACGGGGCGCGAGCCAGCAGTTTCGACGGGTCGAGGTACAGATACGTCTTGGTGTCGGCACTCACCTTGCCGGGCGAACTCCAGAGCAGCGGCAGATAGGCGAGGGCGCCAAGCGCTGCGAGAAGACGTTTCGAATGCAACGATTTCACGATTGGACCCGGCGACGCGCCGCATCATCGGCCAACTCCCGATACGTGGCCAGTGCTGTTGCTCCCCACGTGAACCTTGTGGCGTGGTCGAGCGCGCCACGGGTCAGTCGGGCCAATCGATCACCGCCGCTGAGCACGGCTTCGACCACCCGGGCAAGAGTGGCGAGAGGCGCTAATTCGCCGCTCACACCCGCCACCACTGCGTCTCGATGACCACCAATGTCGGTGACGACGGCCGGCGTTCCGCACGCCGCCGCCTCGGTGATAGTCATGCCCCAGCCCTCGGATTCGGACGCCGCAGTCAGCAGCCAGGCGCGCTGATAGAGCGCGATCAGATCCTGGTCGCTGATCCGCCCGAGGAGGTGCACGAAATCTCCCGCGCCCATTCGCCGAATCTCGCTTTCAAGCCGCTGGCGTTCGGCCCCCTCACCGACGATGACCAGTTCGAAACCGGGTAGTCGCTCGCGGAGCGGCGCGAGCAGCCGGATCAGGTCATCGAAGTGTTTCGCCGGCATCAGCCGGCCAACCGCGACGACCAACGGAGTCGGTGACTTTGCTGTGCCCGGGCCGAACTTGGCGTCGATGCCAGGTGGAATCACGCCGATGTTGGCAGCCTGCCAGCCAAGGTTTCGCACCATAGCGGCCTTCGAGGATTCTGCCAGGGTGATAACCCTCGTGCGTCGGTACAACGGTGGCGTGAGTCGGCGTTCCAGAAGATCGCCCAGCGGGGCGAGTGGTGCTGGCAGCGCCATCTTCCACATTGCTCCATGGATGTGATGCATCCACACGACGCGGGGACCTCGCGCCCACACGGGCGATAACCAGGGCACGCCGTTCCAGATCTCGACCAGCGCGTCTCGTTGGCCGTAGCGGCCAGCCAGTTCGGCTGCGATCGCCCGAGGAAACACATCGTAACGGTTGCCGCGGCGAAGGACGCGATAACCGTCGCGCCTGTCGTCGTGAGGTTGCCCCGGAGCAAAAGAGGTACGCATTGTCACCTCAACCCCGGCCCTGGCCCAGAGGGCCGAAATGGTCGAAGCGTGGACCTCCGATCCACCTGCTTCGGCGTCGGCAAGGTCCCGCCACGCCAGAATATGAACCCGCCGCAAACCGCTCTGTTTGACCAGCTCGGCCAGTTCGGTTTGATCAGAAGTAGACGGCAAGGAGCCTCGATGCAACGCGCGGGATGGTTTCGTAGACTAGCGAGGTACCCCTCTTCGAAAGTCGACCCTTGAAACTTACTGGCGAGCGGCCAATCGAAGGCAAGACCCCTGATTCCCTGTTGGCACTTCATGAGGCCGGCTATCGAGAAGTGGTAGCTCGCATTGGTCCGGGACGGCTCCTCGATCTGGGTTGCGGGCTTGGTGACGGCAGTGCCCGATTTCTCGACCCGACCCGCTCGGTCGTTGGCCTTGACTACGACCCGACCGCAGCACGAGACGCCAGTCGTGAACACGCTGGCCTTCTCACCGTGTGCTCCGATGGAGCGCGGCTGGCGCTGCACACAGCATCGTTCGACTGGGTGTGTTCATCCCACCTCATCGAACACTTCACGGACCCCGAACCGCACGTGGCCGAAATCGCCCGCGTACTCGCCGAGACCGGCACCGCGTGCATCATCACGCCCAACAAGCCGGCCGACTTCGAGAATCCCTATCACCTGTATCTGTTCGAACCGGCCGACTTGCGCGCCATGTTGTTGCGACACTTCCAGCACGTGGAGGTGCACGGCCTGGACGGTGACTCAGCCGTGAAAGCCGATTTCGAACGTCGCCGTGTCTTCGCTCGACGGCTGCTGGCGATCGATGTGTTCAACCTGCGGCATCGCTTGCCCCGCTCGTGGTACGTGGCGCTCCACGCAGGCGCTCGGCGCGTCGCTTACCCGCTGCTCGCCGCGGTCAACAAGAAGCGGTCAACGGTGACAACGCCGGTGGTGACGGCCGACAACTTCAGCATCACCGCCGACATCGACACCAGCACGCTTGTGCTGTTCGCCGTCGCTCGTCGACCTCGTCGCTAGGCCTGAATGCGGGTGATAACCGAGGACACCGGTGTAGCCGCTAGTGGCTTGGGAGAACACGGCAGTAGTTGATGAATCGGGTCGCCCGGTCGAAGACTCTTCGCCGTTGCTGGTAATCGATCTTGTCCCGGCGGTTAAGACATTCTCGCAGTTGAACGACTTGGCGTTGAAGGTCTCTGGCGTCGATCTAAGAGGAAAGTCGGGTCACGGTAAGGATGGTCCGTGGGCGACGCCGGTGGGTGATCGATTAGTCACTGTTCAGCCCGACTACTCCACCGGACAACTTGAGGTCGGGGTCGCGGCGCTAGCGCTAGCCGATGCCGATCGGATTTCCGCACGCACCAGATTTGGTGGCGACGTGGGTGTTATCGAACGGGACAAAGGGTCGAAGGCAAGCCGGATGAACGATAACGGACCGCATTTCGGCGGTTCGGGCATTGGCGACTTCTCAATTGGTTGCTCCACCGCTTTCACGTTAGTGAACTCTTCCTCGCAACGGAAGATGCTCACAGCTGGTCACTGCGGGGCGGTCGGCGGAACATGGTATTCTCGCATAAATCTGTATTCCTTTGGTACGATGCAAGGCTCTGTACTACACGCCCATCGGCGGTGCACTCAGTGATTTTGGCCTTTCGTTGGTTACCGGCTAAGGGCCGGACTCCCCCGGGGTTCGGGCCGTTGACTCCCAAAACTCGATCGGGGCAGTTCTTTTCTGCAATCGCTGGTGTGCTGGCAGGCGCATTTCTTTGCGTGTCCTGTTCGGGAGGTCAGGCGTGCGATGCGGTGGCCCGCTTTCCGGTCTTGGTCGTAAGAATGAGTGGCGCTGTCCCAACTCCCCCGGAAGAACTCAAGGCATGCATCAATTCTGTTTGCACGCCCCTGTCAAAGCACCTTCCGTCAGATCTCCCGGCCGATGACTCCGCCTGGTTCGCAGTATTCAACGAATTGAGCTCGGGCGTAAAAGTGAAGATCACAGTGCTCGGAAGCGGTGCCACTCCAGTCGAGAAGTCAACGTCGGTGATTCCAAAAGCAGACAAGCTCGGCGGATGCAAAGGCCGAGTAGTAGCAGACGTCACAATTGATGCCTCGACCGGTGAGTTCGCGCCCTCGCAGAAGCGTGGCTGAGGCGCCTAAGCCTAAGCCTAAGCCTAAGCCTAAAGCCTTAGCCGACCGTCACGGCAGGAGTCTTGGCTTCTTCGTGGTACTCCTGCTCGACGTTGACGGACCAGATGTCGTGGCGGGCATCGTCAAGGATGTTTTCCACCACCAGCATTGCCGTCAGCATGGAGTGGTCCTGGTTGTTGTACTTATGCATGCCGTTGCGTCCAACCGGGTGCACGTTGGGTGCATTGGCGGCTAGCCAGCCACGAATGATGTCGACGTTCGCGGCGTAGGTCGCGTCATACACGGGGTAGGCCTTTGGCATGCGCACGACGTAACCCTCCGAGACGGTACCGGCCGGAACCAAGCCGAGGGTGGCGAGTTCGCGCTGGCCAAGTTCGATCAGCTTCTCGTCGGTCATGGTCCACAGGTCGTCGCCTTCGTTCACAAAGTACTCAAGGCCGAGACAGCTGAAACCAGGCTTCACCATGAATGGGGACCACGATGCGAAGTTCTGAATGCGACCGAGACGCACGTTGGGCTCATGGATGTAGATCCAGTTGTCAGCGAACGCAAGGTGCTCGGGAATCACCAGAGCAACCGTCAGAAAGTCACGGAAACGAAGGGAGGCTGCGGCGTTCAACACTAGGGCAGGGGGAGCGGGACACATTGAGCGCACCAGCGCACCAATCGGCATACTGGACACGACGGCGCTCGCGGGCCATTGATTGAGCGAGCCATCGTCACCCTCGGTCGTGACGGCACTTGCGCGACCGTTGGCGTGCTCGATACTGACGACCTTTTGTCGATGATGCAGCGATGCCCCACGGGACAGCACCGTGTCGCGGCAGGTTTCCCACATCATGCCTGGACCCAGACGCGGGTACTGGAACTCCTCGATGAGGGATGTGATGTCGGTCTGATTTCGTTTCGGTTGCAACGAATTTATGATGGCTTTGCCCAGCGACAGATTCTTGATGCGCTGCGCAGCCCAGTCGGCCTGGATGGTGTGGGCCGGTATGCCCCAGACCTTTTCGGTGTAGGTCTTGAAAAACTTTCCGTACAGTCGCCACCCGAAGCGTGACGCCGTCCAACCCTCGAAATTGGTCTGGTCTTTCGGAGGACGCAGGCGAACCCAGCCGTAAGACACCACACAACGAACCGCTTCGATCACGCCGAGATTGCCGAGTGCGTTCATGGCTCGAAGGGGATAGTCGTAGAACTTGCCGCCGTAGAAAATGCGCGACATGCGAGGCCGAAGCAGGAAGTCCGACTCGGGCAGGATCTCATGCCAGAGCGCTTCCACTGCGGGCACTTTGGTGAAGAAGCGGTGACCGCCGATATCGAAGCGCCAGCCGTTTCGCTCGACGGTTCGGCTGATGCCGCCGACCACATTGTCGGCCTCGAGAACGACCGGTCTCTGGCCGCGTTTGGTGAGCTGATAGGCGGCCGTCAGTCCGGCGGGGCCGGCACCGATGATGACGACTGGCTTGTCTTGGTCCTGGGGGGAGGGGTCCACGGAGGCATCACTCTAGTCGGGTGACGTCCGTTTTTGAGGCGCGGCGGTCGCATCGGCCACGAGAAGCAAAACCGCCAACAGGGCTAGTTGGTGCACGGATGTGAACGATTGCGGCCACCCAAAACCTGGTCGATACCGGTGGCGAAACTGCTGCCCAGCCACGAAAACCCCGGTAATGCCCACACAAACCACGGCCGCCATCAGGCCAAGCCGACGCAGCGCCCGTACCGTGCGAGAAATGATGGCGACTGCACCAACGGCCAGCGCGCCCCAGGGTGCCACGACGGCGGCGGCGAACACAGCGACCGTCAGAACGAGGATGAACGCTCCGGCGCGAGTCGAGGTTTTGAGCCCAGGTGCCGAAGGGACGATCCCGATGCGTCGGCGCCCGAACGCCACAAGCAGTAGGCATGCCGCGGCGCCGAGGGCACTTACCAGTAGCCCCACGTTGACGAGGCGCTGAGGCTGCCATCGGATCTTCACGGTCGCCGGCGTCGTGGCCGGCTCGATTGGCCAGGCCATCGATCCACCGTCCACCTTGACCGGCGTGCCCAGGTCATGGCCGTTGAGAGACGCTCGCCAGCCCGACGCCCACCCCTGGCCGAAGACGAGCAGGAACGGCTCGGCCGCCTTCTCGATCTGCACCACAGTCTCGGTTGACGAGCGAGTGGTTCGATGGACGGCGGGGGCCGGTGTCGGCACGGAAGCATCGTCGGCGTCGTGACGGAGCACGAGACGATCAAGGTCGACTCCGGTAGCCATCCCTCGCGAGGAGGCGATGTGATGCTCGCCGGCCGGCAGCATGATCGGCCCAGCGGTGCAAGGGCTGATCACCCCATCAGCGGCGACCTGGATCGGCAGAGGTTTGCTGTCGATCGTGAGGAGATCATCCCGGCACATGGTTGGCAGCAGGCCGGTCGAGACGGGAGCAGACCAACCGGGCACAACGATGTCCGTGATCGCTACCGGCACGACAACGGGTTCATTGAAATGTGGATCAACGGCAAAGCGGGGGTTGGCACTGTGAAACGTCACCCGCAGCCGGCGGCCTGTCATCGACTCAAACGACACGCGGCCGCTTGCATCGACGGGTGCCGAACGCACGACGTCATCAAGGGTCACCTCGACGCGGTCGACCCAGCTGAAACGGTCGCCGTTCGGTTGGCTGATGTCGAGATGGTCAATGGTCCGAGCCGTGCCGAGGTCGGCGCCGAGCCACTCGCCGTCGGCCTGGCCCATTGGGGCCACCCAGCGAGTGGACGAGTTGCCGTCAAAGGCTGAGCTCACTCGGCTCTGTTCGCTTCCTTCCAAATGTCCGCTACTCGACAGAGACGCCACTCGCAACGCATCGGGTGATCGGTCGGCAACGTGGGCGTTCCCTGAGAGGATGAAGGGAGTGGCAACGGGGAGTTGCAGGGCACGAAGCAGTTGTGGTTCCGGGTCGCGTCGATAGGTGCTGGCCGCGTCAGCGCGCTCTCGGGAAAGCACGATTGCGAGCGGTCGATCGGCCAACCCGATCCCGACAGAACGGCTGATGTCGATGGGCGGCCGGACGACCTCGGTGATAGGTGGTTCATCGCTCACGACATCGAGTCCGACCGCATTCTGGCCGAGGAACGAGCCGGCGCCCGTGGTGGCGGTGATCTCGAGCGTGAGCGTTGAGATCATGCCTGCCGGCAGGCCGAGCGGCTGCCCGGCGGTGCTCTGCGACCTCGGGTCCAGCGTGAGGCTGGAGGTGCCGTTGTCGGTAGAGACCGTGAGTTGGGTGATCGTGCGGTCGCCCGTCGGCTGGCGCACGACGAAGCTCTCGGCGGGGCGAGGGATGTCGAACGACGCCTCGATGCGTTGTCCGACGGCATCGGCGCGGTCGGCGACGCGCCAGAACGTGCTGGAGTCGCCATCGAAGGCCATCACGGCACGGTCCTCGGGTCGGTAGGCGTTGGGCTCGCCGTATGCCGTCGCGTGAACGGTGCCACCCTGCTGAACCGCAAGCGTCTGGCTGTCGGCGTTCGCGGCAGGAAACAAGGGCAGCCGAACATCGGCGGTGTCAACCGCCAAAACGCTCCGTGACTGGTCTTCGGTCATACCGACGGTGTTCTGAGAGCCGCGCCACTGCTGAGCTCGTTTGCGGTTCGAATCGGTGAGCACGATGAGCCCGGCGTCAACCGCCCACTCGCGTAGCTGCTCGTCGCTGACCGCATCAGCTGAGTACCGCACGAGTGCTCCCGCTGGCAGAAGGTCAGCGGCACCCACCATGCCGTCGCCGCTTCCGGCCATCAACACTGAGCCACGGGCGACCTCGGCGCGCACGATCGGAACCGACGAACCAACCGGGAAAACGGTGGCGGCCGGGAGCGAGTGAGGAAAGGTCGCGTCCGCGAGTGCGACGGAGTCGAGAACTTCGGTCGGTCCCGGATTGCTCACCGAGGCGCCGTACGCGGTGGGCGCTCCGAGGCCCAGAGGTTGCGTCGTGACGATTTGGGCGACGCGATCGGGGCGGGGTGTCTGGTACTTCTCGAACCGCTCGTCACCGCGCACGACGACGTCACCCACACCGAGTAGGCGCGCGACCGGAGCGATCGAGTCCGGTCGCAGTGTGCCGTCCTGCACGTGGTTGTCGAGGGCCAGCAGCAGATCCATCATCTGCGGACTCCCGAGCGGCAGCAGATCACGAGTGATCGTCGGTCGCGTCATCAGGCCCGGCAATAACTGGTCCGTGGTCGTGCCCCATCGAAAGGCCGAGAACTCCTGGCCCGGCAGCTCGAGCACCCGGGTATCCGAACCGCGCTGCTGCAGCGCCATCGCAGCCTCGGACCATGCGGTTGGAATTTGCTCGGGCCGACGCAGTTGGCGATCGACCAGTGACCCGTTCCAGATGGCCGGAAGCTGCAGCATCGTGAGCGCGCCGATTGCCAACGAAAGATTCCGCGCCAGCGTCGGATGTCGCGTGGTCAGCGCCGACAGGCCGTAACCAATGGCCAGCGAACTGGCCAGCAAGACCAGCGGTACCGCTCGGGTGGAGCTGCGAAAGGCCAGTAGCAACGTCGACCGCGCATTGCCCGAGAGCAATCGATGGGAGAACCACGAGTCGCCGTGGGCGCCCACCGCTACCACGACGCCGATCGACCATAGCGACGCCAGCCACAAACGAACAGGGTGCTCCACCCAAACCAGCGCTGCCATGGCCAGCGCGACCAGCCCGAAGCCGAGCAGGATCAGGCCGGGCGACTGCGCGTAGGCGCTCGACGCGCTGTTCCACGGCCCGGTGCTGTCAGCGCCGTAAAAGAGCCAGTAGCCAAGGCCTCGCAACACCTCGGGAGCCGAGGACGTCGACGAGACCGCCTGCGCTGTTTCGGAGTACGCCAGTACATCGGCCCCGGTGCGGCTTTGCACGACGAGAGCCACCAGCCACCAACTGGACATCACTGTGCTGAGCGCGCCGGCCCGGCCAACGGTGGCGAGCGCTCGCTTCACGCTGATCTCGCGCTCGACAAACGCCGCGTAGGTCAGCCACGTGAGCGGTGCGACGGCAATCAACAACAGTGCCGTCGCATTGATTCCGCCAACCGTCGCGACCACCAGCGCGATCAGTGCCGGGTAGCGCCAGCCCCCTCCCCGAGCGGCCCGAATGGTGAATGCCATGATCCAACCCAACCCGGCCC
This sequence comes from Actinomycetes bacterium, assembly GCA_031360915.1. Taxonomy (GTDB): domain Bacteria; phylum Actinomycetota; class Acidimicrobiia; order Acidimicrobiales; family Ilumatobacteraceae; genus JANMCE01. The sequence continues at coordinate 18,640 of JANMCE010000040.1, read as the reverse complement.
ATGGCGACAGCAGGATTGACGTGCGGTTGGCGTAGGTGAGCACGTAGGGCGACAGTTGGTAGAGCGCCGCGGCGGCCAGTGCTCCGCCGGTGGCGATACCGAGGGTGCGGCAGAGTCGCCACAGCCCCTGGCCGGCGGCGAAGAACAGCAGCCCGAGCCAGAGCCGTTGCGCGACCCAGTCGGGCGAGCCGAGACGATCAAGTAACCAGTACCACGGCCCTGCTGGCCACAGGTAGCCGATGGTCTGGTGGGTGACGTAGCCGCCGAACTGAGCCGGATCCCACAGTGACGTTGCGGTGCGCATGAGCTGGCCAGGGTTGAGATAGAGGTACTGCTTGGTATCGGCCGCGACCTGCCCCGGCGCCGTCAGCAGCGGCGGAACGAAGGCGATGAGGGCGAGGAAGAGTTGGCCGATCCGCCCGCTTCGGTTGCCCAACGCCCTAGGGGATGACGACGGCGTAGAGGCCATAGAGCACCGAGAGACCAAACAGGGCCGAGCCGCACAGGGCGAGGAAGATGCCCCAGAGTTCGTCGCGCCATCGCTTCGGCCACGACGCGGCGACGGCCACCATCAGCGGAAACGCGCTGTAGACAAAGCGCGGTCTGGCCGTAACCGTTTCCGGCAGGAACATGAGAATGCAGATGACGGCAACGTAGATCACGGCATAGGCGGGAAGCCGGCTGCGAAACAGGGCCGCAACGCCGATGAGCAGACTCAAAACGGCGAGCACGGTGATGAGGTTCGACGGGGACGACAGCGGGTGAATGAAGAACTTCAGCACGCGTCGTACTGCCGTGCCGCCGAAGCTCAGCCCTTCCCCCCAGGCTTCGGACTGCACGCGGAACCATACGCCCCGTTCGTTGGCTCGCCAGGCGATGTAGATCTGCGCGCCGATCAACCCGAGTGGCGCGATCAGCGGAGTGATGAGGCTCTTCCAATTTCGTTGCGAACGCAACAACAACAACGAGCCCACTGTGTATGCGGCGATGAGCGCGACGGCATTGGGGCGGCTGGCGGTGGCACCGGCAGCCAGGAGACCGGCGATGAGGTAACGGTGTCGATGCCAGGCCAACATCGATACGGCGGCGAGCAGAAGGAACAGCGCTTCGCTGTACGCAAACGACAATACGAAGCTGCCGGGGTAGAGCGCCGCGATCATCATGGTTCGCTTCGACGTTTCGACACCGCTCCAGGCGCGGGCTAACGCACCCATGGCGACGACAAACGCCAGGCCCAGGAAGAAGTTCACCACGAGCGCGGCGGTGACATCGCTGCCTGGCAAGACCACATCGACCGCCCGCACCAACCACGGGTACAGCGGGAAGAACGCTGCACGCGCCTCGGGCTGGGCGTAGGTGATGTGGGCCGGTACTGAGGTCGGGTAGCCACGGCGAATCAATGAGAAGTACCACTGCCCGTCCCATGAGGTGAGGGCTTCAATGATGCCCGCCGCTGCGCTTCGGGGCCGCGACGCGCATATCTCAACACCGCGATTCTCGCACTCGACCACGGCCGACACCTTGGCGGCGGACACCGCAGCGGCGCCGGCAATGACTATCACGCGAGACACGAGATAGGTGATGACTCCCCAGGTCAGGGCGTGTCGCCACGCTGGGGTGTCGGTCCCGGCCACTGGCGTGATATTGGCGTACGGCATTTCGGTACGAGCGGCCACGGCTACCATCGGGCGATAGACCGGATGGGTTGTTTCGGCCCGTACTTGGGGGCCTGCCATCCGTCGGCACTCAGCAACTCGAGCACACGGCCGCGGTGGCCAGCATAGGGAGCAAGGAGTTGGAGCATACGCTCGTCACTGCCGCGAGGCTCACCGGCGAGCGCGAACGAAACCACGTTCTTCACGTGGAAGTCGCCGACCGGGACCGCGTCGGGGTCGCCCATCGCCGTCAACATGGTGCACGCCGCCGTCCAAAGCCCCACACCCGGCAGGGCCAAGAGCCGCTGGTAGCCGTCGGCGATACTCATCTCGGCAACCTCGTTGACCCGAGCGGCGTGTCGGCAGACCGCGGCAATGGTGTCGGCGCGTCGCCGTTCGATGCCCATGCGGTGGTACTGCCAGTTTGGGGTGGTGGCCAGCATCAGTGGGTTTGGCGGCAGCTTCAACTCAACCGGGCCCGGTGCCGGTTCCAACGTGTGCTTGCACAACGCGCCCCACTGACGGACAGCTTCAACGCTGGTGACCCGCTGACCCAGGACGGACCGGATCAGATCGGAGAGCACCAACCCGCTGGCCGACATTGTGGGCACCCCGTGTTGATGGAGAGCCTTGGCGACGGCGGGATGGTGCGGGGAAATGTCGGTAGCAGCATCGGTCGCGCCGAGCAGGGCGGGCACGCTGTCGATCAGCCACGAGGCGCCGGCGCCGTACGCCATCGTTGACAGGTTGTCATCAGCCCACGAGATGTGGAGGGTTCCGGGTCCGTCGGGGGTGCGGGCGGCGCGCCAGAACTCGGTGGCGGAGAGAGTCATGGTTGGGTCGAAGGGGCCATGTTGATGGCGCCGTAGCAGCGGACACAGTTCAGCCAGGGTGCGTGGGGCTTCGAGGGTCAAGAAGAAGAAATCTACTGTGCCGCGTCCACCAAGCCGGAAACCGGGACCGGGTGGTGACAGGCGACGAAGTGTTCGTGGCCGACCTGGATGAGCTGCGGTTCCTGCTCGGCGCATATCGCGTCGGCCGATGGACATCGGGTGCGGAAGCGACAGCCTGACGGGGGAGCGACCGGAGAGGGGATCTCGCCCCGCAGTCGTACCGCCCCGTCCGGACGTACCGTCGGGTCCGGTACCGGAATGGCCTTTAGGAGTGCCGTTGTGTACGGATGGCGCGGCTCGCGGTACAGATCGTCGGACGGCGCGACCTCGCACATCTTGCCGAGGTACATGACGGCTACCCGATCGCTGACGTTCTTCACCACGGCCAGGTCGTGGGCGATGAACACGAGCGTAAGACCAAACTGGGCCTTCAGGTCTTCGAGCAGGTTGAGCACCTGTGCCTGCACCGACACGTCGAGGGCGGAGACTGGCTCGTCGCAGATGATGAGGCGCGGGTCGAGAACCAGTGCCCGGGCGATGCAGATGCGCTGGCACTGGCCGCCGGAGAACTGATGCGGGCGCCGGTCGCCGGCCTGGTCGGGGTCGATACCGACGGCGGCGAGGGTGGCGCGGGCCTTGGCGATGCGTTCTTCCTTGGTGCCGATACCCCAGATGTGGAGCGGCTCGGCCACGATATCGATCACCTTGCGACGCGGGTTCAGTGATGAGATCGGGTCCTGGAAAATCATCTGCACGTCGGTGCGCAGCTTGCGTAGCTCTTCTCCATGAAGCGCTGTCAGTTCGCGTCCCTCGAACACAACCGAGCCGCCTGTCGGTCGCGGGATCTGCATGATGGCCCGGCCGGTGGTGCTCTTCCCGCAGCCCGACTCGCCGACAAGGCCGAGGGTTTCACCCTTCAGCACGTCGAACGAAATACCGGTAACTGCGTGCACTTTCTTGCCGTGCTCCTCGGTCTTGAACTCAACGAGGAGATCTTCGACCCGCAAGATGGTGTCGTCACCGTTGTGGAGGTGCGCCTTGCCAGTTCCAGCCATCAGTTCCCTCCCGCCAAGGCAGCCAGCGACTCACGCCTACGTACCGCATCAGTGTGTTCGGGGGAACCAACGGGATACCAGCAGCGGAAGTAGTGACCGGGAGATTCGATTGCTTCGACGAGCGGTGGTTGCTCAGTGAGGCAGCGCTCGCTGACGTAGGGGCAGCGGGGTGCGAACCGACAGCCGGCCGGCGGTGAGATGAGGTTCGGCGGTCGCCCGCCCACGCTGTCGAGGCGGGTGTGGGCCTTGTCGGTCAGCTTGGGGATGCTCTTCATCAAAGCTTCGGTGTACGGCATCTTCATGTTGGCGAACAGGCTGGCCGTTGGTGCTCGTTCGACGATTTGCCCGGCGTACATCACGGCGATCTCGTCGGTGCGTCCGGCCACCACGCCAAGATCGTGGGTGACCAAAATCATCGACATGTTGCGGTCGTGCTGCTGCGCCGCCAACAGGTCAAGAATCTGGGCCTGTACGGTGACGTCAAGAGCGGTGGTCGGCTCATCGGCGAACAACAACGAGGGGCCACACGACAGGGCGGTGGCGATGGTGACGCGTTGGCGCATTCCGCCGCTGAGCTGGTGAGGATATTCGTTGAGCCGACGGGCGGGCTCGGGGATGCCTACGTCGGTAAGTAAGCGTTCGGCCGTCTCGATGGAATCCCGCTTGCTCATGCCGAGCGTGCGGCGTAGACCTTCACCCACCTGCTTGCCGATCTTCATTACCGGGTTGAGTGACGTCATCGGGTCCTGGAAGACCATCGCCATGGTCTGGCCCCAATAGGACCGCATGTCACTGCGCGAGAGCCCCATGAGCTCGTGACCATCAAGTTTGACCGAGCCCGAACGCAGGACGTTGGACCCGGGCAGCAGGCCCATGATCGAGCGCGACAGCACGCTCTTGCCGGACCCGGACTCGCCCACGATGCCGAGAGCCCTTCCGCGATCGAGTGTGAGCGACACACCATCGACCGCCCGCACCACCCCGGCGCCGGTCTTGAAATGGGTCTTCAGGTCTTCGACGACCAACAAGTGATCAGCGCTCATACTTTGGCTTCCCGTGGATCGATCAGGGTCCTCAGGCGGTCACCGATCAGATTTATGGAGAGCACCGTCAGGAACATGCAGATGATCGGTATGAAACTCACGTGCCAGACGCCCTTGCTCACCAGAAGCTTACGGCCGTCGTCGATTAGCGAGCCCCAACTTGGCTTGGGCCGTTCGATCGAGAGGCCCAGGAAGGCAAGCCCGGCCTCGGCCACGATGGCCACCGCCGTCACCACGAGCGCAAAAGCCGAAAGCGGCAGGATGACATTGGGGAGCACCTCGCGAAACAGGATGCGTCCATTCTTAGCGCCGAGCGATCGGGCCGCCAGGACGTACTCGCGTTGGGATACGGCAAGGGTATTGGCGTAGGCGATGCGGGCGAACGCTGGGATTCCGACGATGGCGATCGCCGTTACGATATTCCACAGGTTGTGGCCGAGGAAGGTGATGATGGCCAACACAAGAACCAGCGCTGGGAATGCCAGCAGTGTGTTCACGATGGTGTTAAGCACGACCTCGACCTTGCCTCGGTAGAAACCGGCGACCAGGCCGAGTGTCCCACCGATCACCATGGCGACGACCACTGCGACCACGCCGACCGCCAGGGCGACCCGTCCGCCCCACACCAGGCGGCTGAAGATGTCTCGGCCGATCTGGTCGGTACCGAGCCAGAACTTCATGCTCGGCAGCTGACCGGCCTTACCGAGCGTCTTGGCGTTCGGTTTTAAACGGATCAAAAGCACGCTGTGCAGCCAGGGTGCCGTCATGGCAAGGATTGCCACCAGCGCGATCCACGCGGTCGGCAGCCACAGGCGGACGTCGAATCTGCGGCGAGCACGGCCGCCGGCGTCAGGCGCGAGTACTGCCACGGCGGATCCTTGGGTCGAGGACGGTGTAGAGCAGATCGACGATGAAATTGGCGACCACGTAGAAGATGGTGATGACAAGGACAAGCCCGAGCACGACCTGATACTCACGCTGGAAGATCGATTCGACCAGGGCCGATCCAACGCCGTTGATCGACATCAATTGTTCCATGATGACTGCGCCGCCGATGAGGGCGCCGACATTGATTCCGATGACGGTGAGCAGAGAAAACGACGATGGGCGAAGGGCATGGCCGAACAGCACCCGCCAGGGCTTGATGCCCTTGGCGGTCGCCATCTGGATGAAGTCCTCCTGAAGAGTGGCGGTCATCTCGCTGCGCAACAGTCGGGTATATACGGCCGCGAGCCCGAGTGCGAGGGTCAGCACCGGGATCACCATCGACCGAAGGTTTTTGCCCAGGTCCTCGGTGAGCCTGGTGTAGCCGACACTCGGCAGCCATTTCAGTTTGACGCTGAAGATGTACACCAGGACAAGGCCCAGCGCGAAGTTCGGCAGGGCCAGCATGGCGAACGATCCACCGGTGATGATGTTGTCGGTGGCTTTCCCTTTTCGATACGCGCTGAGCATTCCGAGGGGAATCGCCAGCAGGATCGCCACGATCTGGGTGAGGACCATGATTTCCAGGGTGACGGGCAGGCGCTCCTTCAGGATCCGTGTCGTCTGGACCCCGCCCGACGAGCTGCCCACCTTTCGGCCGAGGTCGCCCGTGGCAGCACCCTTGGCCCAGAGCAGGTATCGCATCGGCACGGCCCGATCGAGGCGCAGTTCCTTGCGGACCTCGGTGATCTGCGCCCGACCTGAAGCCGTGTTCGGGTTGTAGGAAGTACCGAGCGCGATGGCCACCGGATCACCCGGCAAGAGCAGAGAGATCATGAACGTGACGAGCGACACGAGGAAAACGGTGAGCGCCAACACGCCGAGTTTTGTGCTGATTTTCACGCTGTTACCGGGTTGCTTTCGTTACTTCTTCAGGTAGACAGCGGTCAGTTTGATCAGACCGAGGGCGCTGGCTTCGGGGGTTGGCAAACCGAAGACTTTGTCAGAGGTGATGTTGCCGAACACGTCGTACATAAGCGTCACACCGGGGAGCCCGGCGGCCAGCCCGATCTGCACCTTGTCGTAGGCGGCCTTGCGCTTGGCAAAGTCGGTGGTGGAGTTGCCTTCGAGGAATGCCTTGTCCACCTCCGGATCGGAAAAGAACGTGTAGTTGTTCTGATCGTCGGTAAAATAGGTGCCGCGGAGTTGATCGGGTTCGGCGAATTGGTTGCTTCGGAAGCAGCCCACCTGGTAGTCACCACCACGCTTGACAATGCGGGTCACGTAGGCTCCCTGATCCTGCGACTTGAGGGTGACCTTGATGCCCGCAGCTTCCCACTGCTGCTTCAACAATTCCATGAAGCTGTTCGCCTCGGGAGTGGGGATGCACTCGGCCGTGATCTCGATCGGCTTGCCGACTTCCTTCACCAGACCCTTGGCCTTCTCAAGATCGAACTTCGGATTGCCGCTGTCCTTTTTCAAGAATGGAGAGTCGACTGCAAAGACGCTGTAGGAGGGAACCCTTGATCCGTCGTAGACGAGCTGGTTGATGGTGTCGCGGTCGATCGCAGCGGCCAGTGCCTGACGTACTTTCACATCGGCGGTCGGACCCGTCTTGTTGTTGAACATAAGGGTGGTGGATGACGATCCGGTCACCCGCTGCACCTTCAGTTTAGCTTTCTCGGCCGCCACGACGGTTGCGGCGTCGGCAGTCTGTATGAGGTCGAACTCGCCGTTCTGCAGGGCTTGCAACCGCTTCTGGGTGTCGGCAACGCCGGTGAAGGTGATCTTGTCGAGGTAGGGGAGTTGCACCCCGGCATCATCTTTCTTCCAATAGCCGGCGTTCTTTTCGATCACGACGACACCACCTGATTCGAACTTGGTGACCTTGAAGGGCCCGGTGCCAACCGGGTTCTGGCTGAATCCGGCCGGGTCCTTGGCTACGGCAGTGGGCGACGGGATGAGGCCCATCGAGGTCGTCAGGTCGTTCGGAAAACCAACCGACGGCTTGTCCATCGTGAAGACGACCGTCAGTTCGTCTTTCTTCGACGGCTTTTGACTGGCTGCCAGCGCCTGATTGTTGCTCAACGTGGCCGGATCGGCCATGCGCAGCCAGTGGGCGATGACGGCATCGGCATTGAGGTCGGTGCCGTCCTGAAACTTGACACCTTTGTGCAATACGACGGTCCAGGATTTGAGGTCGTCGGCCGCCGTGATGCTTTCGGCGAGGTAGGGCACGAACTTGTTGTCCTTGTCGAAGGAGACGAGCGGGTCGAAAACTCCGAGGCCGACGAGCCGGTCGGCAGGTTGGATGAGTGCCTTGGCCGGATCGAGCGTGCTGATACCCGACTCGAGCGCAACCCGGAGTTCCCCGCCGACGACGGGTTTGTCTGCCGGCGCCACGGTTGTCGTCAGTGCGGGCGCTGCGGTCGTGATGGCCGTCTGTGGGGTCGTCACGACGGGAGCCGCGGATGTGGTCGAGGCGTCGGACGACGCCGTTGCGGCCGCAGTCGTGGCGGTGCCTGCCGCAGTGGTCGGTGAGCTTGACGACTTACTGCTGCCACCACAAGCCGCAGCGACGAAGGCCATGCTCAACAGCCCGACCGTGAACACTCGATTGCGGCTACTTCCGGTTGAACGATTCTTCATGTAATCCCCCCTAAATGTGGGAGCTGGGCTCCCGTGTTTGGACTCTCGTGACCGCCTGCGCCTACGCGTTGAAAATCACACCACGACCGAACCTTTTGTGACCTCCGGCACAAGTGTGCCACGAAGCGACATGCTTCGCTACTCATCGGTAACGCCGCTGGAAAGAAAATTCGGGTAACGTTGTTACCTGTGGGTAATCCTCTCTCAGTGGCGGCGTGCGAGGCCCACGCGGCCGCGGTGGAGCGTGGCGAGCCAACGTACCGCGATCCGCAGACGGGCTTTGACGTCTTCACGGAGGTGGCGCTGCGTGAACGCGGCTCGTGCTGTGGAAACCGCTGTCGTCACTGCCCGTACGACTACATCGCCTGCAACACCTAACCTGCAAGCCATGAAGATTGACGACCTGCGTATTGCGAAGGGCAGTCCTGTCCGGCTCGCGAAAATGTCGACCGACGCCACCCTTGGGCTGGCCGACAAGACGGCCGCCATGGCCGAATTGGCCAAGATTCAGCCCGACATCACCGAACTGCAAACCCGTCTTCATGCCGAAGGCAAGCGCGGTGTGCTTTTGGTCATCCAGGCAATGGATGCGGGCGGCAAGGATGGTGCCGTTCGCGGCCTCCATGGTGCGCTGAACCCAACCGGCGTGCGCGTCGTGTCATTCAAGGTTCCTGCCGGCCGCGAGACCGAGCAGGACTACCTCTGGCGGGTGCACAACGAATGTCCGCGCAAGGGTGAGATCGTGCTCTTCAACCGCAGCCACTACGAAGATGTGCTGGTCGTGCGGGTGCGCGAATTTGTCGCCCCTCAACGGTGGAAGAAACGGTACCAACACATCGCCAACTTCGAACAGATGTTGTCCGACGAGGGTACCGAGATCATCAAGATCTTCCTGCACATCTCCAAAGAAGAGCAACGTGTCCGCCAGCAGGAGCGCGTCGATATCCCCAAGAAGAACTGGAAGTTTCGTGCGGGTGACCTTGAGGACCGGGCACGATGGGATGACTATATGGCTGCCTACCAGGACGCCATCAACAAAACGTCTACTCCCGACGCTCCGTGGTACGTCGTGCCAGCCGATCGCAAGTGGGTGAGAGACGTTGCAGTTGCAACTATTCTGCTTGAGCACCTGAAGGAGATCGACCCGCAGTATCCACCCAACCCAGGTGTGGTGCCTGGTATGAAAGTAGTCTAATGGAACATCAACGCATCTCGTCGGGCTCGCCCTGGGAACTGATCATCGGCTACAGCCGAGCCGTTCGCGTGGGTAGTCAGGTCTGGGTATCGGGTACGGCACCCCAGTGGCCCGATGGCACCATTGACCCTGACCCTGCCCACCAGGCTCGTCAGTGTTTTGCCACCATCAGCCACGCGTTGATTGAGGCGGGCGGATCGCTGAAGGACGTGGTCCGGACCCGAATCTTTCTGACCAACGCAGCCGACTTCGATGCCATCAGTACCGTCCACGGTGAGCTGTTCTCCGAAACCCGGCCAGCTAACACCACTGTCGTGGTCGCCGCGCTCTTGAATCCTCAGTGGAAGGTCGAGATCGAGGTGGACGCAGTCATCGCCAGCCGTGATCGCGTCGGCGGCTGATCGAATCCAGTTGAGGCGGGCCTCCAGGCTAACGTCGGAGCCGTGTCGGAACCCCGCGAAATTCTCGATTGGACCACCTTCGGCGAGGCGTCTCGCTCGCTCGCCCAGAGCATTGCCGACGATGGGTTCGAGGCCGACATGATCTTGGCCATCGCTCGAGGCGGCCTGCTGGTGGCCGGAGCGCTCGGGTACGCCCTTGGTATCAAGAACCTCTACACGATGAACGTCGAGTTCTACACCGGGATCGATGAGCGCCTTGACGTGCCCATGATCCTGCCGCCGGTGCCTGATATCAGTCTGCTCGCCGACGCCAAAGTTCTGATTGCCGACGATGTCGCCGACACCGGCAACACACTCAAGCTGATCAACAGCTTCTGCGAGGGCAAGGTCGGTGAGCTGCGCACCGCGGTGCTTTACGAGAAGCCCTGGAACATCGTGCCGGTGCAGTACATCTGGAAAAAGACCGATAAATGGATCGAGTTCCCCTGGAGTTCGCAGCCACCAATCGCCGGCCACGGCGTCCCCGAAACCTAGGAGGCTGCTAAGCAATCTCGTTGTTTACCGGTCGGTGGGGAACTCCGACGGTTTGCAGATGACGTCGACACCGACGTTCACTATCTGCCGGTTCCTCCTGCGAGCGTTCTCCAATCAGTGGACAGTGGGGGCAGACGACGACGGCATGTGTTGCGGCTTCGCTCGCATCGACCGATTCTGTTGGGTCCATCAGGGTGAACGTACAGTCTGAACTCACCAGCCATTCCGGCGAATGTGAACTGTGACTTGTCATTAACCCGTAGGGACTCAGACCAAAACACCCCGCCAGCAACCCGCGGCTGCCCCACTTCACCCCATCAGAAAGAACGACTTACTCAGCAGTCTCCTACACATGCCTCGGTTGGCTCGCCGCAAAGATGGCCCTCGCTGGTCGAAGCTCGGTAGATCGCTTCACGCGCTGAGGATGGTGTGGGCGGCGTTGCGGCCGCTGGCGCCCCATACGCCGGCGCCGGGGAATGTGGCGGCGCCGGTGAGGTAGAGGCCCTTCACTGGTGTTTGGTAGCGGGTGAGTTCGGGGTCTTTGCCGCGTATGGCGGCCAGTGGTCCGCCGGCGAAACTGGTGGCGTGGCCACGGGGCAGGTGGAAGTCGGTCTCGTAGATATCGGGGGTCATGGTCCGCATGCGGCGCACGCTCGATGACCAGCCGGGCTGCACCATCGAGGCATACACACTGAGCCAGCGTTCGGGCTCGGTGGACGTCGGCCAACCGCCCTTCAGCTTGTAGGGCGTGTAAAGGGCTTCGAGGCTCAGCACGTGGCCACCGTCCGCTCCTGGTACCCGCATGGTGGGGTCAAGTACGGAGGGCAGATTCACGATGAAGATCGGCTTGTCGGCCACCTTGCCCTTGGCGCTGTCGAGCCACGCCTGATGCATGTCGGCCAGGGGCGGCCCGATGATGGCCGACGGGAGCGCCGGATTGATGCCGAGGCGATCGGCCAGGTTGTAATCGACCTGACGGTAGATCGGCAGTTCGCCGACGACCGCGTCGATCTTGCTTTCGTACCCGTCCTGCACCGGCAGCGTGCGCCACTTGTCCACCATTAACTTCGCGCTGGCCGGCGGGTTCTTCAGCCACCCGACAAACGTTGCGTGCGGGTCGCACGCCGACACCACGACCGGTGAGGTGATGAGCGTGCCGTCATTCAATTGGATGCCTCGGGCGGCAGGTCCTTCGCACAGAATGGCCTCGACCCGACTGGCTGTTCGCACCGTTCCGCCCGCCTGCAAAAAGCTGGCCAGAACCGCTTCGGGCACTGCGCCACTCCCACCAATCGGACGCCCCACCGATCCGGCGTGCTCGAGCGCGTAGGTGATGGCGCCGAGGCCCGTACCCGGCGTTTCGGGGGAGAGCCCCCACACTCCGGGGCCCATGGCAATACCTGGCGCGAGCAGGGCTTCGGCTTTGAAATAGGACCGCATCACATCGCCGACGCTCATGCGTGACCACTTCATCATGGTGGTCAGACCGCGACCTTTGTGGGCAATAGCTTTCTTGGCGAGCGAGCCGGGTGACGGGGTTTCGTTGGCCACGTCACGGACGAGCTTGGCGATTGGCAGCGCGTCCTTTACGTATTGCTGGTAGCCCGCAACTTCACCGGGGTAGGTGTAGCGCAGGGCGTCGAGGGTGCGGTCGTAGTCGTGGAACAGGAACCAAGCGGGTCGGTCGTCGTGGGCCATGTTGACCCAGCCGGGCGTGACGTCGAGGTACTTGAGGCCGTGGGCCGCGAGGCCGAGCTCTTCCATGATGGGCGTGGAACGAAACACGCGATGGTCGCAGTTGCAGATATTGACCCGAGCATTGCCGAGCGCAGTGACCGTCGCGGCGCAACCGCCGACCTCGGCGCGGGCGTCTACCAGCAGGGTTCGCCGACCAGCCCGAGCCAGATAGGCGGCGCAGATGAGTCCGTTGTGCCCGGCGCCGATAACGATGGCGTCATAGTCAGCTGCGCTCATCCGCCGAGTGTGGCACAGCTCACCACTCGTCTGCCGGTTGGACCGAACGAGGCATGTAGCGTCCTACTCGTGCCAAAGGACAGACATCTCGATCGACTTCGTGCCCCCGACATTTCCCGGTTGATTACGGAACGATCAGTGCTGCTGATGCCCCTCGGAGCCATTGAACAGCACGGTCCACACCTGCCTTTCAACACCGATCTGGTCATCGCTCAGGCCGTCGCGGAAGGCGCAGTGGATGCGGTGGGGGACGAGCACGACGTGTGGCTGCTTCCACCGCTTGCATATACCAAGTCGAACGAGCACGCCTGGTCGGCAGGCACGTTCTGGATGTCGGCCGAAACCATGATGCGCGTGGTGGACGACATCGGTCGCAGCATTGCCAAGATGCCCGTCAAGAAGATCGTGTTCCTGAACGGGCACGGCGGCAACTCATCGTTGATGAACATGATGAACCGCGAGCTTCGTCTCAAGCACGGACTGATCTCGTTCCTCACCCATCCGGGAGTTCCCCCGGATCAGGGTGGCCAGTCGCCGCCGTCCGAGCTGGGCATGGGCGTCCACGGAGGAACTGACGAGACGTCCATCATGTTGCACCTTGCGCCCGAGTTGGTCGACATGAGCGTGGCTCAACGACGCGTCCCCGAGCACATCGCCGACAATCGCTACGTGCGTTTCGGTGGCAAGGTGGCGTTCAGTTGGATGAGCAACGACTTTCACGACGACGGCTACATCGGCGACCCCACCCCCGCCACAGCAGAGTTGGGCAAACAACTCTTCGAAGGCGCCGTACGCGGTCTGGCCGAAGCTTTGGGCGAAGTCGCCGCCTTCACCTATCGGCCATAACATGCCTCGCTGGGTCGCTACCGCTCCCTGGCGCTCGTTCTCGCTTCGCTCGGCAATCGATCAATCCGGTGCGCAATAAAGGATAAGGGCCGGGCCCGCAGAGGGCCCGGCCGTTCCTTGCTAGGTGGTTAGCCCTTCCAGCTGATGGCCTTGTCGATGAAGCTGTTGTCGGCGATGTCGGAAGGCTTGAGGCCAGCCTTCACCTTGATCTTCTGTGCTTCGAACACCGGCGTGGCCTTCTTGATGAAGTCAGCCAATCGGGCGTCTTCGGAGTCACCAAGGGTCGAGTTGGTGCCGTTGCCGATCATGCCAATTTCGAGCTGCGACTTCACTGATGCGTCGGTGGCACCCTGGTCTTCTTTCCAGAAGGTGTCGAAGGTGGTCGTTGCACTGATGATGATCTTGTCGGCTGCAGCGTGGTCCTTGATGTAGTCAATCTGCGACTGCTGGAACATCGGAACCAGAGCGGCGAGGCACTTCTTGGTGGGGGCATCCTTCAGCGCATCGGCACGAACCGACAGCGACTCGGGATACAGGTTCCAGCCGGCGTCGTTCACCAGACCGAAGCCGATGTCGATGGCACCGGTCTCGAGCTTGGAGTACGCGTACGGCTCGGCGGTAGCGAAGCCTTGGTGGGCGGTCTTGTCGTTGCCGGGCTTAGCCAGGATCTTGTCACCCTTGTAGTTGAAGTCGACCTTCTCCTTGGGGACGACGCCAGCAGAAATGAGGTACTCGATGTAGGTCGAGCCGCCGAACACGGTGATGGTGTCAACTTCTTTGGCGATGTCGGCGATGCTCTTTGGCGTCGGGTGCTTCTTCTTGTCCCACAAGATGACCTGCGGGCTCTTCTCCTGCAGCGAAACGACAGCAACAACTGGCGTGTCGTTGCTGAACTTCACGGCGTCGTCGGTGGAGATGAAGCCGAGAAGAATCGACTTGTCCTTATACATCTGGCTGGTGACGGTCTGGTCCCCCAGGAACGGACCACCGGCGCGGATTTCGAACTGCACACCTTGCGCTTTACCTTGGTAGGTGAGGGTACCAAGTGTGGCGCCGGTGTCCTTCGAGGTTTTGAAGTCGGGGCCCATCAGTTGGTAGGTGGCACCGTGCTCGGCCTCGGGGAACCAGTCGGTCTGGACAACGACCTTGTCGGGGCAGACGCCTTTGAGGGCGCCTTCCTTGGCGGCACCCCCGGTGGCGGCCTTGGTGGAGCTGCTACCGCAACCGGCGGCGAGAAGTGAGCCGGCAAGGGCGAACCCAAGAGCGGCAGAACGTTTGGTGATCATGAAAGGAATATCCCCCTGATTGAAGTGTGGTGGATCATGCGGCACTGCCTGCGATACGGAGTCAGATCGCATCCTTACGGCTGGACTCATGCCAGTGGCCAACGGCCATGTTCGAGATCCATCCGAAAGTCACAAAGAACAAGATGCCGAGCAGTGCAGCAATAATTGCGCAGGTGGTCATACGGCTCGGTTGATTGTTCAAAAAGTAGTCGTTGATACGGCGTCCAAGCCCTGGGTTACCCTTGGCGAAGAAGAAGTCGCCGACCACCGCGCCGATGACCGACAGACCAGCCGAGATGCGAAAGCCGGTGAACATGGCCGGCATCGCTGCGGGAAGCTGCAGCTTGCTGAGCCGGGTCCAGCGAGTAGCGCGGTTGAGTGTGAATAGGTCGTGTTGGTTGCGTTCAGCTGAAAGCAACCCGAACAAGGTGTTGGACACGATCGGGAAGATCGAGATCAAGACGGTGGTGATGACACGGCTGCGGAAGTTGGCACCGGAGATGGCGATGATGAGGGGGATCATGGCCAGAATCGGGACGGCCTGCAACGCAACAAGGTAGGGGTAGAGCGCCCGCTCGACCCACCGCGCTTGGCTCATAGCGATAGCCAGTCCGACGCCCAGCATTATGGCGATGGCGAGACCTAGCAACGCCGTCCAGAAGGAGATCTGGGTGGAACTCCAGATCTTGCCGAGCACCGCACTGACGCCAGAAAAGGTCTGATGGGGTGCAGGAATAAGCAGCGGTTTGCCGTTGGGCGCGAAGTTGCCCTCGATGCCGTAAGCCAATGCGTACCAGACGCCAATGAAGACGACAAAGACCACAAACGGTCCGAGGAGATCGACGAGCTGACGACGCTTCGGTCCGGCGTTCACGGGGGCATCGGCCAGCTCCGATGCGGACAAGGTCAGGCCTGCATGTGCCCCCGGCATTGGATCGGTCATTCTCATGCGTGGGCCTCCCGGAGGGCGTGGCTGACTTCGCCGCAGAGTTTGGTGAACTCAGGGTCGAATCGCAGGTCGTGGTCTCTGGGATAGGCGAACGGCACCTTGAACTCGGCGATTATTTTGCCCGGTCGAGCCGACATCACTAGCACTCGGGTCGAGAGAAACACTGCTTCGTAAATGGAGTGGGTGATGAAAAGCGCTGCGAAGCGTTCGATCTGAAACAGGCGCAGCAACTCGTCGTTGAGGCGTTCACGGGTGATTTCGTCCAGCGCACCGAAGGGCTCATCGAACAGGAATACTTTCGGCTTCAAGACCAGTGAGCGGGCCAGCGAGGCGCGCATTTTCATGCCGCCCGATAGTTGCTTGGGGTACTTGTTCTCATGGCCGCGCAGCCCGACCAGGTCGATGGCTTCTTCGGAAAGCTGTCTGCGGGCTGCGGCGTTATGCCCGTGCAATTCAGCCAGCAGTTCGATGTTGCGGCGCACCGTGCGCCATTGCAGAAGGGTGGCGTCCTGGAACACGTAGCCAATGGAGGAACGGTCGATGGAGCAGGTGCCATTGGTGTTGGGGGTGAGGTTGGAAGCAATACGCAGCAGCGTCGACTTCCCGCAGCCTGACGGACCTACGACCGTGACGAATTCGCCCGGCTTTACGTCGAAGGAGATGTCCTGCAGCGCCTCTGTTCCGTCTGGAAACGTCATGCCGACGCGATCGAAGGTGAGGGCAGGCAGGCCCACCCCCGGTGCAGGCAGACCGGCGAGCCGACTCTCAGCTGATCCTGTACTCAACATCATTCCCCTCAACATAGTGAGCGCGCCGATCACAGTGCCCTCTGGAAACGTTAACGCACTGTGAACTGACGAACGAAGGATCAGAGCGAACCTGAGACAATTCCTCCGGCTTTCAGCACTACCCGGCCCGTCGGACCCATGGCAATCGCCTCTCGCAACGACTCGGCCCTGATAGCCACGAGGTCGGCAACTGCTCCGACCTCAACGCCGGCCGCGGCCAGACCGAGCGCCCGTCGTGAGGCGCTGCTCACCGCTTGCCAGGCTTCGTCGGGGAGAAGATGTCCGGCCATCACCATGAGTGACGCTGTTTCGCAGGGGTCGGCGCGACCCATCGTATTGAACGGGTCCTGCACGTTGTCGGCCCCAGCAGCAAGGTTGACGCCGGCATTCAGCAACGCCCGCACCGCCGTCAGACCTCGGGGCGTTCCGACCGGCAGGTCACGACCCTGAAGGAACAGGTTTGTCTGCGGCAGCGCAACGACGCTCACGCCAGCCTCGGCCACTTCGGCTGAGATCACCGCCTGCGTGTGGGCGTCCATCATGCCCAGGCTGACGCAGTGGCTGGCCGTGGCACCCCAACGGAAACCGGTGCGCTTGATCCAGGCAGCGAACTCGCGCAGCTCACCATGGTTGCCCGTGTGTTCGTCCATGTGGAGATCGATTGGCAGGCCCATCTCGCCGGCCAACTCCAGGCAGTAGCGCTGGCAGCGATCGGGCTCAGGATCCAGATGCGGACATCCGCCGACCACGTCGGCACCCGCTTCCATCGCCTCCCGGAGCGCCGAGCGGTTCCCCGAACCAGCAACACCCGTGGTTGGCACCGACACGAGAGCGACAACCTGGATGTCCATCAGACCGTGCAGTGCTGACTTCACTCGATGCATGGCCTCCACCCCAATAGTGCCTATGTCAGCCGACACGTCGACGTGAGTGCGCAGCGCGGTGACGCCATTGGCGAGCAGCATGCGGGCGGCCCGTTCGCCGCGCTCTGCAATATCGTCCACGGTGAGGCTTGGTCGGTAGGCCATCCAGGCGCTGATCGCCCCCATGAGATCGCCGGTGACGTTCGGGACACGGTCGGCGGTGAGGGCCTTGTCGAGATGGGCATGTGGCTCGGCGGCCGCCTCCAGCAACAGGTAGCCATGCAGGGCGAGATCGTTCTCGCCGAACACCGGATTCAATGAGGACGCAACCTCGGTCACCTTGCCGCCTCTGATGCGAACGTCCACCGTCCGTCCGTCGGCCAGCAGCGCGCCCTTGAGTCTCGTCATCCCCAACTCCTCATCATCGAATACACCCAGTATCCCCGACCGGATGCCCTCGGTGCACGATGCCGTCTCGATGTTCAGTTCCAGGTGCCGCGCCGCTGCATAACGGTCTTCAACAGCGCAGGTCGATCGGTCATGATGCCGTCAACACCGAGATCGAGGAGCCGATGCATTTCCGGCTCATCATCGATAGTCCAGACATGTACATGCATTTCGCGGCTGTGCATGAATGCGACAAATCGAGCGTTCACGATCGGGAGCGGTCCCTGCTTGACCGGCACCTGGGCGCACGCGATTCCGTGCGGAACGGGAATCGGCAAACCGATGGCCGCCGCGACCAGTTTGGTCGTCTCCAGGGGCCCGGCCGAGGTGCAGAGTGTCGGTCCGAGCTCACGCCGCATCGTCTCCAACCGGCTGTCACTGAAGGCGCCGATGCACACGCGATCGATAGCACTGTGTTGCCTGAGCGACGCGATCAACGGAGCGATGGCGTTGCCCTTTTTCGGGTCGATGTTGATGCGCAGGTCGGGCCAGGCCAGCAGCAGTTCTTCGAACCGGGGGATCGGTTCGCGTCCGTCGACGAGCGCCTTGGACACTTCGCTGTAGGGCATCTCGCGGATCACGCCGGTCATGTTGGTGACCCGGTCCAACTTGCTATCATGAAAGGCCAACAGCACGCCGTCACTGGTGGCATGCACGTCGGTCTCGATGTACTGGTAGCCGAGGTCGACCGCGTACTGAAACGCGGGCATGGTGTTCTCCGGTGCTTCGCTGGCGCCTCCGCGATGGGCAAACGCAATTGGTCCGTCGTGGTCCAGAAAGGCGTACCGGGCGGTCACGATGCGGCGGCCGCGGCCCAGTACTCGTCCTTGAGTAGCCGCTTGTAGAGCTTGCCCGTCGGATGCCGGGGAAGCTCGTCGCGAAAATCGATGGAGCGCGGGCATTTGATCGGTGACAGTTCGGTGCGGCAGAACCCGATCAGCTCCTGCTCCAGGGCTTTTGCGGCAGTTGCGTCGGCAGGCATCGTCACCGGTTGTACGACCGCTTTCACTTCCTCACCGAACTCTTCATTGGGCACACCGAACACCGCAACATCGATCACCTTTGGATGGGTGACCAGCAGATTCTCGCTTTCCTGCGGGTAGACGTTCACGCCGCCCGAGATGATCATGTAAGCCTT